>JAJZOZ010000001.1 GCA_021811405.1 bacterium | reverse complement strand
CTCTGATGGTGGTCTCGTTAAGGTTTTTCATTACCGATAGTTTACCGGAATCGGGACCTTTGCGGCAGAGGCCAAGTGCCCAGCGGGGCCCGGTTTTTCTGCCCATGCCGCGGTAGGCCCACCCGCGCGGGTACGCCTGGGACCTTCGGCCCGGAGGCCCGGGACCTTATATACGCGCATTTACGGGCCGAAGCTCAGATAAGTTACTTTATATACATGTATATTCGGTCACATTGCGCGCGCCGCAGGGCGCTGTTAAACTATTTATAGTTATAGCGGCCAGAACGACAGGAGGGCCCTGCTCGTTCGGCTGTCCCGGTTCCTGCGCGGCCAAGGAGGCCTTATGGACATCCCCCCGCGTACCTTGAACATCCTGCTGGTGGACGACAGCGAAGACGACGTAATGCTGGCCGAGGCGGTATTCTCCCGCCTGGCTTTCCCGCACACCCTCAAAACACTCACCAGCGGCGCCGCGGCCCTTGATTACCTGCGCTGCGCCGGGGATCATTCCGGCAGGAAGCCGGAGCCCCCGGACCTGCTGCTGCTGGACATCAACATGCCGGGCATGGACGGCATAAGCCTTTTGCGGGCGCTGAAGGCCGACCCCAAGCTGAGGAAGATCCCGGTCATCATGCTGACCACCTCCTCGTCCGCGGCCGACATACGCCGCAGCTACGAGCACGGGGCCGCGTCCTTCCTCACCAAGCCCACTAATTTCGAGGGGTTCAAAGAGATGATGCACCGCGTGGGCAGCTACTGGACCTCGGTCTCCGCGCTGCCGTAGCCGGGCCCCGCCCGCCGCAGTTCCTTTACTTGCCTTTCCAATCTTGCGAGAATATAGCAGCTGCCTTCCCGCGGCGGGGACGGCGATATCCGCGCTCACTTCCAGGAACCGCAACTATGAACGCTCACAAGCATAACAGAGAGATGATCGTCCTGGGTCTGCCCCCCGTCACGCCCGAGGTGAAGGGCATGTGGTTCAAGGGCTACCCGGTGCATAAGGGGGAGACGGAGACCAGCGTCAACTTCGCCACCCTCTACGCCAAGGAGCACGGCATAGTCCCCGACCAGGACCTGCTGCGGCGGGAATGGCTCAACTTCGTGGACACTCTGCTGCTGGCCGGCTTTCACCTGCACATCATCCCCTTCCCCGCCGAGCTCAACCGCCCCGACAGCCTGTACCACGACGCCGTCTTCATCCGCGACGGCGGCCTGATCTTCCGCAGCATCTGGATAAAGGGCCGCTTCAGCGTGAAGGACCGCATCACCGAGGGCGAATTCCACACCCGGCTGGTCTCCTCCAAGCTCTGTAAGACCGTCATCACCCCGCCGAAGGACGCCTTCCTGGAAGGCGGCGACATCAACTTCCTGATGACCGCGGGCGGCAGCTACTACTTCGGCGGCCTCTCGCGCTCCAACAGGAAAGGCCACGACTTCGCCCGCGATATCGTGCGGCCGGACAACTATATCCTGATCGAATCCGAGGGCTACCACCTGGACACCGTGTTCACCCCGGTAGTCACCGCCGACAACCGGCTGGCCGCCCTGATAGTCGCGTCGGAAAGCATCAGGCCGAAGAGCATGGCGAAGATCCGGGCGCTGAAGGTCCCCGTCATAGAGGTTTCCGCGCACGATTCCTCCGGCGCCGGAGAGGACCTAGGCAACTACGCCGTCAACGCCCTGATAGCCCCGGGCGTCATGGTGAACTGCAGCGTCTTCTCCACGCCCGGAGTGGAAGCGAAGCTCAGGAAGCTGGGCATAGAGCGCTACGTGGCCCCGCTCACCAGCTTCAAATACGCCGGCGGCTCCGTCCACTGCCTCACCAACGAAGTGTTCTGACCTCCGGCGAGCGACAAACAAGGAAACCGGCTGCCTGAGCCGGTTTCTAAATTATTGGAGCAAGTGAACCTCGTCTGAACCTTTACACGGAAGAAAACCGAGTTTGTCGGTTTATAGGTAGAAATGCAGATTTTTGATCCGGTGTGGCCTCAGGCTTTATCAGAGGCCTCATCGGCCGTTAGTCACTATAATAACTTGCAGTATTCCAGACATAAATTCGGCCATCCTCGGCCAGCCAAATATCTTGGGGGGCTGGCCCAACATTTATTCTTTTTAGAATCCCATAATTATTGGCATCCAAAACAACCACATCATCCCGCGAAGTGGTTACATATATTTTATTGTTATCGAACAGAATTTTTTCTGGAGCACCATGGATCTCAATCATCTTCTCCACTTCTTGCTTAGTCGCGTCAATTACGATAATCTGATCTGCCCAAGGGCAAGTTATATACACCTTGCCATTTGGTGAAGTTGCTATCCCCCACATTGCTGGCAGACTCGGGATAACATTGATAAGTTTATCTGTTTTCGGATCTATTATATAAACAGCGCTTTTATTGTAATTGCGGGAAGTTACAAAAACTAAATCATTGGATGATAACGCCATACAATCTAGACCTGGCATATTTGTCGTACTTGATAAACTCACAACATTTACCGCTCCGAAATCAGATGCTCTCACGCTCAATATCTCTCCTTTATTTAAATAAATTTTATCTAACCCAGAGATAAGGAGCGCATATTCTCTGTTAATCAAAGAATGAGAATCTTTAGTTCCAGCAACAAGTGTAAAAGAGTCTCTAATTACCTGAAAATATTTATCATGATACTTAAAATATCGCCAATCAACTGGTGGTGTTTTTAAAAAGTTTACCTCCACAGTATCATCAATAGGATTGATTATTGAAACACTGGGCGGTATTATGGCCCCATCTGACTCAGCCGCAGGGCAGTCCTCCAATAATTTACTATCAATCCATCCGCTCGGCCCTTCGTTATACATAACAATTTGACACCATTTATCACACTCTCCAGAACGCCTAACAATTGTATTTAACGGAACATTGGTTAATTTGCGAGCTCCGGGTTTTGGCAGCTCATAAAGAGGGGCATACTTGCCAATAATTTTCATTATCCCGTACTTATTCGGAACAAACACTTCCTTCATAACTTCATTTCGTTGTGCCAGACAAATTCCACCTCCGACCACCAAAAGAATATTGAAAAGCGCAAGACATTTAAAATGTTTCATAATTTAACCCTAAAAATCAGAAAAGTTTCCAAAAACGCCCGCCCACACCGTTTTCCACTATACAAAAAATCTCACAATATAGTTATCAAGTCTAGACCTATTTTTCAGAAACTTCCCGCCCCCCAGCCAACAAACATTAAATGGACACCAAGGCATGGAATCGGGCAGGGGGAAAAATAAAACCGGCCTAAATAAGCCGGTTTCTAAATTTTTGGAGCGGGCGACTTGCGAGCGTCAGCGAGCCAGATAAAGAAATTCCCTTCGCCACGGATTAAATATAAAGGCCATCACGTTAGTGATGGCCAGAATTTTATGGAGCGGGCGAAGGGAATCGAACCCTCGTCTGAACCTTGGCAAGGTCCCGTTCTACCATTGAACCACGCCCGCGCTCTTGTACTACCCGTATATTCTATCAAAAAAGCCGCTTTTTTTAAAACCTGTAGGCCAGGGCGGCTCCGGCCGCGCCTTCGGGGCCGAAGTACGGCTCCAGCCGCAGGGCGGAAGGAGCGGGCGCGGCGGTACGCCTGGCCGCGGTGCGGCCGTGCGAGGCTATGGCTTTGCCTATCCCGTAGCCCACCGCCAGTCCCAGCGGGTAGTCGCTGGCCCAGTGCACGCCGTTATTGACCATCTGGAAGCTGAGGGCGCCGAGCATGGCGTAGCCGAGCGGCTTTACGTACTTCTTCTCCGGGTAATTCTCCGCGATGACGGTCAGCGTCATCATGCAGGTGGCGAGGTGGCCGGACGGGAAGGCGTCGTAGCGGGTGCGGTGCGACTGGAAATCCTTGAACGACGGGAACATCCGCCACACGCCCCTGGGGGCGGTGGCCGCGCGCGGCGTCTCGCGGCCGCTGATGCGCTTCATGATCTGCGTGGTGAAGCCGGTCACGATGAGGCCCTCGGCCAGCTGGTGGCCGGTCTGCAGGGCGCGCCAGTCGTCCTTCAGGCGCCCGGCTATCTCGAAATAGCCGAAGAGCCCCAGGTTCAGCCAGCCGTCGCCGATGAAATAGAAGGCGGAGCCGAGGTCGCTCGGTCCCCGGAAGATGGAGACGCCGCCCACCTTAAGGTAGGTCTTGGTCTTGTCGACGCTGGAAATGCCGAGCTTCCTGCCGGCGCGGCGGGTGTTAGTGTAGATCTTCTGGTCGTACTCGATCAGGAACAGCGTGGAGGCGCCGATGGCGGCGAACCAGGGCAGGTTCTCCTTCCTGAAGCTGTCCTTGATGAAAGTGCCCCAGTCCGAAGGACCGGAACCTATGGTATGCCACAGCCCCGGCCTGGAATACTCCAGGGAGGAGCCGTCCTTGAGAGCATAGGTCCTGGACGGGGTCCCGGCCGCGCTCAGCGGCGCGGAGAGAACGGGAGAGAGCAGCAGCAGGGCGGCAAGGAGGTTTTTCATCCGCGGGTGAGCTTCCATTTGGTGCCTGACGGGGTATCCTCTATGAGCACGCCCTTATCGGAAAGCGCCTTGCGCAGTTCGTCCGACTTCTTCCAGTCCCTGGCCTTGCGGGCGGCCTCGCGGTCCTTTATCATGGCCATGAACTCTGAGGCCAGCTCGCCGGCAGCCTCGGCCCTGAACAGGTCGAGGGCGGTGACCTCCTCGGCGGCCTGGGCGAAAGCAAGGCGCTGAGCTGCCGGGACGGAGCCGTCCTTGAGCGTTTCCCAGAGCACGGCCAGCGCGGCGGGCAGGTTCACGTCGTCGGCGAGAGCCGCGGTGAAATCCAGATACGGCTTGGCCCCCTTATCCAGCTCCGCGGGGGCGCCGGCCTCCGTCTTCACCTTCCGCGCCAGGGCCCGCAGGCCGTCGAGGCCGCGGGCGGAGGCCTCCACGCCCTCCCACGAGAACTCCAGCTGCTTGCGGTAATGGGTCTGCAGACAGTAGTAGCGGTAGGACAGCGGGTCGTAGCCGCGCTTGGTCACGGACTCGAGGGTGAGGAACTCGCCGGCCGACTTGGACATCTTGCCTTCGTCGCCGGTGACCAGGAAGCGCACGTGCATCCAGTAGTTGGAGAACGGCTTGCCGGTGGCGCCCTCGGACTGCGCTATCTCGTTGGTGTGGTGCACGGCCACGTGGTCCTCGCCGCCGCAGTGCACGTCTATCGTGTCGCCGAGGTGCTTCATCGCCATGGCCGAGCACTCCATGTGCCAGCCGGGGAAGCCGCGGCCCCACGGGGAATCCCATTCCATCTGGCGCTTCTCGCCGATAGCTGCGAACTTCCAGATGGCGAAGTCGGCCGGGTGGCGCTTGCCGGCCACGGCCTCCACGCGCGCGCCCTCCTTGATGCCGTCTATGTGCGCCTTGCCGGCCAGCTTGCCGTAATCCGGCAGCTTCGAGACGTCGAAGTAGACGCCGTCGCCGGCTATAGGGTAGGTGAAGCCCTTCTTCTCGAGAGCTAGGCCCAGGTCCACCATCTCCTGTATGTAGTCGGTGGCGGGGCAGATAACGTCGGGCTTGGCGCAGCCGAGGGCGTAGTAGTCCCTGAAGAAGGCCTCGGTGTAGAACTTCGCGATATCCCAGGCGCTCTTGCCCTCGCGCCGGGCGCCCACCTCCATCTTGTCCTCGCCGGTGTCGGCGTCTGAGACCAGGTGGCCCACGTCGGTGATGTTCATCACCCGCTTGACCTTCCAGCCGAGGAAGCGCAGCGCGCGCACGAGGCCGTCCTCGGCTATATAGCTGCGCATGTTGCCGATGTGCGCGTAATGGTAGACGGTGGGGCCGCAGGTGTAGATGCCGGCCTCCCCCTCTTTCAGCGGCCTGAAGAGCTCCTTCTGCCGCGTCATCGTGTTGTAGATCCTGAAGTTCATGGCGTGACCTGCTGTCTGGCGGCGAGCGCCTTCTTTATCCTGGCGTCCAGCTCGGAGAAGAAGCCGGAGCAGAGCTCGGGGCCCTTCCGGCTGGCGTATTTCTGCTGCATGATGCAGGAGACCTCTATCTCGGAGAACGGGTACACGGCGCCGCGCGGCGCCATGGAGTAGGTGAAGCCTATCTCCAGGGGGGAATCGCCCGAGTAGCGGCGCATGGCGGCGGCGTGGCTGTCGGACAAGATGCTCTCCAGCGCCATCTCCAGGTCCGGGTCCGGGACCTTCACGAGCGCGAAGGTGCGCTTCTCGAAAACCGCGGCGGCGCCGGGGCCCTGCGGCGCCCGTTCGCCGGGCAGCGCCGGCCTGGAATGGGAGCAGGCGGAAAGGAAGGCCGCGGCCAGCAGCGCCGGAACGGTGAGGCCGGCCCTCATTTAAGAACGCTCGCCGTGGCGTAGCAGACTATAGCGTCGCCGTGGCCCACTTCGCCCAGGCCTTCCCGGCTCTTCGCCTTGATGCTGACGTCGGCCTTGTCCATCCTGAGTATCCTGGCCACCGAGTCGCGGATGGCCTCGTAATGCGGCTTCAGCTTGGGCTCCTCGGCCACGATGGTGGCGTCGACGTTGATGATGCGCGCCTTCCGCGAGGCCAGCACCTCCAGCGTCTTCTCGGCTATCGCCGCGCTGGAGATGCCCATGATCGTGAGGTCCGTGGGCGGAAAATAGACGCCTATCTCGCCTGCCGAGATGGCGCCCAGCAGCGCGTCGCAGATAGAATGCAGCACTACGTCCCCGTCGGAATGGCCGAGCAGGCCGCGGGGATGCTCTATCTTGACGCCGCCCAGTATCAGCGGCCGGCCCTCCACCAGGCGGTGGATGTCGTAGCCGAAGCCCGCGCGGGACACGGCGACATAGGAACGGGAAGTGGTCTGTTTCGCGTCTTTCATGAAAGCCTCCGCTATGACTACGTCTTCCGGCGTCGTGATCTTGATGTTGCGGTAGTCGGACCTCACCACCGCCGCTTTTATCCCGAGCCGCTCCAGCACCTGCGACTCGTCGCTGTAATCCTTCTTCTCCGCGGCCGCCAGCAGGTCCGCGAGGACTTCCCTGCGGTAGCACTGCGGGGTCTGCACGGCCATCATCGAGGAGCGAGGCGGCGTGCTCTCGAACACCCTGCCGTCCGCGGAGACCGTCTTCACGGTGTCCTTCAGAGGCACGGCCGGGACGGCCGCCCCGGCTTCATCCGCCCCGGCCAGGCAGGCCTTTATCAGCTCCCGCGAGACCAGCGGCCTGGCGCCGTCGTGCACCGCCACCAGCCCGGCGCCGGGGCTTACCAGCCGGAAGGCGCTGCGCAGCGAATCGGTGCGCGTGGGGCCGGCCGGCGCGGTCTCAACCCCGGCCTCCCGCCAGGCGCCGCCGTGCCGCTCGAGGTTCCCCGGGCCCAGCGCCAGTATGACCTTTGAGAAGAGCCCGCTGGCGACGAAAGCCTCGACGGTCCACTCTATCATAGGCCGCCCTGCCAGCGGCAGGTACTGCTTTTCGCGGCCCATCCGCGTGCCGGCGCCGCCGGCCAGTATAATGGCCTCGGCCGTGGCGGCTGGCTTCCGGGCGCGGGTCATGCCGGTATTACGGCTGCTTCGGCCCCTGCTGGACCGCCTTTCCCTTGACCCTGGTGAAGATTATCCGGCCCTGCGAGGTCTGCAGGATGGACTGCACCACGGCCTCCACCTTCTTGCCGATGTATTCCTTGCCGTCCTCGATGACTATCATCGTGCCGTCGTCCAGGTAGCCGACGCCCTGAGTCTTCTCCTTGCCTTCCTTCATCACGAAGACGCTCATGTCCTCGCCGGGCAGCACGACCGGTTTCAGGGCTATGGTCAGGTCGTTGATGTTCAGCACGGTCACGTTCTCGAGCGCGGCCAGCTTGTTGATGTTGAAGTCGATGGTGATGACGGCGGCGCCGAGCTCCTTGGCTATCGTCACCACCTTCATCTGGTTGTCCTTGACCTCGCGGATGTCCCTGTCGATCACGCGGAACGGGATGTCGCGCGACTCCTGCAGGCGGGCGAGGATGTCGAGGCCGCGGCGGCCCTTGGCGCGCTCGATGTGGTCCTGCGACTCGGCCAGCTCGTGCAGTTCCTGCACTATGAAGCGCGGCGTGATGATGCCGCCCGTGATGAAGTGGGTGTCGCAGATGTCGAGCACGCGGCCGTCGACTATCGCGGACAGGTCCAGCACCTTCATGTTCTTGCCGCCCTTGCGGCCCAGCGACAGGATGTTCTTGTCCAGGTCGTCCATCTCGGGGATCTTCTTGACGCTGATGATCATGCCCAGCAGCGCCAGCGCGTAGCGGACTATGATGTTGTAGCGCAGCCACAGGTTGCTGAACGCGTCGTTGTCGATCTGGAACACCGTGTAGTCCAGCAGCTTCGAGATGATGACCCCGACGACCGCGCCGATGATGCCGATGATCAGCGAGAACAGGCTGACGTTCTCGAAGACGTACTCTATGCCGATTATCACCAGGCCTATCAGCACGCCGAACGCCAGGCCCTTGAGGTCCTTGGAGACGGTCAGCCAGGTCAGTACCGGCGTGCCAATGAGGGCCACGGCCCTGAAGATCCATACGATCATGATTGCTCCTTATCCGACTTGCCCGTTCCGGCGGGCGTTAACTTTGCGAGGGCGGCGTAAAGCGCGCCCGTGTCCCGTACTACCTCCAGCCGGAGGGACTTGAACCTCCCCTCGTCCTTGCGGGGCTGGCGGGGCACGAAAGCGGTCTTGAAGCCGAGGCGCTCGGCCTCGGCGAGGCGGCGGTCCAGGAAGCCGGGACTCGCGGTCTGCGCCAGGATCCCGACCTCGCCCAGGAAGACGCAGTCGGGCGGCAGCGGGATGTCGCGGGCGGAGCTGATCAGCGCGGCGCAGAAGGCCAGGTCCAGCGCCGGGTCCTTCAGCTTGATGCCGCCCTGCAGCGAGGCGAAGACGTCCATCTCGTCGAAGCGCAGGCCCACGCTCTTCTCGAGGGCCGCTATCAGCATCTGCGCGCGGTTGAGGTCCATGCCGGTGACGGTGCGGCGCGGGTACGGCAGGTAGGACTTGGTGGCCAGGGCCTGCAGCTCCGCCAGCATCGGGCGCGAGCCCTCGAAGGCCACCGCGAAGGCGCGGCCGGCCAGCGCCCTGTCCCTGTCGGACTCCCCCAGCATCAGGCCGGCGTCGGCCACCGGACGCAGGCCCCTGCCGGTCATCTCGAAGATGCCGGCGTCGTCCACCGCGCCGAAGCGGTTCTTGTGCGGCCGCAGCACGCGGAAGACGTTGCTCTTCTCCGCGTCGAAATAGAGGACAGTGTCCACTATGTGCTCGAGCACCTTCGGGCCCGCGAGCGAACCCTCCTTGGTCACGTGTCCCAGCAGGAAGAGAGGGACGCCGGCGGACTTGGCGATCTTCAGCAGCTCGGAGGCGCACTCGCGTATCTGGCCCACCGAGCCCGGGCTGCCCACGAAATCGGGATGGTAGACGGTCTGGATGGAGTCTATCACGAGGAAGGCCGGCTTGATCTTGCGGAACTCCTCTATCACGCGCGCGAGGTTGGTCTCGCTCATCAGGTAGACGTTGTCGCACTTGGCGCCCAGGCGCTCGGCGCGCGAGCCCACCTGCGCGAGCGACTCCTCGCCGGAGACGTACAGCACCTTCCCGGCCTTGTACGCGCCGGAGGCCAGCGCGGCGCAGCTCTCCAGCGTCAGCGTGCTCTTGCCGATGCCGGGAGGGCCGGCCAGCAGCACCACCTGGCCCTTCACCAGGCCCCCGCCCAGCGCGCGGTCCAGCTCGGAGATGCCCGTGGAAGCGTGCTCGGCCTTCAGGGCCCGGGCCTCGGACAGCTTCACCGGCGGCTCGGAAAAATCGGTAAGACCGCGGGCCTTGGAGGCCGCCCTGGAGACCAGTTCCTCGGCCTCCTCGACCAGCGTGTTCCAGCCGCCGCAGCCGGGGCACTGTCCCGCCCACTTGGGGGAGGATTGCCCGCACTGCTGGCAGCGGTAGACGGTCTTGAGCTTCATGGCTATTTCTTCAGCGACCCCAGCGAGGCGAAGCCGAACAGGTAGGCTATGTCCTTGTCCTCGAACAGCACGCGGGTGGTATAGTTTACGCGCTTGGTCTCCGCCAGGTCGTTGAGACGCACCCCGGCCGAAACGTACTTGTTGAGCTTCAGGTCCACGCCCACGTCGTAGCGCGGCTTGTTGAAATCCCTGCCCTTGATGGTCCGGTTGCGGGTGAACTCGGTGCCCTCGGCCAGCAGGGCTATGCGGTCCCACTTGGAGTTCATGAAGGGGCGCCAGCGCGCGCCGGCGCCGCCCGAGCCGCGGATGATTCCGGCGTAGAGGTCGAACCCGCCTACTTCCCAGCCGAGCTGCGCGTCCACGGTGTTCATCACCTCGTAGTCGGTGCCCTTGGCCTTGTCCTTGGTGTTTATCATGTTGGCCGCGCCGAGATAGTAATAGCGTCCCTCGCGGGGGTAGATCTTAACGCCGAAATCGTTCTTGGAGGAGCGGGCCAGGGGCTCGTTCTTATAGTCCCACTTCAGGTAGGTGCGGAAGCCGCTCACGCGCCCCAGCGCGGACTTCACCGAGACGCTGGCGTCCTTTATGTTGCTGACGGCCTCGGCCACGTCCGCCTTCATCTTCTGGTCGCTGACCAGCGCCCCGGCGACGCCCTCGCCGTTGTTGACCTTGTCCACTATGGCGTTGGTCTTGTCCAGCATCGCGTCGAGCTTGGCGGTGATGGTGTCGAGCCGCTGCACCACCATCTCCGCGTGCGGCTGGCTGTTGGAGACCAGCTCGTTGACGTTGGCCGTGATCTCCCGCAGGTTCTTCATTATCTCGTTAAGGTCGCGCGCCAGGCGGCCCTCGCCGTTGATCTCCTCCACCATCTTCTGCAGGCTGCTGACGGCCTTTCCGATGGCGCGGTCCAGCGGCAGCGCGTCGTCGCCCTTTACGGTCTCGCCGGCCTTCAGCTTGCCGGCCGCCGGGCTGCCCTGGTCCACCTGCAGGAACTTGGAGCCTATCATGCTGGTGGCCCCCACGAGGAAACGCGCGTCGCGGTAGATCTTGACGCCTTCCTTTATGGCCAGCTGCACTATGACCTTGTCGTCCTGGATGTAGATGCGCTTGATCTTGCCCACGGAGACGCCCGACAGCTTTACGGTGGCCTTGTCCGGCAGGCCCGCCACGTCCGAGAACTCGACGTTAAGGGGGTAGAACTTCTGGAAGGAGTAATCGCCCAGCAGGAAGACGGCGGTCCCGAAAAGCACGGAACCGACCAGCACGAAAAAACCGACCTTCATCTCGCCGTTCATGGGACCCCTTCCGCTGCCGCGGCCGAATGATATCTATAGCGATATCCATTATATAAAAAAAGCGGCCCGGGGGGCCGGGCCGCGCGGCGGCGTCTGCCTTGCGGCTCAGGGCCTGCAGTCGGAGGAAAGGCCGGAGATCCTCATGAATTCCTGGACCCCCTTGTGCGGGGACTTGCAGAACGCGGCGGGCTCGGCCACCTCGGCGAACTCGCCGCCGTAGAGCATGGCGACGCGGCTGGAGATCTCGAGTGCCAGCTTCATGTCGTGGGTGACCACCACGGAGGTGATGCCCAGCTTGGCCCTCATGTCCGTGATCAGGTCCTTTACCATGCCGGTGGTGACCGGGTCCAGGCCCGTGGTGGGCTCGTCGTAGAGGATGTACTTGGGCTCGGCCGCTATAGAGCGGGCCAGCGAGACGCGCTTCTTCATGCCGACGGAGAGCTCGGCCGGCTTCAGGTCCTCCACGTCCTTGAGGCCCACCAGCGCGAGCTTCTCCTTCACGATGCGGCGGTATTCGCTCTTCGGCTTGTCGGTCAGGTACTTGAGCCCGAAAGAGACGTTCTCGAAGACGGTGAGCGAGTCGAACAGCGCGCCCTCCTGGAACAGGTAGGCGAAGCTGCGGCGCACCTTGGCCAGCGTGAACTCGCTGTTCGTGGAACCTATGTCCTGGCCGTCCACGATTATGCGGCCGCTGTCGGGGCGCAGCAGGCGGATGACGCACTTTATGAAGGTGCTCTTGCCGATGCCGGAGGGCCCGATGACGCTGAACAGCTCCCCCTCCTTTATATCGACGGAGATGTCCTTGAGCACCTTGTGCTCCCCGAAAGCCTTGTTCAAATTCCTTATTTCGATCATACCTTCAAATTCAAGCCCCTAGTGCGCCGTACGGGAGATGTGTCCCTCGGCGCGCGGTCGCGCACTGGGCCATGCCCGTGCCGCATCAGGAGCTATGCTCATCAAGCGGCCACCGTGCGCGCCGCTCATCACGCAGACCTGGCCGCTTCGCGGCCATCCGGCCCTCGCGCTTATGCAAGCTCGGGCCTCCGCGAAGGCACTCGGGCCACATCTCCCGCACGTCGCCCTCAATTATTACCTCAACCAGGAGCCGGGCGGGGCTTGGGTTCAACGGGTGCTCGCGCAGGCCGAGGCTTGCGCAAGCGCCGAGGCCGAGCGGCAGCGCGGCCACGGTGTGGCCGATAGCGTGCCCGGTGAAGCCAAGCCCCGACAGGCTCCTCACACCCCCACCGCCACCAGCAGCGCGCTGATGAAATAGTCCAGCACCATCACCAGCACCATGCTGGTCACCACGGCCTCCGTGGTGGACTTGCCGACGCCCTCGGCCCCGCCGCTGGTGCTGAGCCCCTTGTAGCAGGAGACCGTGGCGATCATGAAGGCGAAGAAGAAGGTCTTCAGGAAGCCGTGCATGAAATCCTTGACGTCCACGTAGGTGTAGATGTCGTTCATGAACACGCTGGTCGGGATGTCCAGCCGCACCACCCCGACGAGGGCGCCGCCGATGATGCCCAGGAAATCCGCGAACACCGTCAGCAGCGGCAGCATGATCATGAAGGCGATGTAGCGCGGCACCAGCAGGTAGCGGGTGGGGTTGGTCCCCAGCGTGTACAGCGCGTCGATCTGCTCGGTGACGCGCATCGTGCCGATCTCGGCCGTCACCACGGCGCCGGCGCGGCCGGCCACGACGATGGAGGTCAGCACCGGGCCCAGCTCCTTGAGCATCGAGAAAGCGACCATCGTGCCGATGTAAAGAGGCTCGTTGAAGAGGTTCTGCGAGGAATGGCCCGTCTGCAGCGACAGCACCATGCCGGTAAAGAAGCTGGTCAGAGCCACCACGGTCAGGGAGTCCACGCCGATCTTTACCGACTGCTTCACCGTCTCGGCGACCTCCAGCCTCGAGCGGAAAAGCCAGAAGAGCACCGACTTGAACATCAGCGCGCCGGCGCCCAGCGCCTCGGCCAGCGACATGGCCTTCCGGCCTATCTTCTCGGTAACGCAGTATTTCATTCCACGTACACCCGGGGCACCCGGCCGGTCACCAGCGTTACTATCTCGTAAGTGATGGTGCCGGCCAACCCGGCCAGCTCGGCCGCCGTTATCTCCTCGGCGCCCTGGCGGCCCAGCAGCACGGCCTCCGAGCCGACAGCCGCCTCCTTCACGCCGGTGACGTCCACCATCGTCATGTCCATCGTGACGTTCCCCAGCACCCGGCAGCGCCTGCCGCCTATCAGCACGTCGGCCCTGTTGGAGAAGCGCCTGATATAGCCGTCCCCGTAGCCGGCCGGTATCGTGGCTATCTTCATCGCGCGGTCCGCCCTGAAGGACTTATTGTAGCTGATGTAGGCTCCCTCGCGCACGTTCTTTATGAAGACCACGCTGGTCTTCAGCTGCATCGCGGGCGAGAAGCCCTCCGCCAGCCCGTAGGCGGCTATGCCGCAGCGCACCATGTCCATCCGGCTGACGGGGTAGCGCAGCGTGGCCGCGGAATTGGCCGCGTGCAGGGTCAGGCCCTTGGCGCCGCGCTGCTCGAGGTCGGAGACGGTCTCGCCGAAGATGGAAAGCTGCTGGCCGGTGTAGTCCGGGTCGGTGTCCGCGCTGGAAAGATGGGTGTAGAGGCCGGAGACCTCGACGGCGCCGGAGGACGAGAGCTCGTCGTAGATCTTCAGCACCGAGGGCCGGCGGGCGCCGATGCGCCCCATGCCGGTCTCGAGCTTGATGTGGCATTCGGCCTTCCGGCCTAGGCGGCGGGAGGCCTCTATCACCTGGCGCGCCGCGTCCAGGCTGGCTATCGTCACCATCATGCCGGAGTTAATGGCCTCGACGAAGCTCTCGAAAGGGTAGAGGCTGCCGAGCACCAGGACCGGGCTCTTCAGGCCGGCGGCCCTCAGCGCGAGCCCCTCCTCCACGCAGGAGACGCCGAAGCCGTACGCCAGGCCCTCGCGCTCGGCCAGCCGCGCCAGCTCCGCGGCGCCGTGGCCGTAGGCGTTCGCCTTGACGACGAAGAGCAGCCGCGCCGGGGCGGCCGTGGCGGACAGCTTTTTCAGATTGCCGCGCACCGCCCCGAGACTGATCTCGGCCCGGGTAGGTCGCAGCATAGGGGGCATGGCCTGGCTCAGAAGACCGTGGATTCCGGCAGCGGCTCTTCCTCTATCGCCTTGACGGCCGGGTTCTCGAACTTCGTGTACTCGCTGAAGAAGGCCAGGTCCACCACGCCGACCTCGCCGTTGCGGTGCTTGGCGACTATCAGCGTGGCCTGGTTCTTGACGGTGGGGTCCTCGCGCTTGTAGTACTCGTCGCGGTGGATCATCGCCACCACGTCGGCGTCCTGCTCGATGGAGCCCGAGTCGCGCAGGTCGGAGAGCATCGGCTTGTTGTCGGTGCGGCCCTTGTCCTCGGTACGGCGGTTCAGCTGGGCCAGCGCGATCACCGGGATCTTCAGGCTGCGGGCGAGGTCCTTCAGCAGGCGGGAGATCTCGGAGACCTCCTGCTGCCGGCTCTCGGTCCTGCCGGCGCCGCGGATCAGCTGCAGGTAGTCGATGATGACGAGGCCCAGCTCCTTGCCCTCGTTCTTCAGCTGCGTCATCAGCTTGCGGGTGCGGTTGCGGATGTCGAGGATGTTGAGGCCGGGCGTGTCGTCGATGAAGAGCGGGGACTCGGAGACGGTCTGCGTGACGCGGGTCAGCTGCGGCCAGACCGACCTGGACAGCAGCCCCTTGCGCACGGCGCCGATGTTGGCGCGGGCGGCGCTGCAGATCATGCGCTGCATGATGGAGTGCTTGTCCATTTCCATCGAGAAGACGGCCGTGGGCACCTTCTTCTCCACGCAGGCGTGGTAGGCGACGTTGAGCGCCAGCGCGGTCTTGCCCATCGAGGGCCGGGCCGCGAGGATGATCAGGTCCGACTTCTGGAAGCCGCCGGTCATGCCGTCGAGCTTCAGGAAGCCGCTCGGCACGCCGGTGAGCGGCGAGCGCTGGGAGAACAGCTTCTCCATGCGCTCCAGCGTCTGCGCGGCCAGCGAGTCCGCCGAAGAGAAACCGTGGTCGGTGTTGGTCTGCGCCACCTGCAGTATCTGCTGCTCGGCGAAATCTATGATCTTGTCCACCGGCTCCGCGCCGTCCTGGGTCTTCTCCACGATGGTGGTGGAGACGCGGATCAGCTCGCGCATCAGGGCCTTCTCCCTGACGATGTTGGCGTAGGCCTGCGTGTGCGCGGACGTGGAGACCTTCTCCATCAGGTCGGCCAGGTACTTCTGGCCGCCCAGCTCCTCCAGGCGGTCGGTCTTCTTCAGCTCGGCCGTCAGCGTGACCACGTCCACCGGCATGTGCCGCTGGTAAAGCTCCAGGATGGCCTCGTAGATCCGGCGGTGCACGTCGCTGTAGAAATGCTTGGGTTGGAGGACCTCGATGATGCCGTCGATGACGTCCTTGTCTATGAGCAGAGCGCCGAGCACGGCCATTTCCGCCTCGGTGGAATGCGGAGGAACCTTGTTATAGCTCATGGTGGTGTTACCCCGTCCGGATCGGCGCCGCCCCCCCGGGGGCGCGGCCTGAAAAACGACCCGCCGAGCCAGCGCAGACTTAGTGCGGGGGCCCGGCGGGTTGAAGCTGCTTACTTGCTCTGGGCTGAAACCGCGACCTTGATCTTGGCGGCGATATGCGGCTTGAGCGCTATCTCCACCTCGAAGGTGCCGACGGCCTTTATCGAGGCCGGCAGGCGTATCATGTCCTTGTGTATCTCTATATCGGCGGCGGCCAGGTTCTTGATGATGTCGCTCTTGGCCACGGAACCGAACATCACGCCCTCTTCCGAGACCGGGCGGGAGAACGAGAGCGTTATCGCGCCGAGGCGCTTGGCCAGCTCGTCCAGCGCGGCGTCCTCGGCCGCGACGCGCTTGGTGCGCTTCTCGGCGGAGTTCTTCCACGCGCGCAGCGCGCCGGGGGTGGCGGTCTCCGCGAGGCCGCGGGGCATCAGGAAGTTGCGGGCGTAGCCGTCCTTAACGTTCTTGATCTCGCCGGACCGGCCGACCTTGTACACGTCTTTCTTGAGTATCACTTTCATGATTTAGCTCCGTTAGCCGTTGTAGGGCATGATGGACAGGTTGCGGTTGATCTTCACCGCCCTCATGATCTGGCGCTGGTGCCTGGCGCACGCGCCGGTGATGCGGCGGGAAAGGATCTTGCCGGTGTCGGTGCAGAAGCTCTTGACTATCTGGGTCTGCTTGTAGTCCACCAGCTCGATCTTCTCGGCGCACAGCCTGCATACCTTGCGGCGCGGCGCGAACCTGCGGCCGCCGGGGCGGCGCGGACCGGCGTAGGGCCTCGGGGCGGCGGCGGGCGCGGCCTCGGCCGGCTTCGGGGTGGTTTCTTTGTTCTCCATAATTCGCTCCTAGTACTGTTCCTGTTGGCTCGTATCCCGGCAAAGCTCTCTTGGGCCCGGCGCCTGCCGGACCGGCCGCTCCGGGCTTTAAAGGGTTAGAACGGGACTTCCTCTATGCCGGACGAGTCGCCCTTGGGCTCCGGGTCCGCCTGTATCTCTTCGGCCTCTTTAGCGCCGCCCTCTCCCGCCTCGGCGGAGCCGTAGGCCATCAGCTGCACGCGGCGCGCGGTGATCTTGAGTTCCTTGCGCTTCTGGCCGGCCTTGTCGGTGTACTCGGACGCCGTGAGGCGGCCCTCCACCAGCACCGGGCTGCCCTTGCGCATCTTCTCCTTGCAGCGCTCCGCGGCCGGGCCCCAGACGGTGACCGGCACGAAAGTGGTGTCGTCCTTCCACTCGCCGGAGGCCTGGTCCTGGTAGCGGCGGTTCACGGCCACGGACAGGGAAACTACGCCCTGCTGTTTCTGGGTGAAGCGCAGCTCGGGGTCGCGCGTCAGGCGACCCGCGATCATAACCTGGTTAAGCTCCGGTACGCGTATATCCATGGCTGGCTCAGGCCTTCTTTACGGGCTCTACGGCGGCCTTCATCATCATGGCGCGCAGCACGGTCTCCTGCAGCTTGAGGGCGTGCTGTATGGTCTTCAGGCTCTCGGGGGAGGCCTTCACCTTCATGTAGACGTAATAGCCGTCGCGGTTCTTGCCGACGGCGTGCGCGAATTTCTTGCGGCCGATGCGGTCCTCGGAGAGGACCTCGCCCTTCTCGTCGGTCAGGGTCTTCTTGGCCTTCTCGATCGCTTCCCCTACCTCGGCGTCCGTAAGCTGGGGATTGATTATCAGCATTAACTCATAGGTATTCATAGTAGGTTAATAATAGCAAATGCGGGGAGCCTTTACAAGGAGACCGGGGACGGGGCTAGCGCCGGCCGGCGGGGCGCGGGGCGCAGACCAGCACCTGCTTTCCCGAGGAGGCCGTGAAGGGGGCGCGCGAGAAGTCGCCGTACCGCCTCAGCACCCTGAAGCCGTTGTAATGCACAAGGACCAGCAGCTCCTCCGGAAAAAAACACCGGAGATTCAAGGATTTTTTGACGGTATGGCCGTCGCTCTCGCGCCTGTAATGCCAGACCAGCCTGGACACCTGCGCGGCCTTGTCGTAGCTGTACTGCTCGTTCACCAGCATCTTGCCCGGGCCGGACGGGTCGTCGTAATAAGCCACAGGCAGCAGTTCGTCGGGGTCCCGGGAAAGGTAGCGGGGGTCCGGGTTGAAGACGTCGAAGATGAACCTGCCGCCCGGGGCCAGCGCCTTCTTCACCGAGGAAAAAAGACCTTCCAGGTCCTCCCTTCTGCCCAGGTGCTGCATTGAGTTGAAGGCCATGAAGACCAGCCTGAACCGGCGGCCCAAGGAGAATTTCCTCGCGTCGCCCTTTACCAGCGGCAGGTCCAGGCCGGCTTCCCGGGCTTTGGCGCGGGCGCGCTTCAGCATGGGCCCGGAGAAGTCCAGGCCGGTGATATCCGCCCCCGCTTTCTTCAGCGGCAGGGCGAGCCGGCCCGTGCCGCAGGCCAGCTCCAGCACCGGGCCCCGCGCCCTGCGGGCCTCGGCCAGGTAAAAGGGGAGGTCGTCCTCGTAGGGCGTGTTGAAGGCGTCGTACTGCCCGCCGTCCCAGTACACCTCGGAGCCGTCCGCGATCCTGCTCATGCCTCCATTCTATCTTTTTCCGGGGCGGCAGCGCCCGGAGTACTTGCTATAATCTCCTCGTGCTGAACGACCCCGGCAAAAGATCCGCGGCCGCGGCGGGCATCCTGCTCGCGGCGCTGCTGGCCTTCGGCCTGACCCTGCGGGTGGGCTTCCTGTGGGACGACCACCGCATGATAGAGGGTAACCCGCATATCTCAATGAGCGCCGCCAACCTGGCCCGCGCTTTCAGGGGCGACCCCTTCGATCAGGGGCTCAACTATTACAGGCCGCTGCAGACCGTCAGCAACATGGCCGATTTCTCGCTGTGGGGGCTGAGGCCGTTCGGCTATCACCTGACCAATTTCGCCTTCCACGCCGCGGCGGCCGTGCTGTTCTTCTTCCTGGCGCTACAGCTGGGCTTCGGCAGGGGCGCCTCCCTCTGGGCGGCTGTACTGCTGGCGGCGCACCCGGCGGCCGTGGAGCAGATGCTCGTCATAGCCGGGCGCGCGGAGCTGGCCTCGGGGGCCTGCATGGCCGCCTCGCTGCCGCTGTTCCTGCGCGGCCGCGCCGCCTGGTCCTTCCTGCTTTTCCTGGCCGCCTGCGGCTTCAAGGAGAACGGCGTGATAACCCCCGCGCTGGCCGCCCTCTGCCTGTGGTACCTGCGCCGGCCGCGCGCCGAGTACCGCAAGCTGATCCCTTTCCTGGCCTTCGTCCCGGTCTACCTGCTGCTGCGCCACGAAGCGCTCGGCATGGGCCTGTTCTCGCGCGGCGCCGGCCCGGTGGCGGCGGGGCTGTTCCTGAAGGTGCCCCAGGCGCTGCTGGTCTACCTGAAGGAGGCGGCGCTGCCTTTCGACATGCACTCTCACCGCATGCAGCCGCAGCTGGCCGCGCTCAACTGGACGGCCCTGCCGGCGCTGGCCGCCGCCGCGCTGCTGATCCTGAAGAAGGGAAGCCGCGCCTCCGTTCTGTGCGCCGGCTGGTACCTGCTGAACCTGGCCCCGAAGTTCCCGCTGCTGGCCGCCAACGACCTGATGCTGGACCACTGGGTCTACCTGTCCAACGCCGGGCTGTTCCTCTGGGCCTCGGACAAGCTGGCGCAAAAAGCTGCCGGCCGGCGCGCCCTGGCCGCGGCCGCCGCGGTCTTCGCGCTGGCCTCCGCGCTCAATATCCCGAAGCGCGGCACCGACCTGAAGATCTACGAGAACGCGGCGCTGACCTCCACTTCGAAGCCGATGCTCTACAACCTGGCGCGCGAGTATTACCTGAGGGGGCGCTTCCAGAAGAGCAGGCTGCTGCTGGAGCGCATAGCCGCCGAGGCGCCGGGCGAGCCGTCCTACCTGGGCGGGCTGGCGCTGGCGCGCTGGAAGGACGGCGACGAGGCGGGAGCGCTGAAGGCGCTGGACGCGGAGCTGGCGCTTAAGCCCGGTGACGAAGAGGCCCTGTTCAACCGCTACACGGTGCTGCGCGGCTCCGGCCGGGACAAGGAAGCGGCCGCGGCCCTGATGGACCTGCTCCGCCTGCATCCCGGCTACGCGCCGGCGCTGCTGGTGCTGGCCCGCTCGGAGGCGGCGATGGGCCGCGCGGAAGAGGCCGAGGGGCTTTACCGGCGCGTCCTGGCGGACGACCCGGCCGACACCGAGGCCCTCAACGACTACGGCGTACTGCTGGCGGGCCGCGGGGACCTCGACGGGGCGGAAAAGCTTTTCAGGAAAGCCCTCGGCATAGACCCCGGCCTGCGGAGCGCGGCGGACAACCTGGCCAGGACGGAGGAAATAAAAAAAGGCCGGTCGCGCTGACCGGCCTGCCGCGGGGCTCGCCCTGCCTATTTTTTCAGCCCCGCCTGGAAAGCCCGCACCTCGCCCAGTATTATCAGCTCCCTGTCCCCGAAAGCCTTCAGCGCCTCTTTATATTCCGGCTTGTTCATCTGCCTGACCAGCGCGGCGTAGACCGAGGCCGCCTCGGACGCCCTGGCCGCGCGCGCGCGCAGCGAGGCCTCCAGCGACCTGGAAGCCTCTATGCGGCGCTGGCGGAAGCCGGTGCCCTCCCGGAAGATGCGCCCGAGCTCCTTGAGGCGCTCCCGTTTCTCGTCGGCAAGACCGCCGTAGAAGGCGGCCGCCGCGGGGAAGGCCTCCCCGTCCGTAACGCAGGCCGAGATGTCCTCCATCTCGCCGCAGATAGCCGACCGTACCAGTTCCTTGAAAGTCATATCCCGTCCGCCACGCTCACCTTCACCACTATCTTCGCCACGGGGCCCGGGGCCCCGTCGGCCAGCCGCGGGGCGTGGGCGTCCTCCGGGTAGAGCACCGCCAGGTCGCCCGGGCCCAGCCGGACCGGCGTCCAGCCGCGCGCCCGCCCGAAACAGGCGTCCTTGCCGGAGTCGTAAGGCTCCGAAATCTCCACCGCGGACAGGGGCGCCCAGCCTATGACCTCTGAGCCGGCGACGAGGTACTGCACGTCGATGAAATCGCGGTGGGCCTCGAAGCGCGGCTCCGCGCCGCCGGCCTCGGTGGAGTAGCGCTGCGCGAGCGCGTACACCCTGTCCCCGTCTATCGGGTACCTGCCGTCCGCCAGCTCCGCCAGGCCGGGCCGCCGCAGGAAGGCGAAGGCCTTCGAAAGCCCTTCGGTTCCGGGGGACTGCCTGTCGGCGTGCTTGAGGCTGGCCACTATCATATGCGGCCTACTTGCCCAGCTCCCCGGAGATCACCGGGGCGAAGATCGCCTTCTCGTGGCTTTCCTTCAGGGTCTTCAGGTATACCTGGTAATCGAAAATATAGGCGAAATGCCAGCTCTTCAGGCTCTTCAGGAAGAACAGGTCGCGCAGCGCTTTCTCCCCCAGGGAATGGTCCTGCTGCGCCGCCGCCTTTACCCTTCTGACCAGGTCCTCGGTGAAGCCGTCCTCGCGGATGTTCTTGTCCGCGGCCTTTATCTCGTTGGAGAAATAGTCGTTGCCGGCCCAGAGGTTGACCCAGTAGCCGACGTTGGCCGGCTTGGAGACGAAGCTCTGCAGGTGGCCCGCGTTCACCTCGTGCTCGGTGAAGATCTTCATCCACCAGGTGGACGGCACCAGCGGCGAGCCGAGCGTGATCAGCTTGTCTATGCGCACCCGCGGGTCAGAGACGGCCATGCGGTTCAGCGCGGTATGGGCGAGCATAGTCCCCCAGCTGTGGGCCACCAGGTAGACGGGGCGCCCCTCCGAGCTGGCCTTGGCGAAGGTGTTCCGGATCTCGGCCTCGACCAGCGGCAGGGCCTGCTCGCTCTCATCGGGATCGCGCGACCAGCGCACCGGCACTATCTCGTACTTGTCCGCCGGCAGCACGTCCGCCAGCCTGGAATCCAGGTAATTGTCCGGGTACTTGCCGGCCGCCGCTGCCCCGGCGTCGGACTTCTTGTAATACTCGGCCATCTCCAGGTCCTGCCCCACGCTGGAAAGGCGCGTCCGGAACTCGGACTCGTCCAGCCCGGCACCGGGCCTGAAGAAGTGAAGTATCTTCTTCAGGTAGGACAGCTCGAGCTTGCCGAAGCCGAGCTCGGTGAAATCTATGCCGACGATGGAGATCACCACCGGCCGGCCCGCGGCCAGCGGGGCGGGCAGCGCCGGGGCCGGCAGGGCGGCGGAGGAGGCCGCGCAGGGAACGGCGTTGTCGAAGCAGGAAGAAGGCTGGGGGGCCGAAAAAGCGGGGGAGGCCGCCAGCAGCACCGCGGTCATCAATGAGGTCATACAAGCGTATTATATATTTTTACCGGGCCGATATAGACGAGGCGCGCAGGCGGACGCCCTCGAGGCGCTCCAGGTCGCCGATGTCGCTCCAGAAAGGGGACGCGTCCGGGAAGCCGCGGACCTTCTCCCCGGCGGCGGCCAGCCGCAGGTAGACGGAGGTTATGGAGAAGACCCCCTCCTCCGTCATCTTCCCGAAGAGCTCCGGGGAAACGGCCTGGATGCCGCTGAAGGCCAGCGGCCGCAGGCCCGGGCCCGGGGCTTCCCCCTCCCTGCCCTTCAGGTTCATCTCCCCGTCGAACAGCAGCCGCCGCTTCGACGGGCGTTCGCGGACGGCCAGCGTGGCCAGCGCGCCGGAGGCGGCGTGAGCCGCCAGCAGCGCCTTCAGGTCCAGCTCGCTCCAGACGTCGGCGTTGCAGGCGAGGAGAGGGCCGCCGCCGGAGAGCAGCGCCGCGGCCTTCTTCAGGCCGCCGCCGGTCTCCAGCGGGAACTCCTCCTCGCGGGAAAGCGTCACCCGGATGCCGCGCGTACCGCCGGCCGCGACGAACTCCGCTATCTTCTCGTGGAAATGGTGCGTGTTGACCACGGCCTCGGTGACGCCGGCCGCGGCCAGCCTCCCCAGCACGTGCCAGAGCATCGGGCGGCCGTTCACGTCCACGAGGGCCTTGGGAACGGTATCCGTGAGCGGGCGCAGCCTGGTGCCCAGGCCGGCTGCGAAGACCATCGCCTTCATCTGGCGGGTCCCAGCTCCCGGTGCGTCAGCTCCACGCGCGCGCCGTAATTCTTCCGCAGGTGCGCGGCCAGGGCCTCGGCGCAGTATACGGAACGGTGCCGGCCGCCGGTGCAGCCGAAGGAGACCGACAGCGAGGTGAAGTTGCGGGAGAGGTAGTTCTCCACGCTCTGGCCGGTTATGGCGAAGACGCCCCGCAGGAAGCGCTCCACCTCGGCCTCGCCCTTCAGGAAATCCGCCACCGGCTTGTCCCTGCCGGTCAGCTGGGCGTACTGCTCGTAGCGGCCCGGGTTGGGGAGCGCGCGGCAGTCGAACACGAAGCCGCCGCCGTGGCCGCGGTCGTCGAGAGGGACGCCGTTCTTGAACGAGAAGCTCGTCACGCGCACCGTCAGGCCCAGCCTGGACTTGCCGAACTGGCGCAGGTAGGAGGAGGCCGCTATCCGCTTGAAGCAGGCGGTCAGCTCCGGCAGCTTCACCGGCAGCTCGGCGTTGCGCAGCAGCCACTCGATGTTGCGCACCGCGTACGGCACGCTGGCGAGGAAATGGGTCTTGCGCTCGTAGAAGCCGCGCAGGCCGTAGGCGCCCATCGCCTGCATGATGCGCGCGTAGACGAAGGCGTAATAGTAGCGCATGAACCCGCCGGCGTCCTGCCCGGAGGCCTTCAGGTAGGCCTCGCGCAGCGAGGCCCTGTCCTCCGGCTGCAGGTCGGCCTTGGCGTCGTAGAGCAGCGAGGCCACGTCGTACTGCGCCGCGCCCCGGCGCCCGCCCTGGTAGTCTATGAACCACGGCTCGCCGTCGCGCAGCATGATGTTGCGGCTCTGGAAGTCGCGGTAGAGGAAATGGTCCGACGGGGCTTCCAGCAGCAGGTCCGCGAAGCGCGAGAAATCCGCCTCCAGCTTGTCCTCGTTGAAGGGGATCTTCGCCAGCTTGAGGAAATAATATTTGAAGTAATTGAGGTCCCACATCACCGACTGCCGGTCGAAGGCGGCGCGCGGGTAGCAGTGCCTCAGGTCCAGGCCGGCCTTCACCTGCGCCTGGAACTTCGGCAGCCAGTCCAGGACTTTAAGGTAGGCGGCCATGACCTGCGGCGGCAGCTCCGGCCCCTTGCGCTCGGCGCTGAGGTACTCGAAGAGCGTGGTGGAGCCGAGGTCCTCCTCCAGGTATATGCCCTGGGCCTGGTCCTCGGCGTAGATCTCCGGCACCGGCAGGCCCGCCGCGCGGAACTGGCCGGAGAAGGAGAGGAAAGCGCGGTTCTCGGCCTTGTCCGGGCCGAACACGCCGACCGCGGTCCTCTTCCCGTCGCCGAGGCGGAAGAGCCTGCGCGCGGAAGCGTCGGCCCGCAGCGGCTCGAAGGTATCCGGCTCCGGCCCGAAGGTCTTTTTGTAAAGCGCCCTGAGGGCGGGTTCCTGGGGGGACTTCAGCGAGCCCTGCTCCGGCGCGTCGTTCTTCAGCGGCATACAAGGATTATACTACACTGCGAAAAAAGAAGGGCCCCGGTCTCCCGGGGCCCTTTCCTCCCGCTCCGCGCCGGTTCAGCGCGTCAGCGGCTTGAACGAGGAGACGGCGGTCTCGAACGCCTTCAGGTTGGCCTTGGCCAGGTCCATCGGGGCGTAGTAGCTCAGCACGTAGAAGCCGTTCTTCACTGGCACCACGTAGAACTTCTCGTAGACGTGTATCTTCTTGGGGTGCAGCGCGTTCTCCGGCTTGTACTCGTAGGTCTTGCGCTCGAAGACCCTGGCGTAATAGCTGCCGGCCTTGCCCTCCTTGACCTTGCCGTAGACCTTGCCGTCCAGGTTGACCCCTATGGCCGGGGCGGAATGCAGCTTTATGAACTTCTCGGCGGTGGGCTGCAACTGGTTGCCTGGCGCGTAGTAATGCACCCCCAGCCTGACGCCCAGCTCCCCCGAATACGGGCCGAAGAAGTCGGAGCCGTACACCTTCTTGTCGGCGTCGGAAAGGCCGAGGCCCTCCTCCTTCTTCACCCAGCCCTCAGGCACCTGTACGGTGAAGTACTTGCCCTCGGTATAGACCCGCGGAGCGGGGGCGGTGGCCAGCGCCGGGCAGGCCGCCAGCAGCAGCGAAACGTAAAGCAGAGGTTTTTTCATGGCCCGCTCCTTCCTTTACAGCGCCGGCACGGAGAGCCCGAGCCCCGCGCCGCCGTATTTCTTCCTGAAGGCCAGCGCCTCCGCCTCGTTATCCACGCTCTCGCGGTACATCATCGTGTACCACTTGAAGCGGGTGTTCATCAGCTCCCGGTAGTCGGCCATGTCCTTCTTCTCCTGCGCCGTCATCGAGGCGGGGCTGGTGCGGTTCTTGTCCTCCAGCGTCTTCAGGTAGGCGGCGTAGGACTGGGCCTGCTTGAACTCGCGCGCCGCGCCGCCCTCCAGGCTGTCTATGCGCGGGTAGAGCGGGGCCTTCAGCGTGTCGAGGGCCTCCATGCCGCCCTGCATGAACTTGTCGGCGTTGTCGGCGTGCATCTCGTGGAAGTTCTGGAAGCACCCGGCGCCGCCGTGCTTGGAGCAGTACTCGATCATGTGCTCGGCGGACCACTTGTTGGAGAGGTTCTCCTTCGCCCGGGTGTACGGGTCGGTGCTGTTGCCGTTGGAGAACTTCACGTAGTCTATCCCGGCGTCTATCGCGCGGGCGGTCTGGTTCTGGTGCTCTGACTCGTGCACGAAGGTGGGCGAGATGTAGAGCGCGAGGTCGCGCATCCCGTCCTTATCCTTCATCAGCTGCTCCACGGTCATGCCGCGCTTGGCCGCGAACTCCTCGGCGACCTCGCTGTTCACCACGATATTCTTGTTGGCCGGCGACCAGAAGCCGAAGACGCCCTCTTCGCGCTGGAAGCCGAAGTTCAGCTTGTTGCTGCCGGCCTTGGCGTACTTGGGGTCGCCGTAGAAGGCCACGGTGCGCTTGCCGGCCTCGGTCTCGTTCATCACGTCCACCAGGTAGCCGGTGGGCTTGCCGTCCTTGTCCATGCGGATCATTGCTTCGCCGAGCGCCTTCTCCTGGTCGGCCGTCATCTTGACCGGGGTGATAGGCTTCACGCCGGCGCCGCCGCCGGTGCCTGCCGCGGGCTTGCCCGACCCCTCCGGGAAGGCGCCGGGGCGCGCCGCGCCGGCGTTGTCGAAGGTCTGCGCCAGGTATTCGCCGTGGTTGTCGGGGCTCAGCGCGGCCAGCCTGTCGCTGGCGGTGGAAAGGTCCTTGCCCTTCTTGTCCGCGGTGGTGGGGGCCACCGGCTTGCCGGCGCTCTCCTTTACGGTCTTGGACAGCGCGTCCAGCTTGGCCCTGTACGGGGCGTCGGAGCTGAAGATCAGGTCCTCCCTGAGCACCTTGACCAGGTCGTCTATCTTGAGCTTGGAGGCCGCGGCCGGATCGGCGGAGATGGCGACCAGCTTGTCGGTCTCCTTCCGGGCCCATTTGGACAGCTCGGAATAGCGCTCGAGCATGCCCTGCTCGTTCCAGGAGGCCTTGTCCATGCCGTAATCGGGAGAGGCGAGCGAACCGGTGCGTATCGGGCCCAGCACGTCCCAGGTGCGCACGGTGACCTTGGTCTTCTCCAGGCGGTCGGAGGCGTATTTCCCTATCCAGTCGAAGGCCGTCTCGGGCTTGGGGCCCAGGCCCATGTCGCAGAGGGTGCAGTCCGGCTTCTCCATCACGCGGGAGAGGGCCGTGGCGCCGTGGTACCACTCCTGCTTGACCACTATGCGCTTGAGGTCGAGCAGCGCGTTATTGCGGGCTATGAGGATATCCGCGGCCTCGGGGTCCTCCTGGGAATAGCGGGCGATCAGCGGCGGCTGGCCGTCGTTGAGGGCCTTCACGCAGCTGTCGGCCCTCTCGGGGGAAAGCCCTTTCTTGGCCGGGTCGACGTTGTCCGTGCATTCCGTGATCAGCGTCTTGTCGGCCGGGGCGAGCTGGGCGAACGAGGGGGCCGCCGCGAGCGCCGCCAGGACCGCTGAAAGTAATAGTCTGTTCATAGCCGTATCCTTATGTTACCGCGTGTGCGCGTTATTTAAAGTGTAATAAGAGGCTTGATTACTGTCAAGGGCCCGCCGGCCCGGTCCTGCCGGACAGCGCCCGCAGGGCCGTCCCCATCAGGCCGAAGAACTTCCCCTCGTCCAGGTCATGGGCCGGGTCGTTCCAGGAGGAGGAAAGGCAAAGCCACTCCCCGCCCTTGTCCCTGAGCAGCCAGGTGGCGGAGAGCACCCCGGGCCCGGAGCCGCCCTTATAGCCCGCGTAGGAGAAGCCTTCGGAGGCCTCCTTCAGGCCCGGGTTCACCGCCAGTATGCCCAGGGCATCCCCGCCGCGCTCCGCGAACCAGCCCATCAGACGGCAGAGGTCGGCCGGGGAGGCGAACCACTCGATCTTGTCTATCCCGAAGGGGGACTGGCCCGGGCGCTCAGCCTCCGGCAGGGCCGGGGGCATGGAGCGCAGGTAGGCGTACTTGTCCCCGGGGGAGAGGTTCATGTACTTCAGCGCGGACCCGGTATCGGACTTAAGCCTGAACATCTCCGAGGTCTTCAGGAAAGGGCGCATCCGCTCCGGGACCGAATGCCCGAGCGCGGGCAGGCTCCTTTCTATGTTCCCCCTGCCCACCTCGGAGATGAGCGCGTCTGCGGCGGTGCCGTCGCTCTCGGAGATCATCATCGCGGCCAGCGTGTGCGCGGTGAGCGGCGAGCCGGCCGGCCAGTCCCGCAGGCGGCCGCCGGGCGGGGATCTGTCTACGTCCCTGAGCCTGACCACCCTTTCCCACGGCAGCCCGTCCTTGACCGCCGCGGCCAGCACGTAGAGCTCGAAGGCCGGTCCCACCGCGAACTCCTCGCCCGGCCACAGCGACTCGAGCGATTCAGGTGCTTTCCCCAGGCGCTCGACCAGCAGGCCTTTGCGCCCGGGCAGGGCGGCCAGCTCCGTTCGGACGTCGGCCAGCTTCGCGTCCAGCTTGTACGGACCGCCGAAGAAAAGTCCGTCTATTTTGCCGCTCCGCGGGTCCACCGAGAGCGCGGCCGGTATGCGCCAACCGCGTCCCGTGTCGAAGAAATAATGCCCGGAATAAGGGCCGGAACTCGACAGGACCACGGACTTGACCGGCCCCTGCCCCGCATACAGGCCGCGGAACAGCGCGTTCAGCCTGTCCAGCGAGATATGCCTGAAGAACTCGGCCGTGAACAGCTCCTCCGCGCCCGAAGGACTTTCGGCCACCAGCGCGGCCGCCTTCCCGGCCGCCAGCCCCGGGTCCGCCGCCCCGGCGGAGACCGCGGCGGGAGCCGCGAGCAGGGAAAGGAACAGCAGGGAGATCTTCATCCTAAAATTATACAATTAGACCCGGCCGGCGGCCCCGGTTGCGACGCCGCCGGCGGGAGGACTATGGACCAGCTGATTCTCAGGGACATCAAGGAAGGCATAGGCGTTATGACGCTCAACAACCCGGCCAGGCGCAACGCGCTGAGCCTGGAGCTGTGCAAGCAGCTGACGAACGCCCTGGAGGATTTCAAGAAGAAGAAGGTGAACGTGGTCATCCTCCGGGCCGAGCCCGGCGCGCGGGTCTGGTCCGCCGGGCACGACATCACGCAGCTGCCTAAGGTGCACCACGACCCGCTGGCCTACGACAGCCCGATGGAGACCGCCTTCCGCGCGATCCAGGCCTTCCCCGGCCCGGTCATAGCCATGATACAGGGCAGCGTCTGGGGCGGCGCCACCGACCTCGCCGTCACCTGCGACCTCGCCGTCGGGGACGAGACGGCCTCCTTCGCCATCACGCCCGTGAAGATGGGCCTGCCGTACAACGCCTCCGGCATCATGCACTTCATCAACCGCGTGGGCAGCAACATCGCCAAGGAGATGTTCTTCACCGCGGAGCCCGTGAAGGCCGAGCGCGCCTACCACTTCGGCATCCTGAACCACCTGATAAGCTCCCGCGAGATAGAGGATTTCACCTTCAACCTCGCCAAGACCATAGCTGCCAACTCGCCGCTGGCGGTCTCGGTGGTAAAGGAGCAGTTCCGCATCCTTTCGGAGGCGCACCCTATAAGCCCGGAGTCGTTCGAACGCATCCAGGCGCTGCGGCGGAAGGTCTACAACAGCGGCGACTACGAGGAGGGCATAGCCGCCTTCCTCGAGAAGCGCAAGCCGGATTTCAAGGGGAAGTAGCCTCCAGCTCCGCGAAAAAAGGCCGCCGGTCACCCGGCGGCCTTTTTTCGCGGCAGGCCGTTATTCCCCCAGCCTGTCCTTTATGGAGCGGCGCAGCAGCAGCTTCTTCCGCTCGGCCGCTTCGATTATGGTCTTGACCGCCTTCCTGAGGTCGGCCGGGTCGATGGGCTTGTTGAGGAAAAGATCGGCGTTAGCCTCCAGCCCGGTCCTTATCCTCGCCTCGTTGGAGGTGTTGCCGGTCAGTATTATCACCGGGGTGGACCTGGTCCTCGGGCTCTCCTTGATCGAGGCGCAGATCTCGGCCCCGTTCATGTCGGGCAGCGTCAGGTCCAGCAGGGCCAGGTCGAAACGCGATTCCTTCAGCCAGTTCATGGCGGCCCCGCCCGTCTCGGCAGCTACCACCATGTAGCCTTCGGTCTCCAGGCAATGCCTCAGCAGCACCAGGAGCGACTTATCGTCTTCCACCAGCAGTATCTTGCGCATAGTTCCCCCTGACAGGATATACTATAGCACAACGGCGCCCTAGCGGTCCTTCTGGGCGTAGTTCGGTGTCTCCTTCGTCACCTTCACGTCGTGCACGTGGCTCTCGCGCAGGCCGGCGTTGGAGATGCGCACGAAGCGCGCCCGGCGCCTGAGCGCCCCGAGGTCGCGGCAGCCGCAATAGCCGAGGCCGGCGCGCACGCCGCCGGTGAGCTGGTGCACTATCAGCGAGACCGGGCCCTTGTAGGGCACCTGGCCTTCGACGCCTTCCGGCACCAGCTTCTCCTTCTCCACTCCGGACTGGCCGTAGCGGTCCTTGGACCCGGCCTCCATAGCGCCCACCGAGCCCATGCCGCGGTAAGCCTTGTAGCTGCGGCCCTGGTACAGGATTATCTCGCCAGGCGCCTCGTCGGTGCCGGCCAGCAGCGTGCCGAGCATCACGCAGGAGGCGCCCGAAGCGAGCGCCTTCGTGATGTCGCCGGAGAACTTGATGCCGCCGTCGGCTATGACCGGCACGCGGCGCCTGTCGGCGGCGCGGCAGGCCTCCTTTATGGCGGTCAGCTGCGGCACGCCCACGCCGCTGATCACGCGCGTGGTGCAGATGGAGCCCGGCCCGATGCCGACCTTTATCGCGTCGGCGCCGGCTTTTATCAGGTCTAGCGCGCCCTCGTAGGTGGCGACGTTGCCGGCTATCACCTCGCAGCCGTAGCGGCGCTTGACCGTCCTCAGAGTGTTGATGACGTTGGCGGAATGGCCGTGCGCGGAGTCCAGCGAAATGACGTCGGCGCCGGCCTTCACCAGCTCTCCGGCGCGCTCCACGGCGTCGGGGCCCGCGCCGATGGCCGCGCCCACGCGCAGGCGGCCGGCCTTGTCCTTGCAGGCGTCTGGGTACTGCCTGCGGTTGAGGATGTCGCGCACGGTTATAAGGCCTTTCAGCGCGCCGTTCCTGTCCACCAGCGGGAGCTTCTCTATGCGGTGCTCCTGCAGCAGGCGCTCGGCCTGCTCGATAGTGGTGCCGGGCCGCGCGGTGACGAGCTTCGTCGTCATGGCGGAGGAGACCTTCCTGTCGAGGTCCTTCAGGAAGCGCAAGTCGCGGTTGGTCAGCAGGCCCGCCAGCCTGCCCCGCGAGATCACGGCCACGCTGGAGACGCCGCGCTTGGCCATCAGCGCCACCGCGTCCTTGAGCTTCTCGTCGGGGGAGACCGTCACCGGGGAGGAGATGACGCCGCTCTCGTGGCGCTTGACCTTGCGGACCTCCTCGGCCTGCTGGTGCGCCGGCATCGCGCGGTGTATGATGCCCAGGCCGCCCTCCCGGGCCATCGCTATAGCGAGGCCGGACTCCGTCACGGTGTCCATCGCGGCGGAGATCAGCGGGATGTTCAGCGTGATGGAAGGCGTGAGCCTGGAGCTTATGTCGGTCTCCCGCGGCATGACCGAGGACCGCGCCGGCTGCAGCAGCACGTCGTCGAAGGTTAGACCCAGCGGTATATTATCCTTGAGCATCGCAGTCTCCTTTAGACAATCCTGTCTTACGCGTCCGCCCCGGGGACCGGAACGCAAAACACGGCGTCGCGCACACCGTGCGCGCGCCTCGCCACTCGGCCTCGTCGCTTACGCAAGCCTCGGCCTCCGCGACGGTTTTGCTTATCCGCTCCCCGTGTCGTCCGCTGACCTCGGGAAGATCAATATTCACAGTCACTCCCACTCTATCGTGGCGGGCGGTTTCGAGGTAACGTCGTAGACCACGCGGTTGACGCCGCGCACCTCGCCGACTATCCGCGACGAGATCTTCTGCAGCAGGTCGTGCGGCAGGCGGCTCCAGTCGGCCGTCATGCCGTCCACCGAGCTCACGCAGCGTATCGCTATAGTGTATTCGTAGGAGCGCTCGTCGCCCATCACGCCGACGGACCGCACCGGGAGCAGCACGCAGAAGGCCTGCCATATTTTATCGTACCAGCCGGCCTTCCCGATCTCCTCGCGCATCACGCGGTCCGCTTCGCGCAGTATCTTCAGCCTGTCGGGCGTCACTTCGCCGAGCACGCGTATCGAGAGGCCGGGCCCCGGGAACGGGTGCAGCATCAGCACGCTCTCCGGTATCCTCAGGCTGCGGCCGAGCTCGCGGACCTCGTCCTTAAAGAAGTAGCGCAGAGGCTCTATCAGGCCCATCTTCATCTTCGCGGGCAGACCGCCCACGTTGTGGTGGCTCTTGATGACGGCCGACGGCCCCTTCACGGACACCGACTCTATCACGTCGGGGTACAGCGTGCCCTGCAGCAGGAACTTCGCGCCTTTCACCTTTTTCGCTTCGCGGTCGAAGACCTCGATGAAGGTGTGGCCGATGATCTTGCGCTTCTTCTCCGGCGAGGTCACTCCCTTCAGCCGCCCGAGGAACAGAGCGGAAGCGTCCACTATCTTCAGGCTGTAACCGAACTTCTTCTTGAAGACTTCCGTCATGCGCTCGCGGTCGCCGTGGCGCAGCACGCCGGTGTCCACGAAGATGCACTTCAATTTATTGCCGATGGCCTTGTGCGCGAGCACCGCCGCGACGGAGGAATCCACCCCGCCGGAGAGGCCGCAGATCACGGCGCTGCCGCCGGCCTGGCGTTTAATTTCCGCGATGCTGTCCTTGAGGAAGGAGGCCGGGGACCAGCGGTCCCTGTAGCCGCAGACTCCGCGCGCGAAGTTCTCCAGCATCTTCGTCCCGCTCTCGGTATGGTGCACCTCGGGGTGGAACTGCAGCGCGTAATGGCCGCGGTCCGGGTTCTCCATAGCCGTGATGTCGGAGCCGTCGGCCCTGGCGGTCATGTGGTAGCCGGCAGGGACTTTCTTCACCTCGTCGCCGTGGCTCATCCAGACATTGACCTCTTTGCCTATGCCTTTGAAGAGGCGCGAGCCTTTCAAGACCTTCAGCTTGCTGAAGCCGTACTCGCGGCTGGCGGCCTTGGCCACCTTGCCGCCGAACTCGTGCGCGAGCAGCTGCATGCCGTAGCAGACGCCCAGCACCGGCACGCCGAGGTTGAACACGGCGGGGTCGGGCTTCGGCGCGGCCTTGTCGTATACGCTCGACGGGCCTCCGGAGAGGATGATGCCCTTAGGCGACCGCGAGAGGATGTCCTCCACCGGGGCGCCGTACGGGAGTATTTCGCAATAAACCCGCAGGCTGCGCAGCCTGCGGGCGATGAGCTGGGTGTACTGGCTGCCGAAATCCAGGATAAGGATCTGATCCATCAGTTGCGCACCTCAAGACCGGACAGTACAGGATTGGACCGCAACATTAATTCTAACAAATTAAAACTTTTACCGCCTCCGCGGCTGGATAATTGCTGGATACCATTCAGCCTGCCCGCGGCAAGGAATCAGCGTGGACTCCGTTTCGACAGCCTGGCTCCTTTTGGGTTTAAATGGTCCGCGTAAGGAAAGCGCCGAAGCGCGAATACGCGTTGAAGACTGAGGCTTCCCTGGATTCGTACAGCAGGGAAAGCGTGGTACGGCCGATGTTGTAGACCATCCTGGCGCTGTAATCCAAAGAGACCGTCCTGGCCCGCCCTCCGTCCGGCCGGAAACGCTGCCGCGTGTCCGTCCGGTACAGGCTGCCGGAGAACGTCAGGGCCGGGGTCACGGAATAGGCGGTTTCCAGCGAAAGAGTGCCGTTCCTGGACCTGACGAGCTCGGCGCTGTTGGAATAAAAGGCGCAGATAAGAGTGGCCGAGAGGCCGACCGCGGGCTCGGCGGAGAACTTCATGGTGACCGTATCCGACCTGGTCTTGCTGCCCTTCGCGAGGTCGGAACCGAGGTCTTCCTGATAGCTCATGTCCCCGCGGGCGTAATAGGCCGGCCTCCAGTTGACGCCGCCGCCCCAGCCAAGCCCCTGGTTCAGCGCCCCGGCGGCCGCGGAACGTGCGGCAGAGTAGCGCTGGTCCACGTAGAAGTCGTATTTCGCGGCGGGATATACCGAAACGCGCTGTTCTATCAGGTCGGTGCCGCGGGCGCCCTGCGCCCCCCACGAGAGAGTCTCTGCCAGCTGCAGCCTGTGGCCGGCCAGGCCGTTGAACAGCGTGACCTCCGAGTTCAGGTTGTCGCTGACGGAACGGTCCGCTCCCGCGGGTCCGTCGATATTCCTGAACTGCAGCTGGTTGTTTATGGTGCCGCTGGAACCGGAATAGGAGCTGTAGGCGGTTACATCGGAATTGGACGTGCGCGCCTTCGAGACCAGATCGCGGTTAAGGCCCTGCGTGTATCCGAGATAGGATTTCACCCCCCCGGAACGGACCGTCCTGGAGGTGAGATTGAAAAGCGAGGAAACCCCTCTTTGACTGGTGCTGCCTACGGACCGATTGGTCTGGCCGGCGTACGAGACCCGCATGAAGTAGGAGCGCAGGCCCAGCCTGTTGAAATCCGCGTCGTTCAGGTCGACGCTGGAGTTCACGCTGTCCACCTCGTTATCCGGTGACCTTCCCAGCAGATCGCGCGTCGTCTGCCGGCGGCGCTGGTATTCCGCCCTCAGCACGCCTTTCATATAAAGCGCGCGCTCGTCCATGATGTCCGTCTCCTGGTCGGAAGCGTAGCTGCTGTCGTCGGTGCGCCTCAGTTTCTGATAGGTGACGGAATAGGTCGGCAGTTTCGGCAGCGTCAGCCCGGCCGTGACCCCGGAAGCGGCGTCGGTTATGTTATGCAGCGCGCCGTCGCCCCAGGACGTCTTATTGACGCTCCTGCTGAAGTTGGGGGAGAGATTAATGAACCTTCTAAGCGGAGGGGGGAGCAGCGTGGCCCCGAAGTTATAGCCGGTCAGTTCCTGCGAGGACTTGCGCGCGGCCACCACGTTGGAGAGGCTCTTCCCCCCCTGCAGGGTCAGCCCCAGGTTTCCGTTGCCGATGAGCGGCGTTCCCAGAGGCCCGTCCAGATTCAGGCTGTAGACATGGGAACCCATGGAGGTGGTGGTCTTTCCGGCCGGGGTCCTTACCGCGACGCTCTCGAACCTCCAGTCCAGCTTGCCGGAATAATGGTATTGCCCGCCGCTGGCGGAAGCGGCGCAGACGGCCAATGAAGCGGAGGCCGCCAGGACGCCGGCGCGCCACGGCCTGCCGGGACGCGGCTCACGCATGCTTTTTATCCGCGGAGCCCGGCCGCGCCGCCTCCGTGAGCGCGACGCCGGCCGCGCCGAGAACGCGCAGCACCTCCTCCGGCATGCCGGCCGAGCCCCCCATCCCCTTCATCTGCTCCTTGAGGTAGGAGTGCGAGGCCAGCAGCCTGGTCACGGCAAGCATGTACTCCCGCTTGAAGGGCGGCATTTTCTCCAGCCCCTTGAGCCGGTGCATGTAGAATTTCCTGAAGGCGGAGGCCAGCTCCGCCTCCACCTCGGCGCGGGTCATCGCCCTGGGCTTGACCACGGCGCGCACCAGGTTGTAGAGCGAGTAGTCGTCCGTCTCCACCAGGGGCTTGAGCTCCCTGTAGATGTCGGAATACGGCCACGGGGCTATGGCCATGAAGAAGGCCATGTCGGGACCGTACTCCAGGGCCAGGTCCGTGGTGCGCCGTATGGACTCCGGCGTCTCCCCCGGCATGCCCAGCACGAAGGCCGTTTCGCTGATTATCCCGGCCTCGTTTATCAGCTTTATGGCCTCTTTGGACTGCTCCGTCTTAAGGTTCTTCTTGAAGGTATCCAGCGTCTCCTGCGAGCCGGATTCCACCCCCACGTAAATGTGCATTATGCCCGCCCGCCGGTAGTCGTCCAGCCAGTCGCGGTCGCGCAGGATATCGTCCACGCGGGTCTCCAGCATCAGCTCGAAGTCGAGCTTCCTGGCTATCAGCAGGTCCAGTATCCTGCGCCAGCGCGCGCGGTCCTTGGTGGGCGTCTCGTCGGCGACCATCGCTATGGAGACGCCGAACTCCTTGCGCAGCAGCTCTATCTCGCCGACGAAGGCCTCCGGGGACTTCGCCCTCCAGCTCTGGGACCAGAACTTCTGCTGGCTGCAGAAGGAGCAGGCCTCGGTGCAGCCGCGCGACGAGGAGATCAGGCCCGAGACGGAGCCGGGCCGGGGATAGAAAGTGTAGTCCTTCCAGTCGAGCAGCTCCCACGCGGCCGGGTGGGCGTCGAGGTCCTCTATCAGCGGCCTGGATGCCGTGGCGAAGGCCCTGCCGGAAGCGTCGCGCAGCGCTATCCCCCGCACGCGCTCCGGCGGCTCCCCGCAGGTTATGGCGTCCAGCAGGCGGGGCGCCGTCACCTCGCCCTCCCCCCTGACCACGTAATCCACCGGCGAATCCTCCGCCTCGAGGAGCTCCTTCCACTGGAAGTTGGGATGGATGCCGCCCAGCAACGTTACCACGCCCGGCTTGACGCGCTTGGCCAGCGCCAGCGCCCTGACGGCGTCGTTGACCGTGGCCGTGAAGGCCGTGGTCCCCACGAAGTCGGGGTTCGAGGACCTGAGCTTCTCCTCGATAGCGGCCCAGTCCGAGTACTTGGCCATCGCGTCGTAGATCTCCACCTCGTAGCCGGCGCGGGAGAGGCCGCCGGCCACGGACGCCAGCGCCAGCGGCACCCAGGTGCCGGCGGCTTCCACCACGCCGCAGTGATAGGGCGGCGTCATCAGCAGGACCTTGGCCTTCATCTGAAGTACTCCCCGTGGAGCGTGTCGAAGACGAACGGGATGACGAACACCGTGGCCAGCGACAGGACAAAGCAGCCGAGCAATACCCAGGCGGCCTTCCCGCCGCGCCAGCCCAGGGAGCGGCGGCCGTGCAGGTAGGAGCCGAAAAGCAGCCAGGTGATGAGGGACCAGGTCTCTATGGGGTCCCAGCCCCAGTAGCGGCCCCAGGTCTCATTGGCCCAGATGGCGCCGGCGGCCGTCATGATGGTCCAGAAAATGAAGCCGAAGCCGGCGAAACGGCCGGCATAGTCGTCCAGCGCCGGGAGGGAGGCCGCCTCCGCGCCGCCCTTCCTTTCCCTGACCAGGTACAGGATGGAGGCCCCCACCGCGATGAGTATGCCTCCGACGGCCAGTTTGGCGAACACCGTATGCAGCACCAGCCAGAAGCTCCTGAGCGACGGCGGCAGAAAACGCAGCTCCGGGCTTGTGAACAAGCCTGCCGTCATCATCAGGAAGGAAGCGGGCAGCACCACGTAACCGGCCGCCCTGAGGCGCGGTATCTTTTTGGAGAATACCAGGAACATGAGTACGGCCACCCAGGCGTTGGAAGAGAACACCTCGTATTTCGCCATGTACGGGCCGTGCCCGGTGGCGTACCAGCGCAGCGCCAGGGCGGCGCTGTGCGGCAGAAGTCCGGCCAGCGCCAGCCACCAGCCCTTCTTCAGCAGGCTCTCACGGGAAAAAGTCGCTGCGGCCGCGTAGGCCACCGTAGAGAGTATATAGAGCGTCACCGCGGCCCAGTGCAGCAGTATCCCGGCCTTAAGAGGGGTCATTCCTTCCATTTTTTAAGTTCAGCCTCTATGTCGCGCGCCTCTTCACGCAGCAGGTCCATCTCCCTGCCCGAAACCGCCCGGACCACAGCTTCGCCGGCGTCCGGAAGCGCCACGGCCAGCTCGCGATACGGCAGCAGGAACATCAGCGCGGCCCCCAGGACGCAAAGCCCCAGTCCCGCGTACGCCAGCCCCTGCCACCTGTCGCGGACGAACACGAGCCCGCTCCAGCCGCGTACGGCCGCCACGCGCAGGGAATCCGCTCCGACCCGCACCGTGCCGTCCATCGGAACGGGGCCGTCGAAGACCACGCGGCCGCCTTCCGTCACGCGGGCCTTCAGTACCGGGTCCTTCACGAAGAACGACCGTCCGGCCGCGTCCGGCAGGAATTCGAGCCAGAAAAGATAGCCCGTACCGGGGAAATCCGCCCCACCGACCGCAGGCCTCGAAGGGACGGCGGCCCTGTCCAGCAGGAAATGCGTCAGCGTTTCCGCGCCGGCCGGTCTTTTCAGCGCCAGCGACACGCTGTAGCCGTAATAGGGCGACTGGTACACCGTCACGCCGCGCCGGCGGAAGGGGTTGTTTACCGAGATCAGAGCCGGCGCCGGCCTGCCGCTTTCCTCCAGGAAGTCCACCCGGCTGCCGAAATCCCTGGGTTGTCCGTTCCCCCAGTATGCCTGCTCCAGTTTGTTCATGCGCAGGCTGAACGGCACCAAAAAGCGGCCGGCCAGCGGCCCATTGTTCACGGTAAGGAAATCGGCGGCGGCGCCGTCGAAGACCTCGCCCTCTATCAGCTGCACGAAGCCTCTCTGCTGGAACGCGAACGTCAGGAAGGCGGCGACTATCACCAGCAGCAGCCCGAGATGAAAGACAGGCGAGCCCCACCGACCAGGCCTGTTGGCCGCGAAACGGGCCTCTCCTGCCGATGCCGGAAGCATGGAATACCCTCTGGCTGACAGCGCCGCGGACAAGCGCCCCTGGCCCGGGAACTGGACCGCCGGCGCGCCGCTCCCGGCCAGGCCGGAAAGGCAGCCGCGGAACTGCAGCCGGACCGAATAGGCAAGCACCACGCCGGCCGCGGCTACCAGCAGCAGGAACCATGGAGAAGTATATATCCTGTCAAGCCGCAGGACCCCGGCCAGCCGGTAAGTCAGCGGGCTGGCACTCCTCCAAGCCCCGATAACGGCCGGGCTGCTGTCGGCTATCTGCGGCACGAAGGAAGCCGCGCAGCAGGCCGCCGCTATCGCCCCCATCAGCGCCAGCGCCGTGCGGGGCGAGACCAGCAGCTTTCTCATGGATCATATCCGCCCGAGTTGATCCCGTGCTCGCTGCTGCAACCGGAAACAGGAGCGTAGCAGTTCGTTTTCACATAACCGGTAGGGCTGGTCGCCTTCTTGAACCCGGACAGGACCAGCTTATCGAACGCCCCCGTCCCGTTATAGTTGTAAGGCGCCTGGTCGGAGGCATAGCCTATAAGCCGGGAGCGTTTTGAGCCGTGCGGGATCACCTGATGGCAGCCGACGCAGGCATGAGTAACGCCCTGATTCTTCTGATTATGCTCCATGTGGACGTTGTTGAAGAAACTGGTTCCGGAGTACATCGGGTGGCAGTTCAGGCAGAACAGGCCAGCCGAGGTGTTGGCGCCGGAGTTGTTCCCCCCGGGGAAGTCGTCCAGAGTGTAGAGCGCCCCCCCGGGTTTCCTGGGCCAGTAGACGTTCGGCCCGGACAAGATGTGTTCTCCGGCGGAACCGTGCGGACCCTTGGGATCCGTTGTGCTGTCCGGGCCGTGGCAGTCCGAGCAGTACATGGTCTGCGTTCCGCGCGCGGCGGACCAGGGGCTGGAAAGCTGGTTGGCCGCCAGCGGCTTGGGGCTGGTGCTGCCGGTCTGGCTGTTAAGCCCCCGTATCACCGGATGGGCGCCGCGGTTATTTATGCTCAGTTCTATCGACTGGTCCGTTATTCCGGGCGGGGGCGTAGTCCCGAACGCGTACGAGGAATGGCATTTGAGACAGAGCTGGTATTCCCTGTAGTTCAGCGTGTCGGCGAATACCTTCCTGGAATAGCTGGTGGGCTGCGTCCAGCTGGCCGTGCCGTAGGCCGGTTCCACGCCCCACTGGCCCAGCAGGACGCTGGAAATGACGTTGGTCGGGGCGACATGCGTGCCGGACTTGGCCTGATGCGGATTATGGCAGTCCTGGCATTCCGCATGCCTGTTGTTGAGCGGCGAATACGTAAAATTGGCGCCATCCGTCTCCGGGTCCTTGTGCCTGCCGGAGACGGTCTCAACCGGGTGCTTGTAGGCTTTGCCTACGGTAAGTTTCAGGTTCCTGGCCCCGGTAAGCGGCGGATTGCCGTGGCAGGCGTAACAAGTGGCCTCTTCCGCGCCGCTCAGCAGGTAAGCCTGCACCGAGGACGCCCCGTGCGAACGGTGGCAGTCGCGGCAGGCCCACTCGCCCACGGTGGTGGGGCTCTCCCCGGGCGGAGTATAGGAGACGGCCGACAGCTTATGCGCGCTGGCGGAGAAGCCGGTCTTGTAATGGCAGGTGGTGCAGAGCGCGCCGTTGGCGTTGGACTTGACCAGGAAATGGCCGTATTGGTTATCGTGCGGGTTATGGCAGGAGGTGCATTCCACCAGGTTCTCCGCGCCGTACACCTTTACCTTGTCCCCGGCGGGCGGCAGCTGTATCTCGGGGTCGGTCCCCGGCTGGACCGGGGGACCCGCGCCCGGGTTTACGCCGTAAAGGACCGGGTGGTCGTCGGCCAGGTTCACGCCGAGGGTGGAAGCGGAGCCCAGCGGACCGCTCATGTTCAGCCGGCCGCCGGTCCCGCCCAGATTGAACACGCTGCCGGGCGCGGTCATGCCGTCGTGGCAGGAGAGGCAGAGCTTGGTGCGGGAGCCGGCCAGCTTCGCCATGGTCGGGACGGCCATGCCCAGGTAGGTGTTGACGTAGTTGGAGGAATAGAAAGTGAAGGTCTGGGTGGTGACCGACTGGTTCCAGAGCGGCACGTTCACGCCGGCCCTGTGCGGAGTATGGCAGAAAACGCAGCGCTCGCTGGTGGAGAGCGACTTGGGCCCGGTGGTGGCCGACAGCGAGGACATGTCGTGCTTGGAGTTCACTATGGAGGCTGCGCGGCACGGGGCCGCGGCGAAGGCCAGCAAGGCCGCCGGGAAAAGTATGGTCCTGGAAAGCGCGCTCATCGTGCGTCCGCCTTGAGGTACTGGAAAACCTGCACCCGGGAGTTGAACGAATCCGCCACGTATATCCTGTCCTGTCCGTCCACGAATATCCCTCCCGGCATCGAGAAATAACCCGGCGCGCCGCCGCTCTCCCCGAAGTACAGCAGCAGCCGGCCCTTTTCGTCGAAGATCTGCACCGCCTCCAGCGCCCCGTCGACCGAATAGACGTCGCCGTCAGAATCGGCGGCTATGCCTCTGGGCCTGGCCAGATACCCGGGCCTGTCGCCCATCTCCCCGAAACCTCCGGCGGGCTTGCCCTCCGGGTCGAATATCCTGACCCGGAAATTCCCGGAATCACAGACCAGCACCCTCCCGGTGCCGGAGTCGGCCCAGAGATAGGTGGGGTAGTTCAGCTCCCCGGCGCCGCCGCCCCGGCCTCCGAAAGTGAAAAGATAGCGGCCATCCAGGCCGTAGGCGGAAACGGAATGCGTGCCGGTGTCGGACACGTAGAGCCGCGAGAGCTTCGCGTCCAGGGCCAGGCCGGTAGGGCGCTGGAACCCCTGCGGAGGCGCCGCCAGCCCGGGAAGGGGCTTTCCTTCCGGATCAAAGACCGAAACCCCTCCCAGCTCCGGATCGCTTACGAAAAGCCTGCCGTCCGGCGCTACCGCCACGCCCACCGGGAACGGCATCCTGTGCCGCCTGGCGGACGGCACCCAACGGGACTTCCCGGAAGCCTTGTCGCGCACCATGACGCGGCCGACGCCCGGATCCGCGACGAAAACCGCGTTCTCGGTGACCCATATGCCGGTAGGCCGCAAGAACTCCTGCTCGGAGCGGCCGCCCGACACCACGCCCAGCAGGAAATCCAGCATTTTCCCGAATTTCCCGCGCTTTCCGTCCGCCCTCTTGCCGGCCGTCAGGGTTTCCAGATACTCTATACGCGGCTTGTCCGGCGGAGCCGGCCAGACCGGCTTCTCCCCGGCCGCGGCCGGGCCGATGGCAAGCGGGACAAGAAGAAGACAGAGCAGCAGTTTTTTCATCCTGATCAGCGGGCTCCGGACATCCGGCCGGAAAAAACCCGGATAAATTATACCTTTTCGTCCTCCCGCGTAAACATCGCCCCCTTCAATAAGCCGCCGGGGGCGTGTGTGGCGCCCGGCGTCTTATGTACTGTCAGGCCCTCAGGGGACCCGCTATACCCTTTACTTTATGTGGCACTTAAGGCACAGCGCGCTGCCGGCGTTGTCCGCCACGAGCATCTTGTTGTACTTGTTGTGCGGGTTGTGGCAGGTGGTGCACTGCACTTTGCCGGCGTCGAGTTTCACGTCCACGAGGCTGGCGGCCGCCACGTAATCAGTGGGGTTGGCGGTCTGCACGGTGGCGTAGTTGACGGCCACGGGGTGGGAGCCCTTCATGCCGGTGTTGCCGGTGCCGGAGCCGTTGGCCACGGCCGCGCCGTTGTCCCAGAGGATCCAGTTGTTGGAAGCGCTCTGTATCTTCACCGAGCTGGCCACGGCGACGGAACCGTCATGGCAGGACATGCACAGCCTGGACTTGGAGTTCTGCAGGCCGCTGGGGGAAGCGTCGTAAGCCGCGCTGTTGCCGGAAGCGTACTCGGCGTTCTGGTTGTAGAGCGTGTAGGTATACGAGCTGATCGAGTGATTCCACAGGGGAACATTGACCAGAGGCCTGTGCGGCACATGGCAGGTCACGCACATCTCGGTGACGCCGGTTATCGGAAAACCACCGCCGGTCTGGCGGAAGTCGTGCTTTGAACCGGCAATGGCAGCATGAAGCGGCTGTACACCGGTGGTTATCGCGCAGATCGCTATCAGCAGACCCGCGATTTTCGCCTTTTTCATTATCTCCTCCATAATTTTCGTTTTCGCTGTTTTCTTCCTGTAAAATCCAGACACCCGCCTGGTACTGCACAAATACTGGTGCAGCATTCCTGCCATAGCCGCCAAAGACGGCATTTCTCATAGGGAAACGGCAGATCTGAAGTCCATCAAGCCTATTTCCAGCTGAATGCCGCGCTTTGATGAAAACCGGGGGCTCTGCCCATGGGGGAAAACCCCCACCCCTGCGTTTTTTGACCAAATTATGACAATTGGCTTCCCGCAACCCCCTTCATTGATATATAATATAGATAAATCATTAATAAAGAGGCTTTCCCGTTATAATATGTAAACACTCTCCAGAAAATACCATAGCAGGGAGGCGGAAATTTCCCGGCAGAGACGCCAGGACCAAGACCCCCCGTCCTTCCCGATACAGCGCCCTGCCGCGCGGCGCAGCCCCCATCCGGTCCCGTATCCAGGGGCAGGCCTATCCCTTGACTTCGACACACGATTTACATAAACTTGAACCGGCCGGTCAGTATGTTTTTTCGTTACGGCACACGGCAATGAACCATGCAATAACCGCGTTGAACGCTCTGCTGCCGCTCCTTTACCTGGCAACAGTAGCGGCGTACGCCAGGGCGTTCTTCAGCGCGAGCCCCGTCGCGAAGACCGCCAAGACGCCGCTGCTTATCGCCGCGCTTTCCGTCCATCTCACTTATCTGCTCGCCCGGACGGTCTTTCTGGGACACCCGCCCATCACCAGCCTTCCGGAGATACTCTCGGTCATCGCCTTCAGCATTTCGCTCGCGTACTTCCTGCTGGAGTACTGGACCAAGGTGAAGGGCACCGGCTGTTTCATCCTCGGTCTCCCGCTGCTCTTCCAGCTCGCCTCCTCGCTGCTGATCGTGAACAGGACCGACGTGGATCCAGTCCTGAAGAGCCGGCTTCTCGGGATACACGTTTCCGGCGCGCTGCTCGGCTACGCGGCGCTCGCGATCGCGGCCGTCTACGGCTTCCTCTACCTGATGCTCTATCACGAGATAAAGTCCAGCCGGCTCGGCGTCGTCTACGAGCGCCTGCCCAGCCTGGAGGTACTCGAAAGGCTGAGCTTCATCTCGACGGCGACGGGCTTTTTCTTCCTGACCGTGGCGATAGCGGTCGGCATGGCGTGGCTGGCCAGGGCGTTCCCGGGGCATTCCTACGTGGACCCGAAGCTCATCGGCACCGCGCTCATCTGGCTGGTGTACGGCGCCGGCCTCGGGCTGAGGGAGGCGGCGGGCTGGTACGGCAAGAAGTTCGCCGTCCTGTCCATCCTGGGGTTCGCCCTGGCCCTGCTCTCCATGACCGTCATAAATCTCTTTTTCCGCGGCTTCCACAATTTCAGCTGAGCGCGTTCCTCCGGCCAAACCATGGACCTTCTCTGCGTCGGACTCAACCACAGGACCGCTCCCGTAGACGTCCGCGAGAAGCTCTGCTTCTCGCGCGAGGAGCTCCGGGAGGCGCTGCCCGCGCTGCGCAGCGGCGCGTTCAGCGAATGCGTCCTGGTCTCCACCTGCAACAGGACCGAGGCCTACGCCGTCTCCCCGTCCGGCGAGCCGCGGCCGGAGCGGCTGCGGGATTTCCTGGTGGACTTCAAGGGGGCGCGGCAGGCGGCCCGCCCGGGGCATTTCTACGCCCTCCGCTCCGGCGAGGCGGCGAAGCATCTCTTCGAGCTGGCCTCCGGCCTGGACTCCATGGTCCTGGGCGACGTGCAGATCCTGGGGCAGGTGAAGGACGCCTTCTCCCTCGCCGCGGAGCTTTCCACCAGCGGGCTGCTCCTGAACCGGCTCTTCCAGACGGCGTTCCACGTCGGGAAGCGCAGCCGCGCTGAGACCGGGATAGGCGAGGGCGCCGTCTCCGTCAGCTTCGCCGCCGCCGAGCTGGCCGCTAAGATCTTCGAGCGCCTGGACCAGAAACGCGTCCTTCTCATAGGGGCCGGGGAAACGGGCGAACTGACCGGCAGGCACCTCGCCGGCAGGGGCGTCCGGGACCTGCTGATAACCAACCGCACGCGCGGCAAGGCGGAGGAGGTCGCGGGGAAGCTGGGGGGCACGGCGGTGGACTTCGACGCCCTTCACACCCACCTGCGCCGGGCCGACATCGTCATCAGCTCGGTCTCCGCGCCGGACTACGTTCTCAGGGCGGAGGACGTACGCCGGGCCATGGGGGAACGCGAGCGCGACCGCGGCCCGCTCTTCCTTATCGACATCGGGGTCCCCCGCAATATCGACCCGCTCGCGGACGAGGTCGGCAACGTTTTCCTTCACGATATCGACGCCCTCCAGCGCATCGTGGACCAGAACCTGGACAAGCGGACGCGCGAAGCCGCCAAGGTGAGGACTATCGTAGAGGAGGAGCTCGCCGCGTTCACCCGCTGGCACCTCTCCCTCGCCGCCGGTCCCACGATCAGGGAGCTGACGGAGCTCTTCGAGGAGATCCGCCGCAGCGAGGTGGAGAAGCACGCCGGCCGCTTCGGGGAGCGGGACCGCGAGCTGCTGGACGTGGTCACCAGGCGGGTCCTCGGCAGGATCCTGCACGCTCCCATCACCGGCCTCAAGAACGGCGGGAACGGTACGGACGAGGAGACGCTGGCGAAGATAAGCGCTGTCAGGACCTTGTTCGGGCTGGACCGGGGCGGGGAGCGCTGACCGCCCGGAGGGGCGGCCGGCGGCGGGGCGAGCTCACAGCCTGTGGCAGGCGAGGCAGAGGGCGGTCTGGCCGCCGGGCATTTGCAGGCCGGCCGTCAGTTCGCTGGCATGGCAGGAAAGGCAGGTCACCTTGTCGCCGGAACAACTACGCCTTTTCGCCAGCAAGATAGGCGACCCGGGCAAGATCCATATTTTAAGCCTGACCGTGAAGTTGTAATAGAACCGCGGGCAAATTCAGGAAGAGCTGCGGTACGGGAACTGTTCAGGGGAACGGATCGCCGAAAGAATAGCCGGCGGTAAAATGATGAATATACTAATTTTAATATTTGCGTTTTCACCTCGTTAAAGGCTTATGGCCTTGGAAGAGGGGGCGCCGGTTTTTCAGGCATACCCGGACAGCGCGCCGAAGGCGGTAAAACACAAATCGGCGCCGGCGCGCTTATAGAACATGGGGGCTAAAAATTCCGGCTGAACTCCGCTGCCAGACGGCTGTATTCGTTGACCGTTGAAATCGCGCGGTTTTCGTATTTAACGCTCATTTCGACTGCGCCCAGCTGGTATAGCGCCGACAGGGAATAATCCATGGCGCCTGGCCGGCCCGGATTCTCCCCGGCAAACCGTTGCCGCAGGAGGCTGGCGTCCAGCGAGAGGCCCTCGGCCGGGCGATATCCAAGGTCGGCTTTGAATGTGCCGTACACGGATTCCATCGGCAGCGGCCGGTAAGTCCGGGTACGCTGCAGGGAATAACCGCATCCTATGGTCATACTGTCCAGCGGAAAGGCTTTATAACTTAACGTCAGCTGGTCAGTAAGAAGACCGCGGCCGCGTTGCCGACTGTAGTCGGCGGCGGTTTCCAGAAGGCTGCCGGGCCGCCAATTGACGCCCGCGGCCCAGCCGAGGCTGTCCTCGCGCGCCCGGCCAAGCCTGGCGCCCGAACCCGAGTAGCTCTGCTGGCAGTAGACATCCAGTTCCGGGCGGGGATAGAAGGAGAGTTTTTGCAACGCCGATTCTCCGGCCGTCCCTCCGCCGGATCCCCCCCAGCGGACGCTGCCGGCGCTCTGCAGATAGTAGACGAAGTATTTGCCGAACCTCGGCGACTCCGCGTTGAAATTCTCGTCGAGACTCTGGCCGCTTACGCCGGGGCCGGAGGCCGCGGAGTACTTGGCCTGGTTGTTCACATTCCAGCGCGACGAAACCGACTGGCTGACCAGGCTCAGGTTATGGCTGGAGCGCAGGCTTTTTTCCCCGGCGATGCGGGAAAAGCTCTCGCCGTAGCCGAGATATGACTCGAACCGTCCGCTGCGCGAAAGCGCCGTGGTGAGATAGCCGCTCTCGCCGATAGACTGCTGCGTCCTCCGGTTCCCGGCGCTGTCGAACGCCTGGCGGGTAAACGAGGCGCGCAGGGCCAGGCTTCGCAGGCCGCGCACGCGCAGAGCGGGATAGTCCAGGGACAGGTCGGTGGAAAGGTCGTCGTTGCCGGAACTCCGGACTCCCGGACCGAGGGCTCTTGTATCCTGCCGGGTGCGGAAGTAATTCCAGCGCAGAGGGCCCTTGGCGTACGACGCGCGCTCCCGCCACGTTATGATATCCTGGCTGGCCGGCGCGCCTTCGGCGCTGTCGCGGCGCTGAAGGTTCTGACAGCTCAGCTGCAGGCTCGGCAGCCCGGGCAGCGTCAGGCCGATATTGCCGTCATAGCTCGTGTCCGTGAGATTCCTGGGCGGACCCGCGCCCCAGGCCGTGCGGTCGGAATTCCGCGCGAACGTCCCGCCAAGCGACACGAATTCGCGCGCCTCCGGCGGGAGGAAGCTGCCGCCGATAGAATACCCGACCAGCTTCTGGGCGGCGCCCCCGCCTGCGACGACCTGCGAGAGGTTCCTCCCTTCAGAATAGTCGAGCGTGGCGAAGCCTTCGCCGATCCCCGGCAGGCCGAACGGTCCCCGGAGGTTCAGATTGTACTTCTGGCCGGCTATCGCGATGCGCCTGCTTCCCTCCGGGGTCCGGACCATGACGTCGTCATAGGACCAGCCGAGCCGGCCGGACGCTGCGTACGGGGATTGCGCTCGCGCTGCGGGTACGGCCGCCTTCAGCAGCCAGAAAACGCAGAGCAGACAGCTGGTATGGCGGCGCATGAGTTCGCCCTCCCAACCCGGGAACCATTCCGGCCGGCATCACCTTCTCCCGGCGCAACGGCGGGATTCAGGGATCATAGCCACCCGCGTTCGTATGCACCGAACTGCATCCCGCGACGGTGGAGTAACAGTTTCCCGTGACGTATCCTACGGGGGTCGTCGCTTTCTTAAAGCCGCTCAGCACGAGTTTTTCAAGGGTTCCCGCGCCGTTGTTGTTGTAGGGGGCGCTTTCAGCCGCGTAGCCGATGAGCCGCCCGCGGCGCGAGCCGTGCGGGACCACCACATGGCAGGCCACGCAGGGGACATTGCTTACCTGCGCCCCACTGTGCTCCTGGTGGGCGTTGTTGTACCAGGTATTTGCTGTCGCGCTTCTCAAAGGATGGCAGTTGCGGCAGAAAAGTCCCGCCAGATGCGCGTCGGTAGTGTTGTTGGCGCCCAGCGTATACAGCGCCAGAGCGGCGTCCCTGGGCCAGTAGACGTTGGGGCCTTTCTTGAGCCACGTTCCGGCCGAGCCATGCGGACCCTTGGGATCGGCAGCGACGTCAGAATCGTGGCAGTCCGAGCAGTACATCGTCTGGGTGCCGGCGGTCGTCCACGGCGCCGACATCTGGCCGGCCGTCAAAGCCTTCGGAGCAACGCTCCCGGTCTGGCCGCTGAGACCCGCGCGGACAGGATGAGCGGCCTTGTTATTGATATTGAACTCGACGGTCTGGTCCGTGATATTGGGAGCGGGTATGGCGCCGAAGGCGTAGTAGGAGTGGCACTTGAGACAGAGTTGGTACTCCTTGTAGCCTGTCGTGTTAGCGAAGACCTGGCGGACATAGGCGATGGCCGCGGTCCAGATCGCGCCGTCAGAGGGTTCCACGCCCCACTGGCCCAGCAGTACGTTCGAGATGTTATTGGCGGGCGCGGTATGGGTGCCGGTCTTGGCCTGGTGCGGATTATGGCAGTCCTGGCATTCCGCATGCCTGTTGTTGAGCGGCGAATACGTGAAATTGGAGCCGTCCGTCTCCGGGTCCTTATGCCTGGCCGAGACCGTTTCCGTCGGGTGTCTGGAGGCTTTGAGAAAGAGCGCCTGCATATTCCTGGCGCCGGCCAGGGGAGGATTGCCGTGGCACTGGTAGCAGGTGGCCTCCTCGGCTCCGCGCAGGATGTAGGCCTGCGTCGCGGACGCCCCGTGGGAACGGTGGCAGTTCCGGCATGACCACTCGCCGACGGTGGTCGCCGCTTCGCCTGGCGGAGTATAGGCCACGACGGAAGTCGCGTGCGCGGAGGCGGAAAAGCCGGATTTTATGTGACATGTCGTGCAGATGGCCGCGTTGGCGTTGGATTTGACCAGGAAATGGCCGAACTGGTTATCATGCGGGTCATGGCAGGAAGTGCACTCCACCCTGTTGGCGGCGCCGTAGACCTTGACCGCGTCGCCGGCAAGCGGCAGTTGTATCTCGGGGTCGGTGCCGGGCGAGCCGGGCGGACCCGCGCCGGGCTTGACGTCGTAAAGCACCGGGTGGTCGTCGGCGAGGTTAGTGCCCAGGTTGGCGGGGCCCGTAACGGCCGGGGGTTTTGAAATGGTTTCCCCGCCCAGATTGTAGAGGCCTCCGAGGGCCGTCATCCCGTCATGGCAGGACAGGCACAGCTCCGTGCGAGTTCCGGGGAGGTCGGCCATGGTCGGGGCGGCGATGGCGAGGTAGGTGTTGAGATGGTTGGAGGAGTAGAAGGTGAAGGTCTGGGTGGTCACGTAATGATTCCACAGCGGGACGTTCCGCTTGGCCTGGTGGGCCGTGTGGCAGAATATGCAGGTCTGGGACGTGCCCGAACCGGGAGAGAGATCGTGTTTAGAACCGGCGACGACAAGCGCGCGCGCCGGAGGCGGGAACAGCGCGCCGGCCAGAAGCAGCGAAATGGCGGCCGGCGCGGCGGAGGCGGCAGCGGCGGACATTTTCTTCATGGCGCGTCCTTCAGGTACTGGAATACCTGCACCCTGGCGTTATAGGTATCGGCGACATATATCCTGTCGTCGCCGTCAATGAACACCCCCCCCGGCAGATAGAACTCGCCCGGTTGGCCGCCCCGCTCTCCGAAATACAGCAATAACCGCCCGCTCTCGTCAAATATCTGCACGGCGGACATCGCGCCGTCCGCCACATAGACGTGGCCTTCGGAATCTGCGGCCACGCCGCGCGGCCGCGCCAGATAACCGGGGCAGTTGCCGTTGCGCCCCAGAGCCCCTGTCGGCCGCCCGGCGGCGTCAAGGGACTGGACGCGGAAGTTGCCGGAGTCGCAGACCCACAGGGCTCCTGTGCGCGTATCGGCCCAGAGATAGGTGGGATAATTGAAACTGCCGGGCGCCTGGCCCCGCGCGCCGATGGAAAACAGGTATTCTCCGCCGAGAGAATAGGCGTAGATCATATGCGCCGCAGCGTCGGCCACCCACAGCCGGCCGCGGGCCTCGTCCAGAGCCAGACCACCCGGCCGCATGAAAGCGCCCGGCGGGGGTTTAAGTTCGCCGCTGGCGCGGCCTCCGGCGTCGAACAGAAGAACTTTCCGCAGCCGGGAATCGCTGACGAATATGCTCCCGTCGGAAGCCGCCGCCACTCCTACCGGAGAAGGCAGGCGGTTGCGGCGGTTGGCCGGAATCAGGCTGCAGGAACGTTTTTCGGTGTCATAGATGACAACGCCTCCGGCTCCCGGGTCTGCGGCATAGACGACGCGGCCGCGCACGGCCACGCCTGTGGGGCGCACAAACCCCGGACCGCGGCGCTTGCCCGGCTTCAGGCCGGCCAGGCGGCGTAAAATTTTCAGAAAAAGCGGCCCGGCATTGTCCTCCTGCGCCGCTTCGGGAAGCACGGCTATCAGCCGGATCCGCGCCTTATCCGGGGCCGGGGGCCAGACACGCCCGCCAACGGACGCCGCGGCGGCTGCCGTGAACGCTATAGCCAGCAGCATGGCTGGAAACTTCAGCGTTTTCAGACTGATGCCGGCCGTTTTCCAGCGCATTTTATCATCCTGGATTCCCGGAAACAGCGGCCCCCGTGCTTAAAAACCCCGGCGGGCCGTTCCTGCCGCGCGTTACTTTATATGGCAGGTGGTGCAGAGCGCGGCGCCTGATTTCACCAGCATCTTGGGGAACAGGTTGTGCGGGTTGTGGCACGAAGTGCATTGGACCTTGGTGCTGTCCAGCTTCACATCGGGGTCGAGCGAGATATCATTATATTTCCCCGCCACCGCCTGGTAGACGACACCGATAGGATGGCTGCCTTTCAGGCCGGCCGACGGATTGGCGCTCGCCTGGCCGCCCACCTTCGCTCCGGCGTCATAAAGTATCCAGGAGGCCGAGGCCTGCGTGATATAGTTCGTGCCGGATACCGCCACCGTACCGTCATGGCAGCCCAGGCATAACAGCGATTTGCTGCCCGTGAGGGCGCTCGGGGACGCATCGTAAGTGAAGGCGGGGCTTTTCACGACATACGCCGCGTTCTGGTTATACAATGTGTAGGTATACGTGGATGTCGCGTGCGCCCATAACGGGACATTCGTCTTGGTCTGGTGCGGCACGTGGCAGCCCGAACAGGTGGTGAGCAGCGAATACGGGGCCGCGGTGAAGTCGTGCAGGGAACCCGCAACCACTGCGCGCGCCGGCCGCGCCGGCAGAACAAGGGCACACGCTATAAGCATGCCCGCCCACACGGATTCATGTTTCTTCATAACGCCTCCCCGTTTCCTCTGTCCCCCGCGCATTTTCCCCGCCGCGGCCGCGGCACTTGACATGTCAAGCCCCGCCATATATCCTTAGTGCAGCGTTTCTGCCAACACCCCGCAACGCGCCTTTCCCAATGGAAACCGCTGTTCCGGCCGCCGCAAATCCGGGTGATTTCACGCAGACCGGGGGAAATCCCGCACAAACGGTTTTCTGCCGCAAGCCCTATTTCGGAGGCGGCTTCAGATACTGGAAAACCTGGACACGCCTATTGTTGGAATCCACCACATAAATACGGTCCTCCGGATCTATGAAAATTCCGGCAGGCAGCTGGAACGTGCCCGGCTCCGCGCCGCCGCCTCCGAAGAACAGCAGCAGTTTCCCTTCCCGGTCGAAAATCTGCACCATATTCATCAAGGCGTCAACGACATAAATATTGCCGTCGCTGTCAAGGGCTATGCCTCTTGGCCTGGCGAAATAGCCCGGCAGGTCGCCGTTTTTGCCGAACTGCGAAAGAAAAACCCCCTCCGGAGAATATATCTGGACGCGGCTGAGCATGTTCTCCACGACATAGATATCGCCTTCCCTGTCCAGCGCCAGATTTATCGGCACCGACATGTCCCCCTTTTCCGTTCCCCGGCGGCCTATAGTCCCCGACATTTTCCCGCCCGCGTCGAACAGGACCAGGCGGGAGTTCCCCGTATCGGCGACGATCAGCCGTTTGCGGCCGGCGTCGTAAACGATGCCCGTGGGATGCGACAGTCCCGAAGCCGTGCCCAGTTGCCTCAGGAAGTTCCCGTCCGGCCCGTAAACCTTGACCAGATTCAGCCCGGAATCCGTAACGTAGATATTGCCGGCCTCATCGGCTGCAACATCGATCGGATTGATAAGGCTGCCCTCCCGCGAACCGCCGATCCTCGTCAGCCGTTTTGCGCCGCGGTCGAACACCGCCACGGCCATGCCGCCGGTATCGGCTACAAAGACGCGGCCGGAGGCGGCGTACACGCCGTAAGGCCGCACCATGGCCTGGCCGGACCGCGGGCCTTTACCGGCAAGCTTCAGCAGAAAAGCCCTGAACCCGGACACTTTCGGCTTGATGTCCTGCGGCCCGCTGAGGCTGTACAGATAGCGCACGCGCGGAGCATCCGGAGCCGGCGGAAAGACGATGTCCTGGCCATGCGCGGCGATCGGCCCCGCCAAACTGCCGGCGAAAAGGGCAATGGCGCATTTGGCGGCGAACGCGCTCCATAAACTACGCTGGACGGGTCTGGCGGGTGGATTACGCATAACAGTATTTCCTCATTAACCGGCCCGCGCATAAGCAATATGACTTATGGCGGCCCGGATTTGGCTGTTCGACGGGCATAGCTCCTGGCACGGCCATAGGCCGGAGACGGCTGTGGGTGGCGCTCAGCGGCGCTGTCCGGGAACAAGCCGCGATGAGCGGGCATACACGCGGTATGCGGGCAAGGGGCGGCGTCCGCCGCGGGCGGACTCCGCGATCCGCGGAACAGGCAATGAAGCGGACGCCAGAAAACAAGCCCTCAGCGTATCCATCGATCAGTGAACGCCCGGTAAAAGGCACGCGATCTTCCGGCCGGTCCGGCAAAAAGCCGGAGCAGGCGGTAAGCGCGCTCAAAGCCTGTGACAGGAGAGACAAAGAGCGGTCTGGCCGCCGGGCATTTGCAGGCCGGCCGTCAGTTCGCTGGCATGGCAGGAAAGACACGTGACCTTGTTCCCGGAAAGCCTGATATCCGGGTTGGAATGCGGGTCATTGTACTCGCCTGGGCGGGCGCGCATGGCCTCCCCGTAATCCACGCCCACCGGGTGATTTCCGGCGGAGCCGCCCTCCGGCGCGCCGCCGGAAAAGCCGAGCGCGGCCGAATACGACTTATCCGCCGGCGCCACCGTGCCGTCATGGCAGGACAGGCAGGAATATACTCCCTGCGCCATCGGGGAAGACTGAACGCCGGCGGCGAGCGCTCCGCCGCCGTCCCAGGCGGCGGCGGCCGCGGCCCTGTGCGGAAGGCCGCCGGACAGGCACTGCGGCGCCAAACCGGGAACCCCGGAAGAGCCATGAACGGTTATCACGGAATCGCGCAGGTCGGAAGGGACCGTCACCGGCTTCCCGCGTCTATGCGCGAAATAAGCCAGCAGCAGCGTCACCGACATGAAAAGAAGTATGACCTTGGTTTTCACCGCTCCTCCGGTACGGCGCGTTCTTAGCGAAGTATACCCCCGCGGCCGCGCCGTTGTCAAGGGACCGCAGGCTCCGCGATCGGCGTCATATTCCGGCGCCCCGGCCGGTCCTAAGGCGCTTTAGGCTGCTTCAGGTACTGGAAGACCTGGACGCGCTGGTTGAAAGAATCGGCGATATAGACCTTGTCCTGGTCGTCCACGTAGACGCCGATGGGCAGCTGGAAAGCGCCGGGCTCGCCGCCCTCGGCCCCGAAATGCATCAGCAGCTCGCCCTTCGGATCGAAGATCTGTATCGCGCTGAAAAGCGCGTCCGCCACGTAGATGTTCCCGTCGCTGTCCGTGGCCACTCCCTTGGGCCGGGCGAAGTAGCCCAGGCTGTCCCCCTGCTCGCCGAACTTCAGGAGGAACTTCCCGTCAGGTGAGAATTCCTGCACCCGGCAGAGCATGGTATCAGAGACGATCACCCGCCCGTCCGGGGCCACGGCCACCCCGACCGGAATGGAGAACTGGCCGTCGGCGGTCCCGCGGCTCCCTATCTGGGCTATGAACTTTCCGGCGGTGTCGAAAATCTGTATCCGCGCGTTGCCGCTGTCCGCCACCAGTATCCTGTCGCGCCCGCGGTCATAGGTCACGTCCAGCGGCTTTTTCAACTGCCCGGGCCCGGAGCCGGAAAGGCCGAAGCGAAAAAGAAAATCTCCGTTCACTGAAAAGACCTTTATCGTGTCCCCGGCCGAATCCGCCACGAAAAGCCTGCCCGAGGAATCCAGCGCCACTCCCATCGGGGAGACCAGCCTCCCCTCCAGCGTGCCGCCGATCTTGTAGGCTTTCCCGCTCTGCAGGTTGAACGCCACCACGGCCCCGCCCTCGCTGTCCGAGACGTAGACGCTGCCGGTGTCGGCGCAGACGTCGTACGGCCTGGTCATGAAGATGTTGGACGCCTCCTTGCCGGTGATGGCGTTGAGGAACTTGCCCCACATGCCGGATTTCCGGCCGGAAATATCGGATTCCCGCGCGAGGCTTCTGAGATATTTTATGCGCGGCACGTCGGGCGGAGCCGGGAAGACTATTTCTTTCGCTTCGGCGGCGGCCGCCGCCGGCGTCCCGTACACCGCGAAGAGACCGCCCATAACCGCCAAAGACAGCACGATGGACCGCATAAAAACTCCTTTAAGGATAAGCCCCGCTGTACCCGCAAATCAGCGCTCTATTGCTCGCGCCTTTTCCCCGCCCCCCGGAGTTCCTCACTGCTCATGGCAGGCCAGGCACAGTTCCCCCGGCTCTTTCACCAGCAGCTTTCCGAAAGCGGAAGCGTGCGGCTTGTGGCAGGAAACGCAGTCGAACGGCCGTGACTTGTCCAGGGGATTCTTTTTGCCGGGATCGTGGGAAAGGTGTCCGACCACCGGGTGGCCGTTATCCTGGATGCCCGCGTGGCAGGAGCGGCACATCAGCTCTGGCTCCGAGAGCGTGAAGGCCCGGAACTTGCCTACATGGGGAAAATGGCATTTCTCGCAGGCGCCGGACAGGAAAGGCCGGTGCGCCGACTTCTCCTTCATGGCGTCCTGCAGGTCCCCGTGGCACATAAGGCACGCGCTGCCCGCGGAACCGGAAAGCTTCGCCTCGCCGTCCGGGCCCGGCTCGGCGTGGCAGGTACCGCAGGAGCCGGCTTCGAAAGAGGGATGCGTTTTTCCCTCCAGCAGCAGCTTGCCGTTGTCGGAGGCGTGCGGGGAATGGCACAGCGTGCAGTCCTTCTTCATCGTCCTGACGCCGCCGTGCGCGGCCGCCGTACCGGTAGCTGAGACGTCATGGCACATGGAGCAGAGCTCCCTGACCGGGGAAACGAGGTTGGCGGCCTCTCCGGAGGAATGCGGGTCGTGGCAGGTGGAGCAGGGCATGCCGGAGAAGGGCTCGTGGACCTTCTTCTTCTTAAGGTCCTTCTTCAGCGCGGAGTGGCAGGAGAAGCACAGCTCATTGCCCTCGGCGGAGAGCTTCTTCGGGTCTTCCGCCGACGCGTGGCACGGGCTGCAGACGTTCTTCGCCACCGGAGTATGGACGTGCCCCTTACCGGCGAACTTTCCGGCCTCGGCCGTGTGCCTGGCGTAAAAAGGGTCGGGCGCGTTGTCCTTCTTCCCGGCCCAGGAAAGGGCGGCAAGACAGAGCAGCGGGCAGAGGACAGCAGCGGCGCGGAGCAGGCGGCGGGGGCCGCACGGGTTCTTTCTGATACTATGGCGCATGGAAGGTCGGCTCCAGATCACAGATGCACGGAATTTCCGTAATATCATAGCAAACAATGCGCGATTTGACGCAAATCGCGTTAAAACGCGCACTCCGCCCCTGCGAGCAGCGCCCGCACCCGCTGGACCACCTCCGCCACATTGAAAGGCTTGCGTATGAAATCGTCGGCGCCTTCCCGTAAGGAGGCGTCCTTTTCCGCCTCTCCGGAGAAAGCCGTCATCAGGACCACCTTGACCCCCGGAAGGCCCGCTTTCAGCCGCCGGAGGAGCTCGAACCCGGTCATGCCTTTCATCTTAACGTCCGTCAATACCACGTCGAAACGGCCGGCCATGGCCAGCGCCTCGGCCTCCTCGCCGCTTTCGGCCAGGGTCACGGCGTAGCCGGCGCCTTCGAAGACCTGGCCCAGCGACCAGTTTATCAGCGGCTCATCGTCCACGATCAATATAGACAGCATAACGCGTCATTTATTATCATGGCAGCAATGCTGCCACGCGATAACAGGCCATCGGCGGCCTCGAAGCCGGGGCCGTAAGCGACGAAGCCGCAGCCCAAAAGCCGCAATTGCCGCAGGTTCTGGATCTACGCAACAAGCTCTTAAGGAGATACGAATGCCCTCTTATAACATCCGCTACCGCGCCGCTCTAGTCCCGGCTATCATCATCCTGGCGCTTTCCGCCTGCGTGAACAGCGAAAAGGACCTGCCGGCCTGGCAGGAGAGCATGGATAAAGCCGCGGTATATTCGAAGCATGGACAGGGAGAGATGGCCGTGCAGGAGGCCGGGAAAGCGCTGAAACTGGCCAGGAAGATCTTCCGGTCCGGAGACATCCGGCTGGCCGGCAACGTCGGCCTGCTCGCCAAGCTGTACTATGACCGCGGCGATTTCTCCGCCGCCGAGCCGCTGGCCGGCGAGGTGTTCTCCCTGGCGGCGAAATCCTACGGCGAGACCTCGGCCCAGGCCATGACCGCGCTGAACAATCTGGGAGCCGTTTACCAGAAAGAAGGCAAGCTGGAGGCGGCCCAGAAAGCCTTCGAGACCACCCTCTCCTATTACGACAAGACCCCCGGAGCCGACATCTCCGACGTGGTCGCCACGCTGAACAACCTGGCGAAGGTCTGCCACCAGCGCAAGGACCCCGCGCGCGCCGAGGCTCTTTTCAAGAGGGCCGTAGACCTCTGCGGCGGCAGCTTCGGCCACGGCAACCCCAACATGGCCATCACGCTGAGCAATCTGGGCGACCTTTACCGCGACCTGGACAGGCCGGCCGAGGCCCGCGCGCGGTACAAGACGGCCCTGGCCCTGGCGGAAAAAGCGCTGGGACCGGCGCATCCGTTCACCATACAGGTGCGGGAAAGCCTGAAAAAACTGAAATAACCCCCTCAGTCCGGGGTCCTGGCGGCTTTCTCCTGGGAATGCGGGGAATGGCAGGCCAGGCATGGCTTCCCGGGATAACGGGAGGCCCCCTCCTTGCCGTGGAACCCGGAATGGCACATGGAACAGAGCTTCTCCACCGGATAGGCCACCAGAAGACGGGGGTTCGCGGATTCGTGCGGTTGATGGCAGGCCAGGCACACGCCGGCCTGGAACGGACCGTGCAGCCATTTCCCCTCGTAGCCCGGAGAGGCCGGGTCCAGCTCCCGGTGGCACTGGAAACAAAGCCTGTCCACCCGGTAGCGGAGAAGCGAGGGGACTTCCTCGCCGGGCGAAAGGGAATAGTCCCCGCCGGCGGCCTCTTCCTTCACGCGGTCCGAATAGGAAGAGGCCGAAACCCCCCTGGCCAGCGTGCCGCCCACGTCGTGGCAGGCCTCGCAATTATGCCGCCCGTAGGGCGCGTGCACGGAAGCCAGGCGGACGGACGCCAGGCAGCCGGCCAGCAGCAGCGCGGCGGCGCTACCTGTATATACGCTCAAGCGCCGCGCGGTATTCGGCCAGCGCCAGATCTTTGCGGCCTGTCTTCTCATACAGCTCCCCGAGGTAATAATGCGCCTTTTCGGAATGCGGGTTCAGGCCCATGGACTTTTTGAGGGCCTCTTCCGCGGGCTCGTAGCGGCCCATCAGGAAAAGGGTCCTGCCCAGCAGCAGCTGCGCCTCGTGCGAGGCGGGATCGTCCTTCAGGCAGCCCTCCAGCCTCGCTTTGGCCTCCTCCAGGCGCGACAGCTGCATCAGCGCCTGGGCGGACAGCAGCTTCAGCTCCGCGGCGTCGCCTGACGCCGCGCCGCGCAGCCCTTTCTCCAGCAGCGGCAGGGCCTCGGCAGCCTTGCCCTCCTTCAGCAGCTCGCGGGCGAGGTTGAGCTCCGGGTCAGCCATGCCCTGCACCGCCGCGTAGCGCGGGGCGGGCGCCGGCGTCGCCTTTAGGCCGAGCATCTCCGACAGTATCTTGTCCAGCTCCGGTCCGGACTCCTCCTGGTAGCTGGAAAAATAAGCCTTGAGGCGGTGCCCGCCGTCCAGCACGAACGTGGTAGGCAGTATGAACAGGCCGTAATCCCCGTAGACCTTCTCCTGGTCGTCCAGCAGCACCGGGAAAGGCATCGTGGACACCTTTGGGGCTTCGGCGCCCGCGGTCCTTGTGATGGAGAGGAACTCCACGCCCTTGCCGCCGAACTTGGCCTGCGCGCGCGTCATGACCTCGAGCATCTTTTTGGAGTAGAACTGGCCTTCACGCCAGTAACAGACCACCACGGGCCGCCCCTTGAACTTGTCCAGGCTTACCGCGTTCCCGTTCGTGTCCGGCAGGGAGAACGGGAAAGCGGCGGCCCCCAGTTCCAGGTTCCGCAGCGGGTTGGCTTCGCAGCGGGAGACGCCCGCGCAGAACGGCAGGCCGAAGGCCAGCACGACGAACGCTCTTACGATGTATCTCATTTGTTCTCCACCTCTTTCACGCGGTCGTAGGACTTGGGGTTATGGCAGCCGACGTTGCAGCTGCCGCCGGTGGCGGTCTTCCTGTACACGATGGGCAGCGGCCAGGAGCCGAACGGCACGCTCTCCCGGACGTGCTTCTCCTGGCGGCCGCCGTGCACCTGGTGGCACGCTTTGCAGCTGCGTCCCTTCTCGGAATGGACGTGGACGTAATGCAGGTTCACGTCGCCGTTGCGGAAGTTGGTCAGCTTGGCGGTCCTGGGTTCGCTGGCGATGTTCTTCTCGTGGCATTCGAAGCACAGGGCGTACAGGCCTTCCTTGTACGAGTTGTAGAAGTCCTCCGGGAAATATTCCTTGAGGATGTTGGGGTTGTCCGCCCCGTGCGGGTCATGGCAGCCCTGGCATTCGTTCAGGCGCACCGGGCCGTGCAGGAACTTGCTGCCCAGCTCCGCGGCCTTGTCCGCGTGGCAGCCCAGGCAGAGCTCCTTCATCGGCTTCAGCAGCATCTTCGGCTGCCCCGACGCGTGGGGGCTGTGGCAGCCGATGCAGCCGGCCGATTCCACGGCGGGGTGCGGGCGCTTGGCGTTCTTCAGCGCCTTGGCCATGTCCGCGTGGCAGCCCAGGCAGAGCTCCTTCTTCGCGTCGGACTTCAGCAGGTACGGCTTGGGCGCGCTGTGCGGGTCATGGCAGGTCTGGCAGCCGGTCTGCACCGGGCCGTGGACGTACTTGCCGGAAAGCTCCGTCTTCACCTGCTGGTGGCAGCCCAGGCAGAGTTCCGGGGTGTCGGTCTTGAGAAGGTGGCTGCCGCCGGACGCGTGCGGCTCGTGGCACAGCATGCACGAGGCCTTCACCGGCCGGTGGACCACGGCGCCGCCGGTCTTTTTCCCGTGGCAGTTGGAACAGAGCGCGTCCATGTTCTCCCCGCGCAGGAAGAACTTCTGGCCGGAGCCGTGCGGATCGTGGCAGGAAGTGCAGCCGCCGGCCTCGATGGCGCCGTGCGTCATCTTGCCGGACCTGAGGCTCTCGCGCACGTCCACGTGGCATTCCAGGCACAGTTCCGGCTGCGGCTTCGGGAACGAGAAGACATGATGCTTCGCGGGGTCCTGTGCCGGTTTCTCGTCCGAGTGGCACACCCTGCACATTTTCACTCCGACCGGACCGTGCGTGAACTTGGACGAGACCACCTTCTTATGGCACTCCACGCAGGCGGGCGTAGTGGTTATAACGTCAGGTGAAACCGGCGCCGCGGCCGCCCGGCCGCGCGCGGCGGCGCACAGCAGGAGCATGATCGGGATATAACGCTGGATACGCATAGCACTCTCCGATTATATTCAGGTATTCTATACGAAATTAAGCGCGCAGCAACCCTGCCAGCGCGCGGGCCCGCGGCGCTCAGGAATAGCGCAGCCCGTGCTTTTCCAGCCGGTAGCGCAAGGCGTCCCGGCTGATGCCCAGGAGGCGCGCCGCTTTCACCTGGTTGCCGCCGGCAGATTCCAGGGCCTGCCTGATGAAGTCCTTCTCTACAGCTTCCAGCGAGATCCCCTCCGGCGGCAGCCTGAAGCAGACCTCTCCGGACGGGGCGGCGCCCAGGCCGGAGGTCTTTCCTATCTGTTCCCGCATCCATACGCCGGCTATCTCCCTGCCCGCGCCGAGTATCATCACCCGCTCCATCACGTTGCGCAGCTCCCTGATGTTGCCGGGCCAGCGATAGGCCGTCATCACGGCCTGCGCCTCCTCCGAAAGGACCGGGACGTCCTTGCGCATCTCCCCGCTGAAGCGGGCCAGGAAATGCCCGGCCAGGGGCAGTATGTCCCCCTTGCGCTCCCTGAGCGGCGGCAGGCTGACGGACAGGACGTTAAGCCTGAAATACAGGTCCCCCCTGAAGCCGCCCTTCCTGACGGCCTCCTGCAGGTCCTCGTTGGTGGCCGCTATGATGCGCACGTCGCAGGCGGTCTCCTCGGTGCCGCCCAGCCGCATGAACACCTTGTCCTCTATCACCCGCAGCAGCTTGGCCTGCAGGGTCAGCGGCATGTGGCCTATCTCGTTGAGGAACACGGTGCCGCCGTCGGCGGTGTCGAAGAAGCCCTTCTTCTGCCCTTTGGCGTCCGTGAAGGCCCCCTTCTCGTAGCCGAACAGCTCGCTCTCCAGCAGGTTCTCCGGGATGGCCGTGCAGCTTATCTCGAGGAACGGCTTGCCCGCCCTCGGGCTTTCGTAATGCAGCGCCCGCGCCATCAGGTCCTTGCCGGTGCCGCTTTCGCCCTGTATCAGCACGGTGGCGGAAGGATTGGCCGCCATCATGACCGCCTCGGAGATAACGCGCTTCATGCCCTCGTCGCCGGTTATTATGGAGCCGAAGTTGTAGCGGCGCCGGCGCCGCTCCTGCGTGTCGAGCACCTGGTCCCGGAGGCTGCTGGTCTCGCACACCTTTTCCAGCTCCATGCGCAGCACTGACAGGTCGAAGGGCTTGGAGATGTAGTGGGCCGCGCCGCTGCGCATCGCGTCCACAGCGCCGTTCACGTCGCCGTAGGCCGTCATCAGCACCACCGGCATGGACGGCAGGTTCTCCCTGGCGTACCTGAGGATGTCCAGGCCGCTGCCGTCGCCCAGATTGATGTCGGAGATGGTGACGTCCACGCCGCCCCGGGAAAGCTGCTCAATGGCCTCGGCCGCCGTGCCCACGCTCAGCACGGTATACCCCTCCCGCGTCAGCTCGTCCTTGAGCGACCAGCGGATAAGGTCCTCGTCGTCGACTACAAGCACTCTTTTTTTCATGGCTCAGGCCGCCGGCCCGGAAGGCAGGGTCACCATGAAACGCGCGCCCTTGCCTTCCTCGCTGAAGACCTCTATCCTTCCTCCGTGGGACTCTATTATCTTCTTCACGATGGCCAGGCCGAGGCCGGTGCCCTTGGCGCGGGTGGTGAAGAAAGGCTTGAAGATGGAGGACAGCTTGTCGGCCGGGATCCCGACGCCGGTGTCGGACACCTCCAGGACCGCGGCGGAGCCGTCGTCCGAAGGCCTCACGCCCACCCGCAGCCTGCCCCCCGCGGGCATCGCCTGCAGGGAATTGAGGCACAGGTTCAGCAGTATCTGCTCCATCTGCCCCTGGTCGGCCGTCACCGCGCCGACGGGACCGCTCCAGTCCGTTTCCAGCGAGACGTTCTGCTTCCTGAGCTGCGGCTCCACGATGGACAGCACGCGGGCCGCGGTCTCGGGCAGGGACACGCTGGACATCACCGGCGCCGCCGGCCGGGCATAGCTCAGCAGATTGTCCACCGTCTTGTTCAGCCGGGCCACCTGCCTGAGCACCTCGGTAAGGACGAAGGAGCGGCGGTCCTCCGCGGGCAGGTCGCGCTGCAGCACCTGTATGGCGGCCGCGATGCCGGCGAGCGGGTTGCGTATCTCGTGGGCCAGGCTGGCCGCCAGCTCGCCGAGCGAGACCAGCCTGTCCATGTGCGAGATGCTCTCCCGGTGAAGCCGCTCAAGTTCCGCGCGGTTCTCCTCCAGCTTCCCGGCCATGGAATTGAACTGCCTGGCCAGCTCCCCCATCTCCCCGGAAACGTTCTCCGGAACGCGCACGGAGTAATCCCCTCCGCCGGCCTTGGCCATGGCCGCCGAAAGGGCCGACAAAGGGCGGTTGAGCATGGTCGCTATGATGAATATGACCAGCACGCAGATGACGGCGAGGGAGACGCTCTCCGCCAGGATGTGCGAGAGCTGCCAGCGCTTCAGGTCGGCGTAGGCCTCCACGGTGGAGACCACGAACTCGAAGTACCCGAGCAGCTGCTTGTCCCTGCCGTGGCAGCGGTAGCAGGCCTTCTTGGCCTTTATCGGGAAATCCATGCGGATGAACTCTCCGTCCCAGCCGTCCGCGGACGGGGACGGCACCGTGCGCCCCTCCATCTTCCTGTCCAGCGCGCGCACGACCTTGCGTTTGGAGTCCAGTATGAGCAGGTCCTCCAGGTTGGGCTGCCCCCTGACGGCTTCCAGCGCTATCCTGGTGCCGTCATGGCCGCTCTCGAACATCTCGTGCTCGAGATACGCGCGCAGCACCGCCGCCTGCGACGAGGCCTTGGCGCCCTCGCGGTGGCGGATATAGCGCCTGTTATGCCGCAGGTCCCGGAACAGCCCCGCGACGCTGGTGAGCGCTATGCAGGCGACGAGGCTCAGTATTATCCTCACGCCGAGCCTGTCGAAACAGTACGGCGAGCTGCATCTTGAGGTCTTGTCGGCCATATCAGCGGACCCTCTTCCCCGGCAGTTTCCCGGCTATCTCCCTGCGGTAATCGTTCACCGAGCGGCGGGAGACCCGGACGCCGGTCCTTTCGCGCAGGAGAGCGGCCAGCTCCCCGTCCGCGGGGGACTCGCCGCCGCGCTCGGCCAGCAGCCTGCCCAGCGCCGCCTTCATCCAGTCCTTCCGGGAAAGGAACAGCGAGCCCATCGGCACCGCGCGCCCCGACGCCAGCGCGAGGGATTTGCCCGAAACGATGCGGTTCAACACCCCGGAATTTATCGCCAGCGTACGGGCTATCTCGCGCTGCGAGACCGGCTTTATGTCGTCCTCCTCCTCGGTGATCAGGTATTTATGCTGGCAGTCTATCAGCTGCAGCAGGATATTGTGGAGAACGCCCTTGCGCATATTGGCCAGCTCCATCTTGCCTATCAAGCCGCGGAGACGCTTTTTCCTTTCCGTCGGAAGCGTCCTTTCCAGCGCCTTAAGCCGCGCATAATCTATCTCGTAGCGGCCCCGGGCGGAAGAAAGGGAGAGGTAGGACAGGGTTATGTTCCCGCCTTCCGCGTAGATCTGGGCCACCGGCGTGTCGGCTCCGCGCTCCTTGAGAGCGTCCGGCAAAGCGGCGGGAGCGCCGCCGCCCTCTATCTCCCGCTTGAGATGGAACTCGTTAACGAAGTCCATGATCCTGCCGGCCTCGTCCAGGGTCAGCCCCAGGGCGCCGGCGGTCTCCTCGAGGCCGCGGGAAGTCTCCCTGTAGAGGAAATCCTCCAGGAAGCTCTTCTCTCCGACGCGCCGCAACAGGGGCAGGATATCCTCGCGGCCGGCCAGGAACTCGTGCACCCCCATGGAAGGCCTTTCCGCGAAAACCCCCTCGTTGAACTGCACCTGCCTGGCCCAGGTCCCGCGCGGGAACCTCTTGTACGAAACGACCTTCTCGGAAGTCCGCGCCGGCCGGGCCAGCGCCCCGAAAAGGTCGTCGCCCTCTATCTCGGCTATGAACGCGGAGAACTCCTTCTCCGGGATGCTGAGCACCCTGGAAAGCCGGAGGCGCCCCATCAATTTGCCCGTGACGGAGTTCTTCTGCGTGTTCCTTATATGGGACATCGTGTTATTATGCCAAATGGCCGCAACCCCTGCCAATGGGAACCGGCGGTTCGCGGCCATGTCAGCTATGCCGTTCCCGCGATGATACCCGCGCGCGGCCTTCAAAAGCCGCGGCGGAACGGCAGCGGGACCGCCGCAGATAAGGACCGGGGGGGATCTCCGGCAGTGGGGACAAAAAAATACCCCGGCTGGCCGGGGTATTTTCTATCGCTCAGCCGCGGGCTATCTCGCGGGAGCCGGCGCGGGAGCGACGGCGCTGGCGTAAAGCAAGGTCACGAAGTCGTGCCAGCCGGAGGCCTTGTCGAAGACGAAGTCCGTGTACGGCGCCTCGAAGATCCCCTCCAGTTTGGCCTGGGGTATCCTGGCCTCCGCCGGCGGCAGGTAGACCGAGATGCCGCGGCTCTCGGACATCTCGTGCCCGGCGCGGTTCTTGCCGGTGGCACCCTTGTGTATCACGAGCTCCCCGTCTATAAAGGCCCCCAGCTCCTCGGCCTTCTGCTTTACCGCGGCCGCCTTGTCCCCGTCCTTCAGGTTGTCGGCCGCCAGCTTGGCGAACTGGGCCGCGTCGCCGTAGAAGGAGATGGTCATCTTGGCGTCGGAAGGGCCGACCGCGTCATAGCGGATCACTCCGTCGCGGGCGGCCTTCAGGGCGGCCGCGTCGGCGTCCTTGGCCAGGGCGGAGAAGTCCTTCATGCGCTGCGCGAAGCCCTCCAGCTTGGAGGCGCGCACGGCGGAGAGCTGCGAGGGCTTGCCCAGCTTGTCGTAGAACATCTTGTAGGCCTCTACGGTTATCGCGCCCAGTTGCTCGGCGTTAAGATCCGGCTTCTTGACCAGCGCGCCGAGGAACATGCTGTAGGGATAGCCCAGTGCGGGGACGGTCTCCTCGGAACCCACGATGACGTCGACGTTGTCCTTCACCTCATAATCCACCTCGGCGGACTGCATCAGGCAGGCGTCGAAGGCCAGCACGTCCACCTTGCCGGCCTCCCTCAGTATCTGGCCGATCTGCGGTGTACGGATGTAGTTGCCGGTCTCGTCGTCGAAGGAGATGCCCTTCTGCTCCTTGCGGGGGTCCATGAACCCGGAGCCGTGGTTCCAGATGATCAGCATGTAATGCTTGGCCGGGAAGTTCTCCTTGGACCACTTCACGAAGTCGACCGCGCGCTTGTAGTCGCCCATGTCGACCTTCTCGGTCTTCATCAGGACCGGCGAGGTGATCTTCTCCTCGTCCTTATCCTTCTTTATCAGCATGCGCCGGGAGCCGGTCCAGTCGCCGTCCTGGTGAGCGTCGCCCTGGGCCTGGCCGTTCATGCGGCCCATCTCCACCACGATGTTCACCTTGCCGCTGGACCCCACCTGCTCCATCTGGTTCACGTTGTAGAGGCCGGCGAGCTCCAGGTCGTTCTTGCCGTTGATGAAGACCATCACGGTCCACTCTTTAGGCCCCGACCTTTCCACCGGGAGAGCCGCGGAGCCGGCGGCGGCCGGCACGGCCACCGCGGCGGACTTGGAGAGGCCAAGGCTGGAGAGCGCGTCCCCGGACCCGGCGAGAGCCGGCGAGGCCGCTATTACCGCTAACAGAGCTGGAACAAGGAACTTTTTCATAAATTTCCTCCGGTCGCTACGCCAAATAGGATAGCAGGGTACGCTTGACTAGTCAAGGGGGGCAAGGCCCAGGCCGCCCCTGGGCCCAAAGGTCCATCTCCTGTGGGCCAAAAAACGGCCGGAAGAGGGGTCCCCGGACTTTTGCGCGCACGGCCGTATTCTGCCAGAATATACGTATAACCGGAGGACAAATGAAGAAAGCCCCTTATATAGCCCTCGCCATCATCGCCGCAGCCTTCACCGCCGCAGGCGCGGCCGAGAACAAAGCCCTCAGCGACATCGGCCTTACCCCGGCGGCCCTGGAAATACCGACCCCGGCGGCGCCCAAATCCAACCAGTGGAACACCCTGCGTAAGATTTCGGTCAATACCTCGTCCGACATGAACGACGCCGTCATCGGCATGGTCGGGCGCCGCCAGGACATCGACAAAGTCCTTTCCGAACTCGCCGGAGCGGGCTTCAAGGTCAAGGCCTACCAGGACGGCCTGGGCGGCTACATGGTGCTCGCGGACGTCAGCGGCCAGAACGCGGCGGACCGCGCGGTCGGGCTGGCCCGCTACTACTACATTACCGAGGTGAAGGTGAGCCGGAAGGTCTACGACGACATCTTCGGCCTCGGCAACAAGAGCCGCTCCTCCTACGCCGTAAAGCAGGGCTCGATCACCGGCGGCATGAACCACAGCCCGGTCGACGTGAAGATCGACAAGGTCAACTGGACCATCACCGGCGGCATCAACCTCAGCCCGGTGGACGTAAAGATAGACAATGACGCCATGACCATCAAGGGCGGCGCCAACCACTCCCCCGTAGACCTGAAGTTCAGCTGGAGCCCGGAGGAGGTCACCGTGGACGGCGGCGCCAACCACAGCCCCGTGCACTATACCGTCAACTGGAAGAACGGCCTGCTGGAAGGCTATTCCAACCACGCCCCGCTGAAGCTGGAGTTCAACATGGACGAGGGCAACGCCGACGCGAAGACCGTGACCGTGACCGGCTACGCCAACCGCGCGCCGGTGGAGCTGACCTACGACAAGATCAGCGGCCGCATCACGGGCGGCATGGACCGCAGCCCGGTCGACATTACCCTGGTCAACTGCGACCTGTACGACTTCCTGCAGTACTTCTTCCTCTTCGTCGGCGAGCAGGCCTGACGCCCGGCAAGCGAAAAGGCCTCCCCCGGGAAACCGCGGGAGGCCTTTTTATTTTCGCGCGATGTTTCGGGCGTTTTAATATATAATGTAAACGATGAAGCGACTCCTGCTGGCCCTGCTGATATCCGCCGCCGCGGCCGCCCAGGCCTCCGCCGCCTGGTGGCTGGAGAACGACTACGCCTTCGGTTCCAACGGGCTCAAGAAGAACTCGCTTACGGCCTTCGTCAAGGGAAAAAGCCCGTTCTCCTCTGGGCTGAACCTCTCCTTCTACAAGGACACGGCCGCTTACCGGGAGAGGGTCTATTCTTTCCGGGTCCCGCTGATGTACTCCGGCAGGAACTATTTCGTCTCGCTGAAGCCTTTCCTGTACCCGGTCTCCTCCTATACCCGCTCCGGCGCGTACGGGGGCAAGCTGTACCTGCTGACCTCCCTGCAGGAGGCCGATGACGAGAGCTACGCCCACCTGATACTCTCCGGCGCCTGGGCCAGGCAGAAGGCCTTCCTGGCCGGGACCGGCGCGCCGGACCGCAAGGAGTTCTCCCAGGCCGCCGGCGAACTGCAGGTGGAGAAGTCCTTCTACGGCCAGTTCTACTTCCTGGCCTCCGCGGCCGGCTTCCGGAAGCCGGGCGGCGGCGCGTCCAACGCCAACCTGGTCAAGCCGGCGCTGGACCAGGCCGAGCTGGCCTACCTCGGGGTGTTCCGCCAGGTCACGGCCATACCGGAATGGGCGCTTTCGGCCCAGATCGCCCGTAATATGCGGCCGGATTTCGACAGCCATATTTACGCGGGATATAGTAAAATATCGTTCAGGAGCGAAGGCAAGGCCGGCTCGCTGATAGGCGGCATCAAGATGAACCTCAACGAGCGCAGCACGCTCGACCTGGCTTACGACGCCTACAAGGAAGAGAACGCGCCCGCGAAGAGCTACTACAAGGTGCTGGTGCAGCTTTTCTTCTAGGAACCGACAAGATGATGGTAACGCAATCGCAAGAAAGCCTTGAAATGCTGGTGATGGTCAGCCGGCTTCTCTCCTCGAAGCTGGACATCTCCGAGCTGCTCACCACCATCATGCGCCTGGCTTCCCGCGTGGTCGGGGCGGAGCGCGCCTCGCTGTACCTGCTCGACGAGAAAGCGCAGGAGCTCTATTTCGACGTGGCCCTCGGCCTGCCCGAGGACGTGCAGAAGATGCGCTTCAAGCTGGGCGAGGGCATAGCCGGCACCTGCGCCAAGGAAGGCCGCTCCATCATCATCAACGACACGGCCAACGACCCGCGCCACTCCAAGAAGGCGGACTCCAGGAGCGGCTTCCAGACCAAGTCCCTGCTGACCTGCCCGATGATCATCAAGGGCAAGGTGATAGGCGTGGTGCAGGCCATCAACCGCATCGACGGCGAGTTCTCCGACACCGACCGCAACAATTTCGAGGCCTTCGCCAGCCAGGCGGCCATAGCCATAGAGAACTCCAGGCTCTTCTCCACGGTCAAGGAGGAGAAGCGCAAGCTGGAAATAGTCTTCAAGCGCATCAAGGAAGGCGCGATACTCACCGACACCGACGGGGAGATCATCCTGATCAACAGCGCCGCGAAGACCTACCTGGAGCACGAGAAGTACAAGTTCACCAACGTCAAGAACGCCTTCGCCGATTTCGAGGTCAAGCCGGAGCTGGACAGCGTGCTGTCCTGCTCCGACCAGCACTGCCGCTTCGAGCTCTTCCGGGCCAAGCCCAAGAAGTTCTTCATGGACGCCTCGGCCATAAAGCTCTTCAAGGAGAACCCGGACGGCAGCGAGGTTCCGGAAGGAACGCTCTGGGTGTTCACCGACGTCACGGCCCGCAAGCTGGAAGAGCTGATGGCCCGCAACTTCCTGTCGCTGGTCTCGCACAAGCTTAAGACCCCGCTGGCCTCCATCAACGGCTTCGCGCAGATCCTGCGCGACGAGTCGGAGAAGAACTCCGCGGTGCCCGAAATGGTCAAGAAGGCCGCCGTCACCATAAACTCGCAGGGCCAGAAGCTGAACCGCCTGGTGGAGAGCCTGCTCAATTTCGTGATGGCCGAGGACCTGGACCAGCCCGCGCTGAACAGGATAGAGTTCGACGCCGCGGAGTTCCTCACCGAGGCCGCCGAGGGCGCCAAGGCCTGGCTCAAGGAGATCCCCGGTGTCAGCATAAAGATAGCGGTTCCCGAGCCGGTCACCATAAAGGCCGACCGCAAGCTGCTGGGCTCGGCCATCAAGGGCATGATAGACAACGCCGTGAAGTTCAACCAGGCCAAGGACAAGCTGGTCATCCTCTCGGCCCAGTCCAGGGACGGCTACGCGCTGATCTCGGTGGGCGACAACGGCCCCGGCATCCCCGGGGAAGAGCTCGAGAACATCTTCCAGAAGTTCTACCAGGTGGAGGCCTCCTTCACCGGCCAGGTGGAGGGCTGGGGCCTGGGCCTGGCCTACGCCAAGAAGATAGCGGAAGCCCACGGCGGCCGCATCTTCGCCAAGTCCCAGCTGCAGAAAGGCTCCGCCATAACCATAGCCCTCCCGGCCTGACGGCCGCGCAGGGAATGCAAGGGCCCGCCGTTAACGCCGGCGGGTCCTTCATTTACCGCGGAAAAAAAGAAAGTCCCCCGCGCAGGCTCGCGCGGGGGACCTCTTTCAGGGCCGTGCCGTTACTGCGTTATCTTGTCGGTGTCGCCCTTCTTGATGTAGTCGTTGGTGGAGACGCTGCCGATGCGGCGGAAGCCCCACTTCACGTAGAACTTCTTGGGGCCGCGCACGTCGCCGGAATCGTCCACGAAGTCCTTGTCCTTCGTGAGGTCGCCCTCGTTGAAGGCGAGCTCGTAGCTGGAGGCGGTGTCCAGCGTGAAGGTCTTCTTGCCCTTGCTGCTGTTGAAGAACAGGAAGCCGTCCTTCATCAGCTCCACCTGGATCTCCACCTTCTCGCCGGCGTACTCGGCCGCCCACCTGTCGCCGATGGCCATCACGAACTTGCCGTCGCGGAACGCGAAGCCGGCGAGGTTGAGGCCCGAGGCGTCAGGAGGCGTGGGCCTGCGGTAGTTGGGGGTCAGGTTGAAGGTGAGGTCGTAGAGGCCCTGCCTGTCCACCGAGTAGCTGTAGGGGGAGTTGCGGGTCTCGAAGTCCACGCGCTGACCCTCCATGCAGACCGCGAACGACTCGCTCTCCCAGGGATAGAGCTGCCTGGGGGCCAGGTTGACCTGCGCGCTGGCGCGGAAGACCTGCCCAATGCGCTCGCGGCAGTACCACTGGCCCTGTTGCCCGCCGAAGTTGCCGGGGTAAGTGTAGTCGCCGTTCGGGCCGTAGTCGTTGCCGTTATAGCCAGGGTAACCGGGCTGGCCGGGGTAGTAGTCCTTCTCCGCAGCGGTCTTGGTCTTCTTCGGCCGCGGCGGGGGCGGCGGGAGCGGAGGATTAGGAGGAGCGGGGATGAACCGGCAGTCCTCTATATATTCGGTGCTGCTGATGAATTCCCGTCCCGAAGACTGGGCGAAGGGGCTGGCCCCGAAGCCGAAGTTCCTGCATTCCCTGCTGTAGCGCACGCGGTGGGGGCCGTAATACGGGTAAGGGGCTTTCACGTCGACGCTCTTGGCCTGTTCTACCACGCTCTTGACGTCGATGTTCTGATCGAAGTTCACTTCTGCGCCGGCCGAGGCGGCAAAGCCGAGGCAGGCGAGTGCTGCGACTATCTTGTTAGTCATGCGGGACGACCTCCATTTATACCGTTGGAACGCGACTCATCACTCAGAGTCTACCACTTGCCGCACGGCCCCATAAGAGGCTTTGGTACCAGGAAAGCGGCCTATTTAGGCCCAGGCCCCGCTGGGCCTCTTGTCCCCGCCCGCGGGAAAAGCAAAGGGCCGCCGGCGGCGGCCCTTTCCTTATTACTGCTGCGGACTTCAGACCAGCTTGTTGTCCGCCACCACCTTCTTGAGCTCAGCCAGCTCCGGCTTAATGACTATGGGCTTGCCTACGGACTTCATCGCGCTCTGCACGTCCTTCAGGCCGTTGCCGGTCACCAGCAGCACCACGGACTCGTTCTCCTTAACCTTCTCCTCCCTCACGGCCTTGAGCAGGCCGGCGTAGGTGGCCGCGGCCGCGGGCTCGGCGAAGACGTTGGAGCCGCGCGCTATCGCGGGGATGGCCGACAGGATCTCGTTGTCGGTGACGCTCAGGGCGAAGCCCTTCGAATCGCGCACGGCCATCACGGCGGCCAGGCCGTCGCGCGGGAGGCTGACGGAGATGCTGTCGGCCACGGTCTGGCCGCTCACGGGCTGGATATCCCCGCCGGTCTCGAAGGCGCGCTTTACCGCGTCCGACTTCTCGGCCTGCACGGCGACCAGCTGCGGCAGGCGGTCTATGAAGCCGAGGCGGTGGAACTCCACGAAGCCCTTCCAGATGCCGCTGATGATGTTGCCGTCGCCCACCGGCACGAACACCTTGTCCGGGGTCTCCCAGTCCAGCTGCTCGCAGATCTCGAAAGCGCAGGTCTTCTTGCCCTCGCGCGTGAACGGGTTGATGCCGGTGCTGCGGTTGTACCAGCCGTACTCCTGCGAGGCCTTCAGGCACAGTTCGAAAGCGTCGTCGTAGGTGCCCTTCACCATGATGACCGCCGCGCCGTAGACCAGCAGCTGGGCCACCTTGGGGGCTGGCGCCGTCTCCGGGACGAAGATGACCGTCTTCATGTCCAGGCTGCCGGTCATGCAGGCCAGCGACGAGGCCGCGTTGCCGGTGGAGGCGCAGGTCACGACCTTTTCCTCCAGTTCTATAGCCCGGGCGGTCACTACGGCGCTGGCCCTGTCCTTGAACGAGGCGCTGGGGTTGCGGCCGTCGTCCTTGACGTAGAGGTTGGGCACGCCTATCTCGTCGCCCATCTTCTCGGCCCGGTACAGCGGCGTCCAGCCGACCTGCACCGGCGGCGTGTCCTTCAGGCTGCTGACGGGCAGTATGTCCAGGTAGCGCCAGATGCTGCGGTCCTGGTTCTCGCTGAGCTCCTCGAAATTCATCCGCTTCTTTATCAGGTTATAGTCGTAGAGCACCTGCAGGTTGCCGCCGCAGGCTGTACAGTTGTACTTGGTCTCGTCGAGCTTGTGGTCCTTTCCGCACCTGATGCACTGCAGTGTCTTTATCTTTTTCATTGTTTATAGCGCCTCTTTAAAGAAAACCCGCACCCTGGCGTCCGTCCCGGACTTTTCCAGCAGCAGCAGCATCGGCACGCAGGCCTGGTGCTTATTGCCCGTGTACACGGGCATGGCGGGATAATTGGACACGTTCAGGCGCTTCCCTGGATCGCCGTCCACGGTCACGTTCCACTCCTCCCTGTTCTGCACGCACCAGATAGCGTATTTCCCGGCCAGCGAGTCCCCGTAAGCTGCAGCCTGCCCGTAAGTGAAAGAGTCCTCCCTCGCCTGCCTGACCAGGGGGGAGAGGTCCGAATACCGGTCCAGGGAGATGCGGGCGCCGGTCAGCGCGGGGCCGAGCCAGATATAGAGAACATAGGCCCCGGACAACGCGGCGAGCGGGTACAGCACGAACTTCCGCAGCTGCCTCATGTCGACGTACCGGTCCTGGCCGGCCCCCCCCTCTTTATCCCTCATTTCCTCAGCCCGGCAGCACCGTGGTGCCGGCCTTGCCCTCGAGCGTAGCCTCGAACAGCTCTGTCTTGGCTATGTAAGCCACCGAGCCGCCGTTCTTGATGAACTCTATCACGGCCTTGATCTTGGGCCCCATCGAGCCGGCGGGGAACGGGGCCGGCTTCTGGTTGTAGATGGCCTCGAGCTCGCTGACCTTGATGACGCGCAGCGCCTTCTCGTCGGGCTTCTGGTAGTTCAGCTTGGCGCCGTCCTCCCCGGTGAAGATGGTGAGGCTGACCTCCACCTTTTCGCCGCGGGCCTTGGCGCGCTTCATCAGCATGCAGCCCAGCAGCGCGCTGGCCAGGTCCTTGTCTATGACGGCCTCGACGCCGGTGTACATCTTTAGCGGCCTGCCGCCCTTGTGCGGCTTGGAGAACTTCACGCCGAAATTGGTGGTGTAGGTCTCCTTGCCGTCCTTTACCTCGGCCGGCACCTCGCGTACCGGGATGCCGCCGCCGCCCACGGTGATCGGCACTATGCCCTTGTCGAGCAGGGCCTCTATAGCGTCTATCTCCACTATGTCGATGGGGGCGGGAGAGGGCACGACGCGGCGCCAGATCTCGTTGCCGGCGGCGTCCTTCTTGTACATCTTCATCTGCCAGCCCTCGGACATGCGCTGCCTGGCCTCCTCGGCGGTATAGGACTGGCCGATGTACTTGGACGGGTTCTTGAAGTCCGGGTCGTCCTTGTCCACCACCACCTGCGTCACCACGCCGGCGACGATGTTGTCTATGCCGCGGATGTTCAGCACGTTGTTGAGCTGCGCCATCATGTAGGACATAGCGCCCTGCGTGTCGGCCACGCAGACGTCCAGCGGCAGCGGGAAGAGCTGGGGCCGGCACATCTCGGCGCGCTGGATGATGTTGCCCACCTGAGGGCCGTTGCCGTGGGTGATGACGTACTTGTCCTCCGGGTGCGCCTTGAAGATGTCGGCCACGAGCGCCGCGGTCTCGGCCGTGCGCTGCCACTGCATGGCTATGTCGGGGTTGATGGTCTTGCCGTCCTTGTCCTTGAGGCCCACCGGGGCCACCTCGTTCCCGCCGAAAGCGAATATCCTGATCTTTTTCATTTGTTCTCTCCGGTAGACTTGCTCTCTGAACTGACGAATTCGGACGCGGCCATCCTCACGGCGCCGCTGAAGGCGGCCAGCGCCTCCCGGTCCCTCTCCAGCCTGCCCAGCAGGCGCAGGGTCAGCTCGAGCTGCACCCCGCCCGAGGACGGCAGGTTCACCAGGTTCTTCGGCGAAGTGCCGGGCAGCCGCTCGCACGGCGTTTCCGCAGCGAAGCCCGCCTCCTGCAGGCGCCTCGTGACCAGGCCGGCGGCCAGGCGGTTGGAGCCTCCCACGCAGACCCGCGCCCCGCTGTCGGCCTCGGCGTGCACGGAGATGCCCAGCACGGAGGAGGTGGCCAGCAGCACCGCGTCCGGGTCGTCGAAATGGGTGGAGGTCACGTGCATGCGGGAGCTGTCCGGCCCCAGCCAGCCGCTGAACACGTACAGGTTGAAGTCCTTGCCGGCTATCCGGCGGGCCACCCTGGCGGTGGAATCCTCGATGTCCCCGCCGTGCATCGCGAACACGGAGACCGCGGAGCCGCGCGGGTAGACCTCGCGGGAATAATCCGCGCCCTCGGCATAGGCGGCCCTCATGGCGGAGAAGTCCGGGTAGGCGTCCCCGCCCCGGCGCAGCGCCGCGGGACCGGCCGAACAGGCAGAGAGCAGGAGAATAGCCAGGGGCAGCAGGGTTTTCATCGGCTAAGGTAATATAATATAAAAAAACCCCCCTTCTTATCTCCCGCCGCGCGGCGCGCCCCCGGAGCGCAAAAGCCGTTCCTTTCCGCTATAATTATGGCGGGCCCCGCTATGGCGCCCGGAGAACTATATGGGGATGACAGGCAGACTTAGGCGCGCCGTACTGGAAAAGGCCACCTCGCTTTACGGGCCCTTCCTGGGGGCCGGCATCCGGCTGGCCGAGATGAGCCCGGACCACCGCTACTGCAGGGTAGTGATGCCGCTGACCTTCTACAACAGGAACTACGTAGGGACGCAGTTCGGCGGCTCGCTCTACGCTATGGCGGACCCCTGGTTCATGCTGATGCTGATAAAGAACCTGGGGCCGGACTACATAGTCTGGGACAAGTCGGCCTGCATCAATTTCCGCAAGCCGGGGCGCGGCCGGGTGACGGCGGAGTTCCGCCTCGAGCAGGGCGTCGTGGACGGGATCAGGGCCGAGCTGGCCTCGGCGCCTAAGACCGACCGGACCTTCAAGGCCGAGATCCGCGACGACTCCGGCCTGCTGATAGCCGACGTGGTCAAAGTGGTGAATATCAGGAAAAAACCGGCCTAATCGGCGGCGTTCAGCGCGGAAGAATAGAACTTCTCCAGCTTCTCCGCCTCTTTCGCCGGCAGCCTGGCCGGGTACGAGAGCTCCAGCCCCCGGGAGAACTTCTTCCCGGAGCGGAACTGGAAAGGGACCGGGCGGCTGTGCAGCACCGCCGCCAGCTTCCCCCTTCGGAAGACGAGCAGCACCCTGAAGCCGGGCGAGGGGTCTTCCATCCAGCCCTCGTAGACCCCGTAGGACTCCACGCCGGCGTAGCCTTTCCATTTCCTGTAGCCGAAATTCCCAATGTGGGAGTTCAGGTCCGCCTTGAGCGGAGCGCCTTTGGCCGCCGAGAGCCCGGCCGCCAGCGCGGTCTCCACTACCGAGCCGGGCTCTATATCGGCGCCGCGCGCCAGCAGCGCCATATCGGCCTCTATCCTGGACGTGCCGGGGGCCGGCCCGTAAACGGGGTAGTCCTGGCTGAAATCCTCGAGAGCCCTGCCTATCTCCCTGCCGCGGGAATCATAGAGCGCGGCGCCCTTGCGCACGGCGCTGCCGGCCGCGTCGAAAGACCGCGTGTCCAGGTAGACGGTGAATCCGGTCAGCCGGTACTCCCCGCCCGAAGCGGAGCGCTCGGCCCTGATATCCGAGGAGGTGCGGACCACGTCCTTCCCACCGGCCTCGTGCCTGAGCAGCGCCCCGGCCTTCAGCGTCTCGGCGCGCAGAGGCGCCCGGAAGACCAGGATAGCGAAGATCAGCGTTATGGGGCGTTTCATTACCGTGCTATCTTAACAAAAATACGGCGGCGCAGCGCCAGGAAGTAAAAAAGCCCCCGGACACGGTCCGGGGGCTCTTCGCGGCTGTCGGCGCCCTTACAGGAGCACCACCAGCAGCAGCACGGCCAGCGCCACCGCGCCGACTATGGCCCATGTTGAGGCCGAGACGGGGTGGTGTATCACGGGCTGCGTGGTCTCGTGACTGGGACCGGACGGATACGGAGGATAGTAGCCGGGCGGGTACGGGTGGGTGGGGTGGTAGGGGCCGTTGTCCCAGCCGGGATGATACGGGTTATACGGGGGATAATAGGGCTGCGGGGGATGCACTACCGGGGGCTGAGGGTGTACCGGCGGCTGCGGATGCACGGGATGCTGGGGGTGCTCCGGATGGGCCGGGGGAGGGATATAATGGCCGCCGGGCTGCTGATGCACCGCGGAGGGCGGCACGTGCTCGGAGAACGGCTTGCCGGCCTCCACGCGGGCGCCGGAGAGGGTCTGGTTGGAAGCGGCCGAGACGCTGACCTGCTCCACCATGCCCAGCGTCGGAGAGACCGCCTGGGCGGAAACGGCGGCCGGGAACGCGGCCGCCAGCATAACGATGAGTATCTTCACTTTATCCTCCTTGAAATCCACTTCTTATAGGGTACATCGTGCCATTTTACGGCCCTCCCTTTGATGAGCCTAATGGGGAAGCGTCGCGGAGTTTTTCGGCCTATGCGCCGGCTGGGCCCGCGCGCCGTTCCCGCCGGACGCGGCGCCGGCCGTTCCTTGACAATACGACGGCGAAAGACCTTTAATGGGAGGGCCGCCCAAGGCGGCCGTTAGAACGGAACCATGGAGATTAAAATGCCTACCGCAACCGCGACGCAGAAATTCGACCTCAAGAAAGCCATAGCCGAGCTGGAGAAGCTGGGCGCCGACCTCTACCACAAGGACTTCCTGCTGACCTGGGAGAAGAACGACGCGGAGATCCACTCGGTGCTGAAGATCGCCGAGATCCTCAAGGAGATGCACGCGCAGAACATAGACGCGTCCATGTTCAGGACCGGCCTCGCGGTGTCCAACTTCCGCGACAATTCCACCCGCACGCGCTTCTCGTTCTCCAGCGCCTGCAACCTGCTGGGCCTGGCCGTGCAGGACCTCGACGAGGGCAAGAGCCAGATCGCCCACGGCGAGACCGTGCGCGAGACCGCCAACATGATCTCGTTCCTGACCGAGGCCGTCGGCATCCGCGACGACATGTTCATAGGCAAGGGCCATACCTATATGAAGGAAGTGGCCGAGGCCCTCGACGACGGCTACAAGCAGGGCGTGCTGAACCAGCGCCCGGCCGTGGTGAACCTGCAGTGCGACCTGGACCACCCGACGCAGAGCATGTCCGACCTGCTGTTCATCAAGAACCATTTCGGCGGCTTCGAGAACCTCAAGGGCAAGAAGATCGCGATGACCTGGGCCTACTCCCCCAGCTACGGCAAGCCGCTGTCCGTGCCGCAGGGCGTGATAACCCTGATGAGCCGCTTCGGCATGGAGGTCGAGCTCGCCTACCCCGAGGGCTACGACCTGCTGCCCGACACCATCGAAGTCGCCAAGGAGCACGCCAAGAAGTCCGGCGGCAGCTTCAAGGTCTCCAACAGCATGGAGAGCGCCTTCAAGAACGCCGACATCGTATACCCCAAGAGCTGGGCGCCGTTCAAGGTCATGGAAAAGCGCACCGCGCTGCTCGAAGGTGGCGACCAGGCCGGCCTGAAGACCCTCGAGAAGGAATGCCTCGAGAACAACGCCAAGTTCAAGAGCTGGGAGTGCGACGAAGCGAAGATGAAGCTCACGAAGGGCGGCAAGGCCACCTACATGCACTGCCTGCCGGCCGACATCACCGACGTCAGCTGCAAGGCCGGCGAGGTGAGCGCCAACGTCTTCGAGAAGGCGCGCATCGGCACCTACAAGGAAGCCGGCTACAAGCCCTTCGTCATCGCCGCGATGATAGCGGCCTGCACCAAGAAGAACCCCCCCAGGCTCCTCGCGGAGCTCGTGAAGGCCGGCGGGAAGCGCGTGCTTTGATACCGCGCGGCGGAAAAAAGAGAAGGACGGGCCCGCGCCCGTCCTTCTTATTTCCCGGAGGCCGCGTCAGCCTGAGAGGCCGGAAAGCTCCGGCAGGCCGCGGCCGGCCGCGCTCCTTATGAGGTACATGACGATAAGGAAGCGCTCCTTCTTGGTCCAGCGGTTGAAATAAAGGTCCCCGTCCTTTATGGTCACCGCGCCGGCTTTGGCCAGCGCGCGCAGAGGTTTTTTGAAGACCTCCAGATAGTCCTCCGCGAAAGCCGCGCGCATATAGGCGCCGGGCACCATGTTGTTGTGCTTGTCCAGCGAGAACACCAGGTGCCAGAGCATCTCGTACTTCAGGTCGTGCCTGGTGAAGAGCAGCTTCTTCTCGTCCGGGGAGAAGCCGGCGCCCAGCGCGCCGTCCGACTGGCACAGCCCGCAGCCGAAGATGTTGGACTTGGCGCTGGGCCCCAGGCCGAGCACCGAATAGGCCTGGACGTTGTCTATCGTGTAGCCGCCGGTGGGCTGCTTGCCGTACTCCTCCAGGTAGCCGGGGGTTATCAGCGTGTAGACGCGGTTCTCGTAATGCGCGGGGTCGTAATCCGGGAACAGGAAGCCGCGCCTGTCAGCCAGCCGCTTCAGCCCCGGCAGCACGGCCCGCGCGAACCGGTTGATGTCGTCTATGCACCGCGCTTCCTCCCCGCGGTAGAAATCCCGCAGGTAGGCCGGCTGCGGCACGAGCCTGTGCACGCTGATGCTGCCGGGCCCCAGCTTCATCACGCGGTCCGCGGTTTCCAGGAAGGCGCGCGGGGTATCCCGGGTAAGGCCGAGCAGCAGGTCCACGTTGACCATGGGGATGCCGGCCCGCCCGAGCCGGCCCTGCAGGGCGACTATATCCCGCCAGGTCTGGCAGTCCCTGTTGACGCTGTTCAGCGTCCTCCTGTTCAAGGTCTGCACGCCGAAGCTGACTCGGTTCAGGCCGTGCTTCTTTATCACGGCCAGGTGGCGCGGGGTCATGTTGAGGGGATGGCACTCCAGGCCCCGTTCTCCGGCGGGCCCGAATTCGAACAGGGAGAAGACCCCGGAAAGCAGGCGGTCCAGCTGCTCCGGGGAAAGCGCGCTGGGGGTCCCGCCGCCCACGTAGAGGTGGGTGGCCCTGATCCCTTCCAGCGCCGGCGCCATGAAGGCCATTTCGTCCAGCAGCCCGCGCAGGAAGAGCTCTATGCTTTCCGGGCCGCCCGGCTCTTCCGAGTAGTACATGCAGTACTTGCAGCGGTGGGCGCAGAACGGCACGTGCAGGTAGACGCTGAGCAGCTCCTGCTTGCGCCCGGCGCGGATGTCGGAGGCGAGCCCGGCCCAGACGGCCCGGACCTGGCGGGGGCTCAGCCGGGCCTTCGGCGCCGGGTAATGCAGCATGGCCGCGTCCAGGCTCTCGTACAGGTCCGGGTCTATCCTGCCCGGAGCCGCTCTTTCAGCGCGCTGTGTCATGGTCTGGCGGCCCCCCGCGGCCGCCTATCCATGATACAAAAAGAAAGTCCCGCCTGGGCGGGGCTTCCGGTCGGCGCGGCGGCGGCTTACAGGTACTGCGGCAGCGCGGCGTAGAACGCGGCGGCCTTCACCAGGTCCTCCGCGGGCATGAACTCGTTGACGGTGTGCGCGTAGACCTCGTTGCCGGGGCCGAAGCCGATGGTCGGGATCT
>JAJZOZ010000201.1 GCA_021811405.1 bacterium | reverse complement strand
AGCGGGTTTTCGCATTTACGGGCGCCCTGCCCGTTATTGTGGGGAAACTCGATAATTTTGTTTAATTATATTAATAGGCAGCCGGGCTGCCAGGCCGTCTGATGCGCATAGCGCTTGATACGGCACGGCCATAGGCCAGGCCGTCTGATGGCCGCTAGATGAGCATAGCTCTTGATGCGGCACGCGCATAGCGCTTGATACGGTACAGCCGGCTAGGAGGCTTCATGGGTAAATTCGTGGAGTGCGTTCCCAATTTCAGCGAGGGAAGAGACCTTTCCAAGATCAACGCGATAGTGGACGCCGCCAAGGGCGTGCCGGGCGTGCTGGTGCTGGACGTCGAAAAGGACGCGGACCACAACCGCACCGTGCTCACCTTCATGGCCCCGGTGGAGACCGCCGCGGACGCCATGTTCGCCGTCACGAAGAAGGCCGCCGAGCTCATTGACCTGAACCACCACAAGGGCGAGCATCCCCGCATGGGCGCCACCGACGTGGCCCCTTTCATCCCCGTGATGGATTCCACCATCGAGGACTGCGTGAAGCTGGCCGAGAAGGCCGGAGAGCGCATAGGCCGCGAGTTGGGCATCCCGGTCTACCTTTACGACAAGGCCGCCCGCGTTGAGACCCGCCGCGACCTGGCCAAGGTGCGCAAAGGCCAGTTCGAGGGCCTGCGCGAGGAGATAGGCAAGAACCCGGAGCGCGTGCCGGACTTCGGGCCGAACAGGATACACCCCACCGCCGGCGCGATGGCCGTGGGCGCCCGCAACCAGATAGTCAATTTCAACGTCAACCTGGCCACCACCGACATGGACTTCGCCAAGGCGCTGGCCAAGAAGATCCGCACCACCGGCGGCGGCCTGCCGGCCCTGCGCGCCAAGGAGATATTCCTGGAGAGCAAGGGCCAGGTGCAGATGTCCACCGTGCTGACCGACTACCGGACTACCTCCATCAAGCGCGCCCTCGACGAGATGAGGAAGGAACTGGACCCCAAGGGCATAGTCATAACCGGCACCGAGCTGATAGGCCTTACCACGCAGGAGGCGCTGACCGACTACGCGGTGGAGGCGCTGAAGGTGCAGGATTTCAATAAGGACGGGCAGGTGCTCGAGACCAAGCTGCTGAAGCTGCTCAGTTCCTGGGAGAACGGCGCTAACCTGTTCGTTGACGCGCTGGCGAACACCGATCCCACCCCCGGCGGCGGGGCGGCCGCCGGCATCAGCGGCGCGATGGGCTGCGCTCTTGGCCAGATGGCCATCGGCATAACCCTGCGCGGCAAGAAGCTGGAAGAGGCGAAGAAGCCCGCCCTGAACGAGCTGCTTGCCCGCCTGGGAGAGCACCGGGCTTCCCTGCAGGCCTGCGTGGGGGAGGACGTCGCGTCCTTCAACGGCTTCATGGAGGCCATGAAGATACCGAAGGAGAACCCGGAGCGCAAGGTGAAGATGCAGGCCGCGCTGAAATACGCGGCCGAGGTGCCGCTGAAGACCGCGCGGCTCGCCTCCGAGGCCATGGCCGGCCTGACCGTCTGCGGCGGCTCCATCTCGAAGCACGTCATTTCGGACTACCACAGCGCCCGCTACCTGCTGGAGTCGGCCGTGCGCTGCGCCGCGGAGAACGTGTTCATAAACGCGGAAGGCCTGGAGGACAAGGCCTTCGCGGAGAAGATCGTCAACGAAGTGAAAGGCTACCTCGCCGCGTGCGAGGCCGTAAAAGCATAAACAGGAGAGTTAAATGGCAAGCATCGACGCGATATCACGCAATTTAATGCTGGACAGCCTCAAGGAGTACGCCAAGAGGCGCATTCCTTACGACCTGGTCCGCGAGCTCGACGAGAAGAACGAGTTCCCCGAGGACATCCTGAAGGAGATGTACGACCATAATATCCTCGGCCTGCACCTGCTGATGATCCCGGCCGAGTACGGCGGCGTCTCCGGCGGCACCTTCGACATCTACCGCGTCTGCGAGCAGCTCGCCCGCATAGACCTGGGTATCGCCACCGGCGTGTTCGCCACGTTCCTCGGCACCGACCCGCTCAACGTCGGCGGCACCGAGGAGCAGAAGGAGAAGTGGCTCACCCGCATAGCCAAGGAGAACCTGCTGGTGGCCTACGGCGCCACCGAGCCCGACGCCGGCTCCGACCTCGTGAACCTGCGCACCCGCGCCGAGCACGTGGTGAAGAACGGCAAGATAGCCGGGTACCGCATCACCGGCAACAAGCAGTGGATCTCCAACGGCGGCGTGGCCGACCTCTACACGATACTCGCGATGGCCCCGGGCGGCCCGTCCTGGTTCCTCGTGGAGAGGAACACCGAGGGCTTCTCGCCCAACAAGCACGAGGACAAGCACGGCATCCGCCTCTCCAACACCGCGGGCCTGTCGCTCGACAACGTCTACGTCCCGGCCGAGAACCTGATAGGCATGGAGGAGGGCAAAGGCCTGCTGCAGGCGCAGGCCGTGTTCGGCTACACCCGCCTGATGGTGGCCGCTTTCGGCCTGGGCGCCGGCACCGAGGCGCTGGAGCAGGCCGTGCGCTACAGCCAGCAGCGCATCCAGGCCGGCACCCCGCTCTCCGAGAAGCAGGGCTACACCCACAAGCTGATAGTGCCCAACGCCTGCCGCCTCGAGGCCGCGCGCTCCTACATAGAGGAGACCGCGCACAAGCTGGATTCCGGAGACCACGGCCTGCAGACCGAGGGCGCTATCGCCAAGTACACCGCCACCGAGGGCGGCAACCGCATGGCCGAGGACGCCATACAGGCGCTGGGCGGCTACGGCTACACGCGCGACTTCCCGGTGGAGAAGATCAAGCGCGACGTGAAGATCACCTGCATCTACGAGGGCACCAGCGAGATCATGGAGATGACCATCTACCGCGGCCGCTGGCAGGAGCACCTGAAGACGCGCGGCCGCTACTACATGGACCAGGCCGACAGACTGGACGAGCTGCACGCGCAGAAGCCCGGCGTGGGCGCGCATGCCGCGGCCCTGGCGCTGCGGGCGCTGTCCGCCGTGATGGAGGAGTGCCGCGTGCAGAAGCTGACCCGCCACCAGCACGTCACCTTCAAGCTGGGCAGGCTGATAGCCGACGCCGAGGTGGCCGCCTGCTTCGCCCGCGCGGCCGCCGCCGACAAGTACAGCGAAACCGTGCGTTTCGAGGCCCCGGCCTGGCAGGCCATGGCCCGCGTGTTCGCCCGCGAGACCGCGCTGAGGACGGCGGTGGAGGGCCTGGCGCTGGTGCTGGGCGCCGCCGACGCGGCCGGCACGCTGGCCGACGCGCTCAACCTGGACTCCATCCAGGCCGAGCAGAAGGGCCAGGTGGCCGACATGGACCTGGTCGCGCAGAAGCTGAAGCAGACTTTCAAGGCGAAATAACCAAGGAGACTTTGAGATGAACATCGTCGTTTGCGTAAAGCAGGTTCCCGACAGCACCGAAGTCAAGATCAACCCGGAGACCGGCCACCTGATACGGGCCGGCGTCCCGAGCATCATCAACCCGTACGACCATTTCGCCCTGCAGTCGGCGCTGGAGCTGAAGAAGAAGCACAACTTCAGGCTCACGCTGGTCTCGATGGGCCCGCCGCAGGCCAAGGCCGTGGTGCAGCTGGGCCTGGCGCTGGGCGCGGACGAGGGGATACTCCTCTCCGAC
>JAJZOZ010000200.1 GCA_021811405.1 bacterium | reverse complement strand
ACATCCACCTGCGCACGGCCGCCGAGATCTTCCACTGCGCGCCCCAGCTCGTGACCCAGGAAATGCGCCGCGCGGCCAAGGCCATAAATTTCGGCATAGTCTACGGCAAGACGGCCCAGGGGCTCTCCCAGGACCTGGGCATCAGCCGCGCCGAGGCCTCGGCCTACATCAAAAAATACTTCGAGGCCTGCCCGGGCGTGAAGGAGTGGAGCGAGCGCACCGTGGCGGAGGCCAAGCGCACCGGCTTCGTGCGCACGTTCACCGGCCGCCGGCGCGCGCTGCCGGAGCTCACCGCCGCCAACCCGCATCTGCGCGGCTTCGCCGAGCGGGCCGCGATGAACACCCCGGTGCAGGGCGGCTCCTCCGACATCATAAAGAAGGCGATGATAGACCTGTTCTCCGAGTTCCGTCATTCGAAGGACGTTCTCATGCTGCTGCAGGTGCACGACGAGCTGGTCTTCGAGGTGCGCCGGGGCGCCCTTAAGGAAGCCGCCGGGACCATAAAAAAGGCCATGGAGCACGCCTATAAGCTTTCGGTGCCTCTGACCGTGGACCTCAAGACCGGCCCGAACTGGCGTGACATGGAGAAATATGGGGTGTAAGGGTGCGTCAGCCAGGCCGGAACGCAAAACGCGGGGTCTCGCACACCGTGCTCGCCCCTCATCACTCGGCCTCGGCGCTTCGCAAGCCTCGGCCTCCGCGAAGGTTTTGCTTACCCGGCCAGTCTGCCGCACCGCAAGCTGGAGCTGCGTGACGGAAATGGAAAGGGGAAGCTTATGAGGCTTAGCGCGGCGCCTTTCAGTGACCTGCCGCCGGGCACGCGGTGGCTGGCGGTCTCGTTCTTCGCAGGCTGGATGGCCGAGCTGCTATTCGGCGGCTGGACCAACTATTACCTCGGCCTGGTGCCGGAACTCTTCCTCGGCCGGCTCTGGCTCTGGCAGGCCGTCACCTACATCTTCATCCACGGCGGCTTCTGGCACTTCCTCTTCAACACCTTCATGCTCTGGATGCTGGGCCGCATCCTGGAGCCGGAGATGGGCACGCGCAGGTTCCTGACGTACTTCTTCGCCTGCGGAGCCGCCGCGGCCGTGGTCACCGCGCTGTTCGGCCCGGCCGTCATCCCGGTTATAGGGGCCTCCGGGGCCATCTACGCGCTGCTGGGCGCCTTCGCCTTCCTGCACCCTGACGTCACGGTCTACCTCTACTTCGTGCTGCCGATGAGCGCGCGCATGATGGCCTTCCTGCTGGGGGCGATGGAATTCGTGCTCAGCCTTTCCAAGCCCGGCTCCGGCATCTCCAATATCACGCACCTGGGCGGCCTCGTGGTGGGCCTGCTCTGGCTGTGGGGGGAGAGGCGCTGGAAGGAGCGGCCGCGCCGCGAGGAGCCCGACCCGGAGGCGCTGGCGAGCGAAGACATAGACCGCCTGCTGGAGAAGGTCTCCCACCGAGGCCAGGCCTCGCTCACCGGCGCCGAGCTGAGACGCCTGGAAGATTACGCCAGGCGCCGCGGGGGACGCGCTTGAAGCCGCGGCTCGCCTTCCCCAGGAGCAGGACCGTGATAGGCCTGACCGGGCCGATCGCCTCCGGCAAAAGCCTCGCGCTCGCCCTCTTCGCGGGCGAGGGGCTGCTGACCGTCTCCGCGGACGCTCTCGCCGGGCAGCTCTTGACGGAGCCGGCGTATTTTAATAGAATAGTCAGGAAGTTCAGCCCCGATAAAATCCTTACAAACGGTTTACTGGACAAGAAGAAGCTGGCGGCCGAGATATTCGGCTCGCCGGCGAAGCGAAGATGGCTTGAAGCCCTGCTGCACCCGGGCATCCTGGAAAGAATCCATACCCTGATAATCAGATCCCGCAAAACGGCGGCCGTTGTCGAAGTTCCCCTGCTTTTCGAAGCCGGCCTCGGGGAGAGTTTCACGTATACGGTGTGCCTGTCGGCCCCCGGGAGTACGCTGGAGGCCAGGGCGCGGAGCAGGGGCTGGAGCGCGGGCCAGTACAGGGAGAGGGTCAGGGCCCAGCTCCCAGCGGAGGAAAAATCCGCCAGGGCGGACATAGTCCTGGACAATTCGGGCGGCCGGCGCGAGCTGGCGGAAAAGATTCGGTTCATATGCCGTTTCCTGAAGGAGACGGAAAAGAGGAAGAAAAATGAATCAGCAACAGCAGGACGAGCGAAGATTTAACAGGGGGCACGGCCAGCACAACGGCAACCGCGCCAACGGCAACTCCCAGGACAGGGGGAACCAGCGGGGGGACAACGGCAAACCCCAGGGCCCCGTCCCGGCCCCTAACCCCAACCTGCCCAAGGTGGACGTGGCGGGCATGACCAAGATGACCGTCCCGGAGCTCGTCAAGATCGCCGAGCAGTTCAGCATGGAAGGCGTCGCCAGCCTGCGCAAGCAGGAGCTGATAGGCAAGATCATGGAGGCCCAGGCCAAGGCCAACGGCGTGGCGCAGGGCGAGGGCGTGCTGGAGGTGCTGCCGGACGGCTTCGGTTTCCTCCGCTCCCAGGAGTACAACTATCTGTCCAGCCACGAGGACATCTACGTGAGCCCCTCGCAGATCAAGAAGCTCGGCCTGCGCAAGGGCGACTACGTCAACGGCCTGATCCGGCCGCCGAAGGACGGCGAGCGCTTCTTCGCGCTGCTGCAGGTCAAGACCGTCAACGGCACCGAGATAGAGAAGATCTCCCACCGCCCCCTGTTCGAGAACCTGACGCCGCTGCACCCCAACGAGCGCTTCATCCTGGAGACCGCCAAGAACGAGATGACCGGCCGCGTGGTGGACCTGATAGTCCCCGTCGGCAAGGGCCAGCGCCAGCTGATCGTGGCCGCGCCGAAGACCGGCAAGACGATGATCCTGCAGCGCATCGCCAATTCGCTCACCACCAACCACCCGGAAATAGAGCTGATCGTGCTGCTGATCGACGAGCGCCCCGAGGAAGTCACCGACATGAAGCGCTCCGTGAAGGGCGAGGTCATAGCCTCCACCTTCGACGAACCGGCCGACCGCCACGTGCAGGTCGCCGAGATAGTGCTCGAGAAGGCCAAGCGCGGCACCGAGATGGGCAAGCACGTAGTGGTGCTGCTCGACTCCATCACGCGCCTGGCGCGCGCCTACAACACCGTGGCCCCCTCTTCCGGCCGCGTGCTCTCCGGCGGCCTCGAGTCCACCTCGCTGCAGCGCCCGAAGCGCTTCTTCGGCGCCGCCCGCAACATAGAGGAAGGCGGCTCGCTGACGATCATAGCCACCGCCCTCGTGGAGACCGGCAGCCGCATGGACGACGTCATCTTCGAGGAGTTCAAGGGCACCGGCAACTCGGAAATTTACCTGGAGCGCAAGCTGGCCGACCGCCGCTGCTTCCCGGCCATCGACATCAACCGCACCTCCACCCGCAAGGAAGAGCTGCTGATGACCGACGACGAGTTGAACAAGGTGTGGATACTCCGCAAGGTGCTGGCGCCGCTGTCGCCTATCGACTCGATGGAGCTGCTGCTCAGCAAGCTGAACTCCACCAAGTCCAACAAGGACTTCCTGAAGTCCATGGAGATGGGCGGGCGCTGATGCGTTACGGCTGGAAAGCGGCCGCGGGAATAGCGGCGCTGCTCGGGGCGGCGGTCTTGTCGGCCGCCGCCGTGCAGCCCGTCTCCCCGTATTATTACGCCCGCTTTTCCGTCCTGACGCCCCCGGGGCCCAAGGAGCCCCTCCCGGAGGTCTTCCGCTCCATACCC
>JAJZOZ010000040.1:10813-20905 GCA_021811405.1 bacterium | reverse complement strand
CGGCAGCAGCTGCTGCGCGAAGACGCCCTGCAGCACGAACGACAGCTGCACGCGGATCTGCTCCTGCTGGTGCGGCGGGAACACGTCGATGATGCGGTTGATGGTCTGCGACGCGTCCGACGTGTGCAGCGTGGCGAACACGAGGTGGCCGGTCTCGGCGATGTTCAGCGCGGCGCTGATGGTCTCGAGGTCGCGCAACTCGCCGATCAGGATCACGTCCGGGTCCTGCCGCAGCACGTGGCGCAGCGCGGCGCCGAAGGTCTCGGTGTCGGCGCCGACCTCGCGCTGGTTGACGATGCTCTTCTTGTGCGTGTGCACGTACTCGATCGGGTCCTCGATCGTGACGATATGGTAGTTCTTGTGCTCGTTGAGGTAGTCGATCATCGACGCGAGCGTCGTCGACTTGCCGGAGCCCGTCGGACCGGTGATCAGCAGCAGGCCCTTGTTCATCTTCATCAGCTCGTAGACCACCGGCGGCAGGTTCAGCTCGTCGAAGGTCTTGTACTTGGAAGGGATCGAGCGGATGGCCGCGCCGACCACGCCGCGCTGGCGGTAGGCGTTCATGCGCAGGCGGCCGAGGCCCTTGATGCCGAAGGCGAAGTCGAGCTCGTTGGTGGCCTCGAAGCGCTGGCGCTGGGCGTCGGTCATCAGCGAGAAGATCAGGGTCTGGCACATCTCGGGCGTGAGCTTCTCGAAAGGCGTGGCGACAAGCTCGCCGTCGATGCGGAGCATCGGGGTCGCGCCGGCGGTGATGTGGATGTCCGAGGCGTTCTTCTCGTGCATCATCATGAACAGTTCGCTCATCGTTACCATTGTATTGGCTCCTAAGTCCCGTTCTCGAGATCGTCTAGTCCGAGCCGGTCACGCGGATGACCTCTTCCACCGTGGTCTTGCCGATGAAGAGCTTGCGTAGCGCCGACTCCCGCAGCGTGATCATGCCGTTCTTGTGCGCGACCTCGCCTATCTTGGAGGCGTCCGCCTTGGCTATGATCAGCTGCCTGATCTGGTCGTTTATCTCAAGTATCTCATGGATGCCCATGCGGCCCTTGTAGCCGGTCTGGGAGCAGGTTTCGCAGCCCCTGCCCCTGAACAGCGTAATTTTACCATTTTTTATATTATTATCAAGGAGCGCTTTCGGCACCCCCAGGCTGACCAGCAGGTCGGGGGTCACCTCGTAGGGCTCCTTGCAGTTCTTGCAGATGCCGCGCACCAGGCGCTGGGCCACCACCATCAGCAGCGTCGACGAGGTCAGGAACGGCTCCACCCCCATCATGCCGATGCGGGTTATCGCGCCGGGGGCGTCGTTGGTATGCAGCGTGCTGAACACCAGGTGGCCGGTCATGGCCGCGTTGATGGCGATGCTCATCGTCTCGAAGTCGCGGATCTCGCCGACCATGATGACGTCCGGGTCCTGGCGCAGGAAGCTGCGCAGGCCGCTGGCGAAGGTGAGGCCCACGTCCGCGTTGACGCCGACCTGGTTGATGCCTTCCAGCTGGTACTCGATGGGGTCCTCGATCGTGACTATGTTCACGTCCGGCTCGTTCAGCGTGGCGAGAGCCGAGTAGAGCGTCGTCGACTTGCCGGAGCCCGTAGGCCCGGTGATCAGGTTGATGCCGTGCGGAGCCTTGATGCACTTGGCGAAGATCGCGTGGTTCTCCGGCTCCATGCCCAGGTCCTCCAGCCTGAGCTTGAGGCCCGAGGAGTCCAGGATGCGCATCACCACCTTCTCGCCGGGGCCGCAGGGCAGTATGGAGATGCGCAGGTCTATCTCCTTGTCCTCGATCTTGAGCTTGGTGCGGCCGTCCTGCGGGACGCGGCGCTCCGAGATGTCCAGCTGCGACATGATCTTCAGGCGGCTGACCAGCGCGTTGTGGAACTTCTTCGGCGGCGAGGGCTGCGCGTGCAGCACGCCGTCTATGCGGAAACGGACCTTGGTCTCCTTGTAGGTGGGCTCTATGTGGATGTCCGAGGCGTGCGCTTTGATGGCCGACGAGATGATCAGGTTGACCATCTTGACTATCGGGGCGGCCTCTCCTGCGGCGTCGAGGGTGGTGATGTCCTCTCCCCCGCCCTTGTTCTCGTCCTCCTCAACCAGCGAGACCTCGGTGGTGCCGTTGGCGGTCTTGAGCAGGATGTCGTCCAGCGCTTCCTTGGCGGTCTTGGTGCCGTAGTTCTTGTCGATCGCGGCGTTGATATCGGATTCGGCCCCGAACACCGGCTTGATGTCGAAGCCGGTCATCATCTTCAGGTCGTCCAGGACCACGATGTTCAGCGGGTCCTCCATCGCGACCTTCAGCTTGTTCTCCGTCTTCTCCACGGCCACCAGGCCGTAGCGGCGCGCGATGTTCTCCGGGATGATCTTGAGCACCTCCGGCTTGATCTCCGCCGCGGAAAGGTCCACGAACTCTATGCCGAACTGCTTACTGAGGAACTCGAGCAGCTTCCGCTCCGCTATGAACTTCTTGTGGACGAGGAGCTGCCCCAGCTTTCCGCCGCTGGTGCGCTGCAGCTCCAGGACCTCGCCCAGCTGGGCGGCCGTGATCAGGCCGGAGGCCACCAGCATCTCGCCCAGGCGCCTGGAAATATTTACGGATAAGCCTTTCTCAGCCATGTCGGGTATAACGGGCCCCGCCGCGGGCCGGAAAGGCCGCGGCGGCGGTTCGTTCGCTGCCTACATAATACAATAATTCAAAGCTGAGGCACCGCGCCGGCCGCGGCCGGCCTCAGAAAAGCTCTTCGTCGGACTCCTGCGCCTTGAGGTACTTGACCTGCTCCGGCTCGAGCTGGGGATTCTCGAAGCCGGTAGGCTCCTGCTCCCGGGAGCCGGCGGCCGGCTCGTCCGGCAGGGGCAGTATCGGGATCTCCTTGTTGGCGGACGGTTTGCGCTGGGGCTTCTTCCTGGCGGGCTTCCTGGCCGGGGCCGGGGCCGGTGCGGCGCTGACGCTCTTGGCCTTGGAAGAGAGGTCCAGCAGTTCTATGGCGTTGTTGTTTATCCCCCTCAGGATGTCCTGCTTTGCGGCGTCGACCTCGAACTGGTAGATCAGCGGGTCCTGCTTGGCCCGCAGCAGCCGGTACTGGACCACCAGGATATCGCCGTGCAGCGGCGTGGCGGTCCATTCCTCGTTGGCGCCGCCGGAGGTGGACAGGAAGGAATTGGCGAACCAGGTGGCGATGGTACCGCGCCCCCCGGAAAGCTTGTAGTTCTTCACGATATCGAGGGCCTTCTTGATGTTCTCGTTGGCCGGCGGCTGCGCGGCTGCGGGCCGGGGCTCCGGCTCCGCCTGGACCGGGGCCGTGGACGCGGCCGGGGCCGCCTCGGGCTGCCGCGCTTCCGGCTCCGCGGCGGGCTGCGCGGACTGCTCCGCCTTCGGCTCTATCTGGCTGGCCATCGCCGCGGGGCGCTTCTTGGTGCCCAGGTTCAGCATGGAGAACTCGGAGAAACTTACCCCCTCCCCGAGGAAGAAGTAGCCGAGGCCGCCGGCGGCTATGGAACCGAAAATGACCATTATGGCTATGAAGGCAGTGCGGCCGCCGCGGCGCTGCCTGGGCTGGGGCTTTTCTCCCTCCTTTTCTTTTGCCTTCCCTTTTTCCGGCAGCTGCAGGCGGCGGGTCTTGTCCGGAGAATCGTCATCGCCGGCGGCGGGAGCGGGGGCTTCCTTGGGGGCCGCGGCCGGGGCCGGTTCGGGCTGGGCTGAGGGAGAGAAAGTCTGGGCCTGGGGGGCCGCGGCGGGAGCGGGCCTGGCCGCGGCGGCCGCGGGGGCCTGGACCTGGGCTGGAAAAACTACGGGCTGCACCGGCTGGAACTGAGGAGCCGGGGCGGGCTGCGGGGCGGGGCGCGGAGCCTGGGCCTGGGGAGCTATGCCCATGTCGTAGGTAGGCGGCTTGACCGGCTGCGGGCCGAAAGCCGGCTCTATCTGGGGCCTGGTCTCTATCTGGAACTTCTGCACGTCGTCGCGCTTTGGCGTGACCACGGTGAAATCGTAGACTATGCCGCCGGCCTGCTGCGGCAGCGGCTCCAGGGACTCCGGCTTGAAGGCTCCCGGCGGCGCGGCTTCTGGGCCGGGCAGCTCGTTGTCCTGGCGGGAGCCGTAAACGTAGGCCGGAGGCTGGGTCTGGCCCAGGCTCTTGAGCTGCCTGCTGGTAATACCCGCCTCGCGGGGCTCCTCCTTCTCCCCCGCGCCTACCGCGCTTTCGAGGCGTATGGGGGAAGCGGGCTTCATGCTCTTGAAGGAGCGCGTCTCTATCTTCGGGGCCTGGACCTCCGGCTGTTCCGGCTCGGCCGCGGGGGCGGGCCCGACCCGGGCCGGAGCGGGCTTCGGGGGCTCGGCGGCCCGGGGCGCGGAAGCGGCCGGCATGGCCTTGGGCGCCGGGACCGGCGCCTCTTCCTTCAGCGAAAGTTCTTCCTTTCTTATCTCTTCCAGCTGGCGGCGGGCTTCTTCCCTTTCCTTCAGCTCGGCCCGGGCGCGTTCCTCCTCGAGTTCCCTGGAGGATCCGGCGGCTTTCAGATTCTCGCCTTTCAGCCGGGCCTCGAGCTCCTGGATGCGGACGGCGTTCTTCTTCTCCTCCATCTCCTTCAGGCGTATCTTCTCGAGGAGGAGGTTCTTTTCCCACCGGGCGGCTTCCAGCTCTTCCTGGATGCGCGAAAGGCGGATGTCGAACTTCTCGGCCAGGTCGTAATCGGTATCCGCCGGTTTGCCGGCGGCGGGGGCTTCCTTATAGGCGCCCAGCACGTTGTCTATGGCGTCCAGCAGCTCGCCGTAGCCGGAAGGGGTGGCCGGCAGTTCCTTGTTCTCGAAATAGCTGAGGGAGGAGCTGAAGCCGGTCTCGTACTCGAAAGTCCCGGCGGCGACGCCGGCGGTCACAGTGTGCCCGGAACCCACGCTGAGGGCGGCCGCTATTTCCGCCACCTGGGCGGCCGGCCGCCAATCCCCCGGATTGTCGCCGGTGGAGCTTTCGGGGCAGACCAGGCTTTCCTCGGCGAAAGCGGGAAGGGCCAGCAGTTCTGCCGGCTCATAGGGCCCGAGGATATTGCCTTCCGAGTAGAACCAGTATTTCATAGGTCCAGGTAAGGAAATTCTACAACCTGGCTATTTAGAATGTAATACAAAAATGTGGCTAAATTGTTACGGCCTGCCCGGGGGTAACCGACCATGCCGCCGAATGCAAGTTCGGGGTCCTGCCGCCCGGCGCGGTTTCCCGTTCCGGCCGCTCCACCCATCCCCTGCTAGGCTGGCGAGATGTAAACCTGCCGTTCACCTTGCGCGGCCGGCCCAGAAAACCGCGCCGGCCGTCACCCCTCCAACTATTTCGGCGGCAAACTCAGGTTTTGCCTGAAGGGGCTGGGCGCAGGCCGGTTCCGCGCGACTTTGAGGGCAGTCCGGGGTATGGGAACGGAAGGCCCTCACGGAGGCCGGAGCTTGCGTAAGCGCGAGGGCCGGATAGCCGCGAAGCGGCTAGGTCTGCGTGCGGAGGGGCGGGCACGGTGTGTCCCGCCCCCGTGCCCGACGGGCCCATACCCCGGGCGGCCCGACAACACCCCGATTACAGGCGGTTGACGGCGTGGGCGAGGCGGCGGAGGGCTTCTTCGCGGCCGAGCAGTTCGGCTATCTCTATGGCGCCGGTAGGCGTCACGGTCATGCCGGAGAGGGCTATGCGCAGCGGCCACATGATGGCGCCCAGCTTGGCGCCCCTGGCCTCGGTATAGCCCTTCACCGCGGCCATGATGGCCGCGTATTCCCAGGCGGGCAGCGCCGCGAGCGCGGCCTGCAGGTCCGCGAGGACGGCCTTGCTGCCTTCCTTGGTGGTCTTGTTCTTGGCGTGCACGAACTGCTCCAGGGAGTAATTCGCGTCGAAGGCCGTCAGGAAGGAGGTCATCGCCGGCAGGTCGCCCAGCTTCTCCACCTTGCCCTGGATATAGCCGGAAAGCTTCTTCGCGTCGAAGCCCTTCGTAACGGCCTCGGGGTAGAACTTCAGGAACAGCTCGTGCGCCCGTTCCGGCGGCAGCGCCTTCACGTGCTGGGCGTTGAGCCAGGTCAGCTTGGTCTCGTCGAACATCGCCGGCGCCTTGCCTATGCGCGCTATGTCGAACTTGGCGATGAGGTCCGCCTTGGTGAAGAACTCCTGCTCGGTGCCCGGGTTCCAGCCGAGCAGCGCTATGTAGTTAAGTATCGCCTCGGGCAGGTAGCCCTTGGCGAGCAGGTCCGAGAGGGCCGCGCTGCCCTCGCGCTTGGAAAGCTTCTTGCCGTCGTGGCCGAGGATATGCGGCAGGTGTATGTGCTCCGGGTACTGCCAGCCGAAGGCCCTGTAGAGCAGCACGTACTTGGGCGTGGAGGAGATGTACTCGCAGCCGCGCATCACGTGCGTGATGCCCATCAGGTGGTCGTCCACCACGTTGGCGAAATTGTAGGTCGGGAAGCCGTCGCGCTTGAGCAGGATCTGGTCGTCGAGGAGCTTGTTCTCCACGGTGATATCGCCGTAGATGAAGTCCTTGAAGGAGGTGGAGCCCTCCTTGTTTATGCGCTGGCGGATCACGTAGGGCATGCCCTTGGCGAGATTGGCCTGAACTTCTGCCTCGGAGAGGCGGCCGCAGCGGCCGTCGTAGCCGAGTATGCCGCCATCAGCTTCCTCGCCCGGCTCTTCCTGCTTCTCGGTCTTCTCGCAGAAGCAGCGGTAAGCGTGGCCTTCCTTGACGAGCTGCTCGGCGTACTGCTTGTACAGGGGGCGCCGCTCGCTCTGCACGTAGGGGCCCGCGGGGCCGCCGTTGTCCGGGCCCTCGTCGTGTTCCAGGCCGGTCACGCGCAGGCTCTCGTAGATCACCTTCACGGCGTCCCCCACCAGGCGGGCCTGGTCGGTGTCCTCGATGCGCAGGATGAACTTGCCGCCGCTCTTGCGGGCGTGCAGGTAGGCGTAGAGCGCGGTGCGCAGGTTGCCTATGTGCATGTAGCCGGTGGGGCTGGGGGCGAATCTGGTCCTGACTTCCATGTTGTATCCTCTTTGGTCTCTAGGGTTCTGCGGAAATTATTTACGGCTCTCGGCGAGCAGCTCGCGGGCGTGCTTCAGGCCCAGGTCGGTGCTCTGCTTCTTGCCGCCGAGCATGCGGGCTATCTCGCGCTCGCGCGCGGCCGGGTCCAGCTCGCGCACGGTGGCGGCGGCCACGCCGGCCTTCACGTCCTTCTCCACGAAGTAATGCCTGCCGCCGAAAGCCGCCACCTGCGGCAGGTGGGTAATGCAGAAGATCTGCTTGTCGCGGGCGAGTTTCGCCAGCTTCTCCCCCACCAGGCGGCCGGTCACGGCGCCCACGCCGGCGTCCACCTCGTCGAAGACCTGCGCGCCTATGCGGTCGGCGCGGCTGAGCACGGTCTTGAGCGCCAGCATGACGCGGGCCATCTCGCCGCCGGAGGCCGTGTAGCGCAGCGGCCGCAGCGGGTAGCCGGGATTGGCCGTGAAAAGGTATTCCACCGAGTCGCCGCCGGCGGAGGTCATATTGGCCTCGTCGTAGGCGCAGTCGGCCGAGAAGCGCACCATCTTGAAGCCCAGGCCCTCGGCCTCTTTTATGATCTCGGCGGAAAGCTTCTTAGCGGCGGCCTCGCGCTTCTCGTGCAGCGCGGAGGCGAGCTTCTCCAGCTTAGCGCGGGCCGCGGAGAGCTTCTTCTCTATCTCCGAGCGGTCCAGCGACATATCGTCGAGACTGCCCACCTTGGCCCTGAGCTCTCCGGCTTTCGCCAGCACGGCCCGGATGTCGGCGCCGTACTTCTTCTTCAGGGACTTGAACTTCTCCAGGCGCGACAGCACGCGGTCCACCTCGGCCGGGTCGCTGTGCACGGCCTTGCCGTAGGAGCGCAGCTCGCCGCACAGGTCGCGCAGCTCTATGACGGCGGAATTCATACGGGCGGCCAGCGGGTCGGCAGTGGAATCTATGGCCGAAAGGGCCTTAAGGCGCTCCAGCGCCTTCTCCGCGGCGCCGGCGGCGTCGTCCAGCCCGCCGTGCGCCTCGCCGGAGATGGAGGAAAGCTTCTCGGAATTCTTGAGGCGCGGCCAGAGGGCTTCCAGCTCCTCCTCCTCGCCTTCCTTGAGGTTCGCGGACTCTATCTCGTTCAGCTGGAATTTGTACAGGTCCAGCAGGCGGGCGCGCTCGTCCTCGGACATCGAGACGGCGTTCAGGGCCTCTTCGAGCGATTTCGCGGCGGCCCAGGCCTCGCCTACGGCCTTCACCTCTTTCTCCAGCCGGCCGTAGCGGTCCAGCAGGTCGCGCTGGGTCTCGGGCTTCAGCAGGCTCTGATGCTCGTTCTGGCCGTGAAAGTCCACGAGGTAGCCGCCCAGCTCCGAAAGCTGCGCCAGCGTGGCCGCGGCGCCGTTGACGGCGGCGCGCGTGCGGCCCTTGGGGTCGGCCTGGCGGCGCACCTTGAAAGTTTTCCCGCTTATGCCCCAGCGCTCGGCGGCGTGCGCGGGCAGGTTGTCGGCCTCGAACTCCCCCTCCACCTCGGCGGAGGCCGCGCCGGGGCGCAGGATGTCGGAGCCGGAGCGTTCCCCGAGCAGGAAGCCCAGCGCGGAAATGATGATGGACTTGCCGGCGCCGGTCTCTCCGGTGAACACGTTAAGCCCTCCGCCGGGCTCCAGCTCCAGCTCGTCTATAACCGCGAAATTTTTGATGCTAAGTCGTTTCAGCATACCTTAATCAGTCACGCATTACCCCGGCGTTCCCGCTGCGGATTCTGAGGGCCTTCGCGGAGGCCGACGCTTGCGCAGCGCGGAGGCCGAGTGATGAGGGGCGCGCACGGTGGCCGCTTAACGAGCATAGCTCCTGATGCGGCACGGCCATAGGCCAGTGCGCGACCCCGCGCCCGAAGAATCCGCGGCGGGGACGCCCTCTACCTCTCCCCCCAGCTTAATTTCCGGCGCAGCATGTCGAAATAGGAGAACCCTTCGGGGACCAGCATTATGAAGCTGCGCGCGTGGCGGCTTAGCCTCACGATGTCCCCGGGCTGCAGTCCGAAATTCTCCTGACCGTCCACGGAGAGCGCCAGGACTTTCGGCGAATAATTCCCGCCCATCACCTCCACCTCCAGCTCGCCGGCGGCCGGCAAGGCTATCGGGCGGTGGGTAAGAGTATGCGGGCAGATGGGCGAGAGCAGGACCACCTCGAGGTCAGGCATCACTATGGGCCCTGAAGCCGCGAGGCTGTAGGCCGTGGAGCCGCTAGGCGTGGAGACTATAAGCCCGTCGCCGAAGTAATCCGACAGGAACTTCCCGCCGTACGAGGCCTTAAGGCGGAAAGCGCGGGCCTCCGCGCTGCGGATGACGCAGTCGTTCAGGGCGGCCCGGGGGCCGAAGACCGACCGCCCTCCGCGCATCACGCCGACAGAAAGAAGACTTCTCTTCACGCGGCCGAAGCCCCCGGAGAGGAAAGAGCCCGCGCGGCGCATGAAATCCTTCTGCTCCATGCCGCTCAGGAAGCCGAGGCCGCCCGCGTTGATGCCGAGCACCGGGATGCCCTTGTCTATCACGTGCCTGGCCGCATAGAGCACGGTGCCGTCGCCGCCGACGGCGACCGCCGCGTCCGCGGCGCCGAAGTCGCAGGAGGGGTCGTTCACGCAGACGCGCTGCACCTTCGCCCCGCCCGTCCTGAGGCGGCGTTCTATGGCCGCCGCGAAGGCCAGGGCCTTTTTCCGCTTCGAGTTGTAGAAGAGTATGACGCTCTTTATGCGCTTCATATCGTTCAGGCCGCCGGGCCTTTCTGCTCTATCTTCGCCCAGGTGTCCTTCAGCGTGACGGTGCGGTTGAACACCGGGGCGCCGGGCTTAGAGTCCTTAGGATCGGCGAAGAAGTAGCCCAGCCGCTCGAACTGCCAGCGCGAGCCCGGCGCGGCCTTCGCGAGCGACGGTTCCAGCATGGCCTTTTCTATCACCTCGAGCGAGTCAGGATTGAGGTTCTTCTTGTAATCCTCTCCCTCCGGCACGTCCTCCGGTTCGCGCACGCTGAAGAGCGCGTCGTAGAGCCGCACCTTCGCCGGTACGGCGTGCTTCGCCGAGACCCAGTGGATAGTGCCCTTTATCTTGCGGCCGTCCGGCGCGTCCCCGCCACGCGTGGCGGGGT
>JAJZOZ010000040.1:0-10803 GCA_021811405.1 bacterium | reverse complement strand
CGTAAGTGCAGTGCACGGCCGTAACATTGCCGGAAGCGTCCTTGTCCACCGAGACGCATTTGACGATATAGGCGGCGCGCAGGCGCACTTCCTGGCCCGGGGTCATGCGGAAGAACTTCTTCGGCGGCACTTCCCTGAAATCGTCGGTCTCGATGCAGAGTTCGCGGCAGAACGGCACCTTGCGGGTGGCGGAAGCCGGATCGGCCGGGTTGTTGACCACGTCCATCTCCTCGGTCTTGTCCCCGGGGTAATTATCGATGACCACTTTCACCGGCTTCAGCACGGCCATAGCGCGCGGCGCGGCCAGGTTCAGCTCGTTGCGGATAGCGTTCTCGAGCACCCAGATGTCGGAGACCCCGGGCACCCTGGAGATGCCTACCTCGTCGCAGAAGGCGCGCAGCGAGCTCGCGGTGTAGCCGCGGCGGCGGTAGCCGGACACGGTGGGCATGCGCGGGTCGTCCCAGCCGTCCACGCGGCCGGTCTTCACCAGCTCCAGCAGCTTGCGCTTGCTGGTGACGGTGTTGCCGAGCGTCCTGCGCGCGAACTCTATCTGCTGCGGGTGGTAGACGCCGAGCTGGTCGAGGAACCAGTCGTAGAGCGGCCTGTGGTCCTCGAACTCCAGCGTGCAGATGGAATGCGTGATCCCCTCGATGGAATCCTCGAGGCCGTGCGCCCAGTCGTACATCGGGTAGATGCACCACTTGTTCCCCTGGCGGTGGTGCTCGGCGTGCAGCACGCGGTACATCACCGGGTCGCGCATGTTGATGTTAGGGTGCGCCATGTCTATCTTGGCGCGCAGCGTGCGGCTGCCGTCGGGGAACTCGCCGTTCTTCATGCGGGTGAACAGGTCGACGTTCTCCTCTATGCTGCGGTTGCGGAAAGGGGAGTCCTTGCCGGGCGTGCCGGGGGCGCCGCGGTGCTCGCGCACCTGGTCGGCGTTCAGGTCGCAGACGAAGGCCTTGCCGGCCTTGACGAGCTGCATGGCCCAGTCGTACATCTGCTGGAAATAGTCGGAGGCGAAGAACAGCCGGTCCTCGAAGTCGCCGCCCAGCCATTTCACGTCCTCTACGATGGAGTCCACGTACTCCTGCTCTTCCTTGGCCGGGTTGGTGTCGTCGAAGCGCAGGTTGAACTTGCCCTTGTAATGCCGGGCTATGCCGGAATTGAGGATGATGGAAGTGGCGTGCCCGATATGCAGGTAGCCGTTCGGCTCCGGGGGAAAGCGCGTGTGCACCCGGCCCCCGAACCTGCCGGTCTCGTTGTCCTTGTCTATCAGCTCGTAGATGAAATTGGTCCTGGCGGTCGTTTCCATAATTAAAAATTATAACAATTTAACCCCCGCCAGGCTCAGGCGCACAGGAGCAGAAGCGCATGACCGGCGGGGTATGGGTCTGGAGGGCCGTCACGGAGGTCCGAGCTTGCGTAAGCGCAAGGACCGAGTGGCGAGGGGCGGCTACGGTGTAGCCGACCCCGTGCCCGACGGGCCCATACCCCGCCGGTCTGTTGTTGGGACGCTAATGCCTGAAATGGCGGATGCCGGCGAACAGCATCGCCGCGTTCCTGGAGTCGCACAGCTTCACGCAGTCCTCGTCGTCCTGCCAGCCCCCGGGCTGTATCACCGCGCTCGCCCCGCCGGCCAGGGCGGCCTTCAGGGTCTTCAGCGGCAGGGCCGCGTCCGCCGCCAGCACCAGCGGGCCGGCGCCCGGCAGTATGGGGCGCCTGTCGCGCAAATGCCACACCGCGGCGCGCACCGCGTCGTAGGAGGAACTGCCGGAAGCGCTTACCGAAAGGACCGTGCGCCCTTCGGCTATCACGGCGGCGTAGGTCTTCGCGTATTTCACGGTCTTCCAGGCCAGCAGCAGCGCCGCCGCTTCCGCCTCTGTAGGCTTTCGCCTGGTCACGCAGGCGGGATCGGAGTGAAAAAGCCTGTTGTCCTTCGCCTCCACCAGCACGCCTCCGGAGACCGAACGGAGTTCCAGCTCGTGCGGCGAGAGCACCGGAGCCGGCAGCGAAAGCACCCTGAGCCCCTCGCGGGAGCGCAGTATCTTCAGCGCCTCCGGGGCGTAGCCGGGGGCGACCACGCTCTCCACGAAGGTCTCAAGAAGCAGCGCCGCCGTCTCGGCCTCCACCTGCCTGTTGAAGGCGGCGGTGCCGCCAACGGCGCCGGCGGGGTCCGCGGCCAGCGCGCCCCGCAGGCAGTCGGCCTGCGAAGGCAGCGAGCAGACCGCGGACGGCCTGTCGTGCTTGCAGACCGCGCAGACAGGCTCCTCGAACTCCAGCGCCAGCTCGAAAGCGGTGTCCAGGTCCAGGTAATGGTTGAAGTTGAGCCAGGGTCCGGAGTGCAGCCGGGCCGCGTTCAACCCGGAAGGGCGGGCGCCGCTCAAGGCGTAGAAGGCCGCGCGCTGGTGCCTGTTCTCCCCGTACTCCAGCTCCGAGACCTTCTTGAGGCTCATGACGACCTCGTCGTCGAGCAGCGTGCCGGCAGGGGAAAGGTACTGGGCCACGGTGGCCTCGTAGGCGGCCAGGTACTGCCAGGCCCTGGCGGCCAGCTTGCGCTTGGCCTCCGGCTCCAGTCCCCCGGCGTCCGCGAAGGCGGCGAGCACCTCCCCGTAGTCCCGGTGGCGGCACACCGTCACCACGTTGCCGAAATCCTTCGCCGCCGCCCTGAGCACCGCTGAATTGGCCTGGTCCAGGAAATTGGACAGTTCTTCTACCGAGAAATCCTCCTGCGAGACTATCCCGGCGATGGGGTAGAGGTCGGCGGCTACCACGTAGAACCTGGGCAGCTCCACCCCGTTCTCGGAGATGGCCGGGAACCTGCCGGACAGGGCCTTCAGCAGGGCCGCCGGCACCGGCGGGGAATAGCGCACCTCCTCCGCCTCTATCCCGGCCTCCCGCAGCAGCTTGTAGGTGGAGCCGGAGGAATAGATGGCGAAGCCGAGCCCGGTCAGGCCGCGCGCGAAATCTTCGACGCCGGTCTTGTCGTGAACGCTGAGGTAGGCCGTCCTGTCCATGCCGGGGCTATTTGCCCTTCTCCAACTCTTCCAGGTAACGCCGCAGGCTCTTGGTCCCGTCGCCCGCCTTCTCGGCGGCGGCTATCCCGTCCTTCAGTATCTTCACCGCCGAATCCTTGCGGCCCTGTTCCGCCTCTATCCTGGCCTCCATAACGATTATTCCGTACCGGATGCTACCGTAGGAGAGCCGCTCGGCCTCCCGCGCCTCTTCCAGAGCCTCGGGGTATTTCTTCAGTTTCTGCAGCGCGCCGGCGTAGGCGCGGTGGAAGGCGTACTCCCCGGGATAGGCCTTGACCAGCGCCCCGTACACGCCGGCGGCCTCCTCGTAGCGGCCGGCCGCCGCCAGGTAACGGCCCTCGCAGAGACGCAGGCCCTTCGCCCCGGAGGGGGCCGCCGCGGCCTCGGCCTGCTCGCGGCAGCTCTCGGCGGCCAGGAAATAGAACGGCTCCGCCTTCTCCTTCATTCCGGCTTCCTCCAGCGTTTCGGCCATGGTGACGTAGATATCGGCCGGGGTGTAGCCCTCGGCCTCGGCGGAGCGGGAGGCCAGGAAACGGCCTGTGAGCGTATCGGCGTCGTCCAGCCAGAGAGCCGCCGCCTTGGGATCTATACCGTGCAGGGAGCCTACCCACTCCATTATCCCCACCTCGGCGTCCTTGCCGTCGCTGCCGTCGAAACGCGAGATGGCGGAGGTGTACACCGGCGCCAGGGCGGCGGCAGTCGAGGACGGCGCCTCCGCCACCGCCTTGGCCACGCCGGCATAGGCGTGCAGGAACTCCGCCTCCCGAGTCTTCAGTTCGGAGAGCAGTTCCATCGCTCCCTGCCACTTCTTAGCGTCCATCCTGGCCTTGGCCACGCGCAGCTTACCCGCGTCGTCCAGGGAGGCGGCCGTCTCCTCCGCTTTAGCTATCGGCAGCTCTTTCCAGCGCTCCTGGTCCTTCAGCCAGGCCGTGAAGGCGGCCAGGCCGGCGCTGCCGGTCCAGCGGCCTATTTCGTTGAGCGAGGCGTCGGCCACCAGGTAAGTCGGATATCCGGTCACCGAGAATCGCTTTAGCCACTCCGAGGCCTCCGGTTTGTCCACGTCCAGGCTGACCCTGACCATACCGGCCGTGGCTTCCATGAACTTCGGCTTGTCCAGCACCGTGCTCTCCATCAGGCGGCAGGGCGGGCACCATTTGGCGAAAAAATCTATGAACAGCAGCTTGTGCTCTTCGCGCGCCCTGTTCTGGGACTCGAGCGGCACGTTCAGCAGGAAGCCTTCCAGGGCCTCCTCCTTCTCCGCTGGCGCCGCCGTCCCGGAAGTCCCGGCCTTGCCCGCCGGGCCCGTAACGTCCAGGCCGAAATCGGCGAAGAAGCAGGTATCGCCGCCGTCGGCGCAGATCTTCAGGCTCACGTCCCGGCGGCCGGGGGACGGGAACCGGCATTTCAGCGACTTGCGCCCCACGTCGAAGGCGGGCAGGCCGCCGCATTCCTGCGGTGCCTCCTCGTTGAAGTGATAGCCGGATATGGTCCGGAAAGCCAGCGTCCCGCCGGCGGGCACCGTCCTGGGCGGCGCGGGCTCTATCAGCTTGAGCGGATCCACGGTCGCAGCGGCGCAGGCCGGAAAGGACAGCGCCACGGCGGTCAAAAGCAGCAGGTACCTCATCTCCCCTCCCTTACGGATGCCGGCTACTTGCCGGCCAGTTTCAGGAATTCTTCTTCGGAAAGCGTGGCCACGCCCAGCTTTTTAGCCTTGTCGTACTTGGAGCCGGGCTCGGTGCCGACCACCACGTAGGAGGTCTTGGCCGAGACGCCGGAGGTCTCTTTGCCGCCCAGCTCCCTCACCAGGGCCTGGGCCTCGGAGCGGGTCAGGGTCTTCAACTCTCCGGTGAAAACGAAGGTCTTGCCTTCCAGTTTGCCACCGGACGCGGCCCTTTCGGGCTCGTCCATCCGCAGGCCCAGCGCCCCCAGCTCCTCCACCATCGCGCGGGTGGCCTGCGACTTGAAGAAATCGGTCACGGCCCCGGCAATGACGGGACCGATGTCGCTGACGCGGGCCAGCTCGTCGAGACCGGCGGCCATGAAAGCCTTCATCGTGCGGAAATGGCCGGCCAGCACCCGGGCGTTCTTCTCGCCGATATGCCTGATGCCGAGGGCGTAGATCAGGCGCGAGAGCGGCTGCTCCCTGCTCTTCTCTATCTGCGAGAGCAGGTTGGCGGCCTTCCTGTCCTTGAAGAGCTCCAGGCCCAGCAGGTCCTCCTTGCGGAGCCTGTAGATGCCGGGGAAGCCTTTCACAAGACCCTTGTCCACCAGCTGCTCCACCGAGGAGACGCCGAAGCCCTCTATGTTCATAGCGTCGCGCGAGGCGAAATGCAGCAGCGACCGCTTGAACTGCACCGGGCAGGAAGGGTTCACGCAGCGCAGCGCCACCTCCTCCTCGTCCCGGAAAAGCTCGCCGCCGCAGGAGGGGCACGCTTTCGGCTGGCGCACCGGCTTCTCGCCGCCGGTGCGGGCCTCGGCCAGGGCCTTGACCACCTTCGGGATCACCTCTCCGGCGCGCTCGATGACCACCCTGTCGCCTATCCTCAAGCCGAGCCTCTCCACCTCGTCGAAATTGTGCAGCGTGGCGCTGGAGATGGTGACTCCGCCGCATTTGACCGGCTCCAGCTGCGCCACCGGGGTCACGGCGCCGGTGCGCCCCACGGAGAACTCCACGTCCCTCACCACGGTAGTGGCCTGCTGGGCGGGATACTTGAAGGCTATGGCCCAGCGCGGGCTCTTGGACGTGAAGCCGAGCACGCGGCGCTGGCGCAGGGAATCCACCTTTATCACCAGGCCGTCTATCTCGTAAGGCAGCGAGAAGCGCTTCTCCTCGTAGTCCCGGTACATGGCTAGGACTTCCTCCGCCCCGCGGCAGGGGCGGCCGCCGAGCGTGGAGATATTGTAGCCGAGGCCCCGGCAGATGTTGAGGTACTCCCAGTGGGAATCGGGTTCGGCGATGCCGTCCAGGTAGCCGTAGGAATGCGCGATGAACTTCAGCCGCCTGGCGGCGGTGACGTTAGGGTCCTTCTGGCGCAGGGAGCCCGCCGCGGCGTTGCGCGGGTTGACGAAAGGTTCCTCCCCGGCCGCCAGCGCCGCCTCGCGCAGCGCCTCGAAATCCTTCTTGTCCATGTAGACCTCGCCGCGCGCCTCGAAGGCGGCCGGGGGCCGGGAGAGGTCCAGTTTCAGCGGCACCGACCTTATCGTGCGGACGTTCAGCGTGACGTCCTCGCCGGTCTCGCCGTCGCCGCGCGTGGAGGCGCGGACCAGCCTGCCCTTCTCGTACTCTATCGAGCAGGAGAGACCGTCTATCTTGGCCTCCACCACCATCTCGAAGGGCTCGCCGCCGAGTCCCTTCTTCACCCGCTCGTGCCACTGCAGGAACTCCTCCGCGGAGTAGCAGTTGTCCAGCGACAGCATCGGGATGCGGTGCGGCACCGGGGCGAAGGTGTTGGAGCGCTCGCCGCCGACGCGCCGCGTGGGCGAGTCCTCGGTGGCCAGCTCCGGGTGCAGCGCCTCCAGCTCCTTCAGGCGGCTCATCAGCGCGTCGAACTCGCCGTCCGGGATCTCCGGCCTGTCCTGAACGTAATAAAGGCGCTCGTGCCGCCGTATCTCGGCCCTGAGCGCCTCTATCTCCTCTTTGGGGGAGCGGGTCATTTGACCAGGTTGTTCTGGCGCGCTATGCTGTCCAGCACGCCGTTGACGAATTTTCCCGATTTCTCGGTGGAGTATTTCTTGGCCAGCTCTATGGCCTCGTCTATGATGACGGCCACCGGGGCGTCGGAGAGGATCATCATCTCGCAGACGGCCATGCGCAGGATGGAGCGGTCTATCGCCGGCATGCGCTCCATCTCCCAGTTGCGGCTGGTCTTGCGGATGATCTCGTCTATCTTCGCGCGGTTGGCCACGGTGGCGGTGTAAAGGTCCTTGTAGAAATCGAACACCTTCGGCTCGAGCGCGAACTCCTCCATCTGGAAGCTGGCCAGCACGGCCGCCGGCTCCAGGCTGGAGATGTCGGAGCTGTAAAGCGACTGCAGGCAGTTCTCTCTGGCCAATCTTCTTTTGCTCATAATTTCGCGTTATAAAGACCTTCGGGAATATGATACAAAACATGCGGCAGGCGCGGGAAGCGGCAACCCGTTTGCCAGCGGTGGCTTTCTTTTGTAGACTTACAGGCAGCAGGCAAAATACCCCCCCGGAGGTAATCGAAATGGGCTTCGTTCCACTTGTAATAATCGCAGCCGTCATACTCTTCTCCAGCATCAAGGTGCTCAACGAATACGAGCGCGGCGTGGTGCTTACCCTCGGCCGCTTCACCGGCGTGAAGGGCCCGGGCCTGATCATCCTGGTCCCCGGCATACAGACGATGTTCCGCGTCAGCACCCGCGTGGTGGTGCTGGACGTGCCGCCGCAGGACATCATCACCCGCGACAACATCTCGGTCAAGGTGAACGCTGTCGTCTACTTCCGCGTGATCAACCCGCAGTCAGCGATCCTCAACGTCGAGAACTTCATGTACGCCACCTCCCAGCTCTCGCAGACCACGCTGCGCAGCGTGCTCGGCCAGCAGGAGCTCGACGACCTGCTCTCCCAGCGGGACAAGATCAACAAGAACCTGCAGGAGATCCTGGACCAGCACACCGAGCCGTGGGGCATCAAGGTCTCCAGCGTGGAGGTCAAGAACGTGGACATCCCCTCCGACATGCAGCGCGCGATAGCGCGGCAGGCAGAAGCGGAGCGCGAGCGCCGCGCCAAGGTCATCCACGCGGAAGGCGAGTTCCAGGCCTCGCAGAAGCTGGCCGACGCGGCCCAGATCATCGGCAAGGAGCCGGCCGCCATACAGCTGCGCTACCTGCAGACCCTGACCGAGATCGCCACCGAGAGGAATTCCACCACGATCTTCCCGGTGCCGATAGACCTGCTGCAGATGTTCATGAAGAACGCCTCCAAGAACTGACGCGCAACGGCCGCCCCAGGGCGGCGGAGCGGGGCAGAGGAGCGGCTCTGGGAGCGTCCTCTGCCCCGTGTTTTTTACCTTCGAAATGACCGGACTGTACGTTCATATACCTTTCTGCCGCGCCAAGTGCGGCTACTGCGACTTCGCCTCGGCGCCCGGTTCCGGCGAGGAGATGGACCGCTACCTGGACGCCCTGGCGGCCGAGTCGGCGCGGTACGACGCGCTGGCGGGGAGCTTCTCCACCCTTTACGTCGGGGGCGGCACGCCCAGCGTCCTGTCTGAAGCCCGGCTGCGCAGGCTGTTCGGCATCATCGAGGCCCTGACCGGGCCGCTGGAAGGGCTGGCGGAAAGCACCTTCGAGGCCAACCCGGAAAGCCTGGACGCCGCCAAAACCCGGCTGCTGAAGGCCGCCGGCATAAGCCGCGTCAGCCTGGGCCTGCAGGCCGCCCAGGACCGCCTGCTGAAGAAGCTGGGCAGGGTGGCCATGAGGCAGGATTTCCTGCGCGCGTTCAGCGGGCTGCGCGAGGCCGGCTTCGGCAACATCAACGCGGACCTGATGTGCGGCCTGCCGGGGCAGACGGAGGCGGACCTGCGGGAGTCCCTGGAGCTGCTGTTGGGCCTGGGCCCCGAGCACGTTTCGCTTTACGCGCTCGAGGTGCACGAAGGCACGCCGTTCCACTCCGCCGGCATAAAGGAGGAGCCGGAGGCCGCGGCCGACATGTACGGGGCCGCGGCACAAGCCCTCGAACGGGCCGGGCTGCTCAGGTACGAGATCTCCAACTTCGCGAAGCCGGGCAGGGAGTCGCTGCACAACCTGAACTACTGGGACCAGGGCGAGTACCTGGGGCTAGGCGCGGGGGCGGCCTCCTACCTGGACGGCGTACGCCGCGCCAATACCCCGGTCACGTCGGACTACGCCGCGGCCGCGCTGGCCGGCGGGGAGATCCCCCTCCAGCACTCCGAAAAACTCGAAGGCCGCGCCAAAAAAGCGGAACGCGTAATGCTGGGCCTGCGCAAGACCTCCGGAATTGAACTTCCCGAGGATATATTTATAGAATTTAAGCCTGAAATAGGCCGACTGCTGGAGGCCGGCCTGATAGAGAGGACGGGCGGGAGCATTCGCATAAAGCCGGACAAGCTCTACGTCTCCAACGCGGTCTTCCGCGAATTCGTATAGTTCAGCCCCGAAGAAGGACATCATGCTAAGCAAAGCTTACGACCCCAAGCCGGTTGAGGCCAAATGGGCCGACGCCTGGCAGAAAGAGCGCCTGTTCATCTCCAAGCCCAGCGCGGAGAAGAAGCCTTTCGTGGTGGTCATCCCCCCGCCCAACATCACCGGCGCGCTGCACATAGGCCACGCGCTCAACAACACGCTGCAGGACGTGCTGATCCGCTACGCCCGCATGCTCGGCCGCGAGGCCTACTGGGTGCCCGGCACCGACCACGGCGGCATTGCCACGCAGAACGTGATGGAGAAGCAGCTCAAGGCCGCGGGCAAGACCCGCCACGACCTGGGCCGCGAGGAATTCATAAAGCGCACGTGGGCCTGGTACGAGGAATGCGGCGGTACCATACTCACGCAGCTGCGCCGCCTCGGCTGCGCGCTGGACCTCGACAAGAGCAACGTCCGCTTCACGATGGACAAGCCGCGCACGGCGGCCGTCTTCGAGACCTTCCGCTACATGTGGGAGAAGGGCCTGGTCTACCGCCGCGAGCGCATGATCAACTGGTGCACCCGCTGCGGCACCGCGCTCTCGGACATAGAGGTGGAGTACGAGGACGAGAAGTCCAAGCTCTGGCACATCAAGTACGCCTTCGAGGACGGTTCCGGCCAGGTCGTAGTGGCCACCACCCGCCCCGAGACGCTGCTGGGCGACTCGGCCGTGGCCGTGCACCCGGAGGACGAGCGTTACAAGGGCCTCGTCGGGAAAAAGCTCAAGCTGCCGCTGACGGACCGGCTGATACCGCTGGTGGCCGACGACGGCGTGGAGAAGGATTTCGGCACCGGCGCCGTAAAGGTGACGCCGGCGCACGACCCGCTGGACTTCGAGATAGGAGAGCGCCACAAGCTGGAAGTCCTGCGCGTTATCGATTTCGAGGGCAGAATGACCAACTGCCCGGCAAAGTACGAAGGCCTGAGCGTGCAGCAGGCCCGCAAGGAAGTGGCGGCGGACCTCGCCGCCGCCGGCCTGCTGGAGAAGGAGGAGCATTACAAACACTCCGTCAGCAAGTGCTCGCGCTGCTCCAGCCACATAGAGCCGCTCGTCAGCGAGCAGTGGTTCGTCAAGATGAAGGACATGGCCGCTCCGGCGATAGCGGCCGCCGAGAAGGACCAGGTGAAGTTCTACCCGGCTTCCTGGAAGAAGCCGTTCACGCAGTGGCTCGGCAACATCCAGGACTGGTGCATCTCGCGGCAGATCTGGTGGGGCCACCGCATACCGGTCTGGTACTGCCGCTCCTGCTCCGCCTCCGGGCTGAAGTTCGACGAGAAGGGCCAGCTCTCGCGGGTCTCCTTCGCCGACGGCGCGCAGCCGGTAGTCTCGCAGGACAAACCGTCCGCCTGTCCCAAGTGCGGGGGCCACGACCTGCTGCAGGACCCGGACGTGCTCGACACCTGGTTCTCCTCCGCGCTCTGGCCCTTCTCCGTGTTCGGCTGGCCGGAAAAGACGAAAGAGCTGGGCTATTATTATCCGACCTCGGTGCTGGTCACCGGGTACGAGATCCTGTACCTGTGGGTCGCCCGCATGGTGATGAGCGGCCTGGAGCACATGGGCCGCGTGCCGTTCTCGCAGGTCTACGTGCACGGCATCGTGCGCG
>JAJZOZ010000199.1 GCA_021811405.1 bacterium | reverse complement strand
GGTCGAAGCCGTAGCGCCCGGCCAGCCTGTCCCAGCTGCGGGCGTCCAGCCGCAGGCCGGCCATGTCGCCTACGCGGTCATGGAAAAGATAGCGCCCGTCCACGAAGGGCCGGTAGTCGGGGCCGAGCTCCCAGCCTATCCAGCCGCCCCAGCCCCAGTTGTTGAAGAGCTTCAGACCGGCCAGCTCCGCTTTGTTGGTCTTCAGGAAGTGGGCCAGCCCCTCGGAACGCCACTTGTGGATGCGCGGCTCGGAGGAATAATTGGACCAGACCTTGGCCGGGAAGAACCAGGCCATGCCGGCCAGCAGCAGCGCTGCTGCGGCGGCAGGAACCCTGCGGGCGCGGGAACCGGCCTCCTTCCACGGCAGAGCGGCCGTGAACACGCAGGCCGTCATTATGAAGAACGGGATATGCCGGGCGTGGCCGGAAGCCGCAAGAGAAAAGAACATCAGTACCGCGACATGCTGGTAGACCACGTGCCTGCGCTTAAGCAGGAAGTAGGCCGCGGAGCCGAAAGCCCCCGCCAGCACCAGCGCGAAAGGCCACTGGTAAGGAGTGGAGAAGGTGACCCTCCCCCATTCCTGCATGTGCGCCTGCAGCTCGGCCATGTGCCGCTGGTGGTCCAGCATCACCGGGAATATCTTCCAGCCGTAAGGGTTGGCCAGGCTGGCCGCCAGCCCCGCGCCGAGCGCCTTAAGATAGGCCAGGCTGCGGCCAGGCCTGGCCAGCGGGCCGCTCCCGTAGACGTACGGGAGTTGCTCCGAGAAAGCCTCTCCGGCGGCGTACAGCCCTATCAGCGCCAGCCCGTAGGCGAAGCCGGCGTGCAGGTTGGCCCAGAACGCGAAAAAAGCGGCCGTCGCCGGCAGGCCCGGCGGCCTCCCGCCGAGGCGCGACTTCTCGAGGGCCAGCAGGGTCAGCGCGAAGAAGAGCAGCGTAAAGTTCTCGGGGCGCAGGTCGCAGTTGGACATCAGCCCCAGCGCGAAGAACGGCAGCAGCAGAGGCAGAGCGGAGCGGCGGCCGTAGAGGAGCAGCGTCGAGCGGAAGGTCAGCAGGACGCCCGCCAGCAGCAGGGCCTTGAAGACCTGCAGCGCCCTGAAGCCGCCGGCCAGGTGCAGCAGATAATAAATGACCTGGGGCAGCCATTCGAAGTCCACCCACTCGCGCCCGTAAAGCGGCCAGGAAAGGAAATCCGCGCGCGGCGGGGCCAGGTGGGCCACGGTGTATTTCCCGGCGGAGAGATGCCAGTAGATGTCGGGGTTGACCACCGGCAGGACGAAGACGGAGCAGGCCAGGGCGAAAGCCGCCCAGCCGAGCATATCGAGCGCCCTGCCGCGAGTCATTGGTCAATTCTATAATATAGGCGGCCGCTTTCCGCGGAAAATGCTAAATTATCGCCATGGAAAGATTCTTTAAGTTCGCCGAGCGCGGCACCAGCCTGCGCACCGAGCTGCTCTCCGGCACCGCCACCTTCCTGACGATGGCCTATATCATCTTCGTCAACCCCGGCATTCTTTCCGCCGCCGGGGTGCCGTTCGCCGGCGCGGTGACCGCCACGGCGGTGGGGGCGGCGCTGATGAGCGTGGTGATGGGCTTCGTGTCCAACAGGCCGCTGGCCCTGGCCAGCGGCATGGGCATCAACGCGGTCCTGACCTTCTCCGTGATAGGCTTCCAGCAGACCAACGTCCCCTGGCAGGTCGGCATGTCCGTCATCTTCGTCGAAGGGGCGCTGATACTCGGCCTGGTGGTCACCGGGTTCCGCGAGGCCGTGATGGACGCCATACCTCTGAACCTGAAGCGGGCCATAGGCGTTGGCATCGGTCTTTTCATCACGGTGATCGGCCTGAACGAGGGCGGCATCATACGCCCGGCGCCGATAACCCTGGTCTCGCTGGGGGACTTCTCCCAGCATTACGTCTGGGTAACGCTGGCAGGTTTCTTCGCCGCCGCCTTCCTGATGGCCGCAAAAGTCAAAGGAGACCTCCTCTGGGGCATACTGACGGCCACGGCGGCCGCGCTGCTGCTGGGAGTGACCTCGGTGCCGCATTCGGCCTTCGGCGCTCCTGACTTCTCCACTTTCTTCGCCCCGTTCCAGCAGGTGGACGGCAAACTGGCCCTGCTCGGCGCGCTCAGCCCGGCGCTGGCCTTCACCATATTCGCCATCATGCTGACGGACTTCTTCGACACGATGGGCACCGTGGTGGCCGTGGGCGAGCAGGCGGGTTTCGTGAACCCGGACGGCTCGGTCAGGGACATCAAGAAGATACTGATGGTGGATTCCGCCGCGGCCGTCGCCGGCGGGCTTTTCGGCGCGAGCTCCATAACTACCTACATAGAGTCCGCCGCCGGCGTGGCAGAGGGCGGGCGCACGGGCCTCTCCGCCGTGGTCACCGGCCTGCTGTTCGCGCTCTGCGCCTTCTTCTCGCCGCTGATACAGATGATAGGCGGCGGCTACCGCCTGCCCAACGCCAGGCACTACTGCCTGCTGGTGAACAGCGGCTTCACCCCGCCGGCCGACGTGATCCCGCCCGGCTGCGGGGATTATTTCGTCTACCCGATAACGGCCGGGGCCCTGATAATAGTGGGGTCGCTGCTGATGAAGACCGCGCGGGAGATAGAGTGGGACCGCTTCGACGAGGCGCTGCCCGCCTTCCTGACGATGATAGGAATACCGCTGACCTACAACATCAGCTACGGCATAGGCTTCGGCTTCATCACCTACACGGCGATCAAGCTGGCCCGCCGCAAGTTCTCGGAGATACGCCCGCTGATGTACGCGGTAAGCGCCGCCTTCCTGATCTCCTTCGTGCTGGGCTCTAATTAGAGCCTTCGGGGACCTCGAAAGGCACGGCCGCCCCGGCGGCCAGCGCGGCCTCCTTCACCTTGGCCGCCTCTGACCCGCGGCCGCCGCGCTCCAGCAGTCCGAAGAGCATCCGCGAGGCCCTGGGAAAGTTTGGCTCCAGCTCCAGCGCGCGGCGCAGCAGCCTCTCGGCCCCGGCCGCGTCCTTACCGGAGATCATCTTGACCGCGGCCAGCGCCGCCAGGGCCGACGGGAAATCCGGCACCGCTTTCAGCGCTAGACGGAGGTCCCGCTCGCCGTCCGCCAGCCTGCCCGCCTGGATCCCGGCCAGCGCGGCGGCGTAGAGGCCGGCGGCCTCGCCCCACCGGGCGGGGATGCCGACGGAATACACCTCGGTATGCTCCTCGGGGTCTGAGAAGACCCGCCTGAAATACCCGGGATGCCCGGTTATCCAGGCCCGCTCCATGCGCTTCTGCAGCGCGTGGTCGTTGGCGTAGGAGCCCCTGGCCGAAAGGACCGGCAGGTCGGTCACCAGGGCGTGCGTGATGCCGGAGCGGGACAAGGCCGTAAGGAACAGATCGAAATCGCCGGCGCCGAAAAGGCCGTCGCCCGTACGCCCGGTATACAGCGCCACCAGCGGCGAGCTCCCGACGAAGCGGCTCTCCGGAGGGGTTTCCTTCCGTATCCACTCCAACGTGCGCGCGCAGAGCCTGCCGTCCAGCGGCGCCCGCGCGGAGTTGGTGACCCGCGCCAGCTGCACGGTGTGCAGCACGAAGCCGGCCGCCAGCGCCGCCAGCAGCGCCCGCGCCGCCAGGGGACGGCCGCGCCAGGCGGCCGCGGCCCCGGCGCAGAGGAGCAGCAGGCCGAACGGCAGCATCGGCAGGGCGTAGCGTTCCGAATACACCGTCCACAGCGACATCACCATGCCCTGGGCCAGCAGCAGGCCGCAGACGGCCG
>JAJZOZ010000198.1 GCA_021811405.1 bacterium | reverse complement strand
TGGCAGACGCAGAGCTTCCCCGCGGAGCAGCAGGCCGAGTATCTTCAGGCGGCTGTCGTCCGCCGCCGCCTTGGCTATGGTCAGTATATCGCGCATCGGGCTCCCTTTGCTCCGCCGGAGACTATCATTTCGTCATTTCGCCACATAACGAATTATACTATAATACCCTCATGACCGAAAGAGAAGCCCTCCCGGCCGGGGTGACCGGCTCTTTGGATACGCCGGCCGGGCCCGTCCCGGTCCTGCGCGGGGAGTTCCGCCCGGGCGACAGGCTTGCCTCCTGGCGGGCCCGCTGGGGCATTGGCCGCATGAAGATGCGGATAAAGCCAGGCCTCTACGCGCTGGGCTCCCCCGGCCAGGATTCCCCCGTCTTCGCCTCCGCCAACTACAGGCTCAGCTTCGACGCGCTGCGCACTTCCGTGAAGGGCGACGCCTGGCTGCTTGTGCTGGACACCAGAGGCATCAACGTCTGGTGCGCGGCCGGCAAGGGCACTTTCGGCACCCTGGAACTGACCCGTTCGATAATGGAGAGCGGCCTGGAAAAACTCGTCGCGCGCAAGGAGATAATTGTGCCGCAGCTGGGGGCACCCGGCGTGGCCGCCCACAGGGTAGGCGCTTATACCGGCTTCAAAGTCGTCTACGGCCCGGTGCGCGCGGCGGATATCCCGGAATTCATGGCCGCCGGGAAAAAAGCCTCGCCCGGGATGCGGCTGGTCCGCTTCGGCTTCGCTGACCGCGTCATCCTCTCGCCGCTGGAGCTGGCGTATTTCTCCAAATTCCTGCTTCCGGCGTCGGCGCTGCTCTACTTCCTCGGCCTAAAGGCCGACGCGCTGCTGACCGTAGCCACGCTCATTTCCGGCACCCTGCTGGTGCCGGCCCTGCTGCCCTGGCTCCCCGGACGCGCGTTCACGGTCAAGGGCGCCGCCGCCGGCGCCATAGGCCTTGCCGCGCTTTACCCATTCCTTTCGCAGGACCCGCTGCACGCCTGCGCCCGCGCGCTCATCTACCTGCCGGCCGCCTCGTTCATAGGCCTGCAGTTCACCGGCACCTCCACCTACACGTCCCTGTCCGGAGTGATGAAGGAGATGCGCGCCGCGCTGCCGGTGCAGGCGGCGAGCCTGCTGGCCGGAATAGCCCTGCTGACGCTGGGGAGGTTCCTATGGGCCTGAAATACCTGCGCGGTGTTTCCACTCTGAAGCTCGACGAGCCAAAATGTACCGGCTGCGGGATGTGCGCGCAGGTGTGCCCGCACGCGGTGCTGGAGATGGACGGCCGGAAAGCCCGGATAACGGACCCCGACCTCTGCATGGAATGCGGCGCATGCGCCGGCAACTGCCCGGCCGCGGCTATAACGCTCAAGAAAGGCGTAGGCTGCGCGGCCGCCGTGATAACCGGCTTCATCAAAGGCACCGAGCCGGTCTGCGGCTGCGGCGAGGGCGGCGACGACTGCTGCTGAACGTGTTTTTCCCCGCGCTCGGATGAACCGCAGCTCCCTTCGGGCGGCGTTTTCATCTGGGGATAACTACTGTTCGCGGGCGCGGGCTTCCAGCTCTTCCCAGCGCCCGAACAGGGCCGCCACCCTGGCCCTGGCCTCGTCCACCTTCAGCTGCCGGCGGTGCAGTTCCTCCGCGTCCGTGGCTATGGCGGGGTCCTCGAGCGCGGCCTCGGCCGCGGACACCTTGTCCTCCGCGGCCTTTATCGTGCGCTCGATGTTGCGCAGTTCCTCGGCTTCCTTCCGGTCCAGCGCAGGCTTCCTCTTCTCCTCCGGGACGGCGTCGGCCGAAGCGGCGTCGCGCTCCGCCTGCCAGTCCTCCCACTGCTCCAGCCCGCCGAAATAGCCGTGCCCGCCGCGCCCGTCGAGTCCCACCACCGCGCCGCAGACCCGGGCCATCAGGTAGCGGTCATGCGTTACCAGCACGATCGCTCCCGGGAACTCCTTCAGGCCGTTCTCCAGCACCTCCAGCGAGCGGATGTCCAGGTCGTTGGTCGGCTCGTCTAGGAGCAGCAGGTCCGCGGGGCGGCGCATCAGGTCCGCTATCAGCACGCGGGACTGCTCCCCCCCGGACAGCCGCGACAGCGGGAAGTCCAGCTGCTCCGGCCTGAACAGGAAGCGCCGGGCCCAGTTATGGACGTGCACGAAGTTCCCCTTGTATTCTACCTTGTCGCCCGCCGGGCAGAGGGCGCGGTACAGCGTCATATCCAGGTCCAGCGAGTCGCGGTGCTGGTCGAAGACCACGGTCTTCACCCCTTCGGCTATCTTCACCGCGCCGGAATCAGGCGGCAGGGTCCCCGCCAGCAGCTTTAGCAGGGTGGTCTTGCCGCTGCCGTTGGCGCCGATCAGGCCCACCTTGTCGCCGGGCCGCAGCGCCAGGTCCAGCCCTTGGAAAAGCTTCCTGCCGCCGAGAGTCTTGGAAACGCCCCTCGCGTCCACCAGGCGGTTGGCCTGCCTGTCACCGGCGAGGAAATCTATCACGGTGGCGCGGCCCTGCGCGTTGCGGTATTCCAGTTCGGAAAGGTCCTGCATCAGGCGGCCGGCGCGGTCTATCCGGGCCTTCTGCTTGGTGGTGCGGGCCTTGGGTCCTTTACGCAGCCACTCTATCTCGCCGCGCACTATGTTGCGCAGCGAGTCCTCGCGCGAGGCCTGCGCGTCCAGGAAGATCTCGCGGTTCTCCAGGAACCTGCTGTAGTTGCCGGCGCTGGACAGGTGGCCCTGGGGGTAGCGGCGGTCCAGCTCTATCAGGCGGTTGCAGACCCGCTCGAGGAAGCGGCGGTCGTGCGTGACGACGAGGAAGGAGAACTTCACGCCGTCGAGGAACCGCTCCAGCCAGAGCACCCCCTCCAGGTCCAGGTGGTTGGTGGGCTCGTCGAGCAGCAGCAGGTCCGGCTCGCGCAGCGTCTCGGCCAGTATGGCCAGGCGCTTGCGCCAGCCGCCGGAGAGCGCGGCGGCCTCCTTGCCGGGCTCCGAGAAGCCGGCCCGGGCCATGCCGGCGGCCACGCGGGTCTCGATCTCGTAGTCCTGCAAGCCCAGGTCCCGCAGCGCGGCCGAGAGATGCTCTTTTACGGTAGTGCCGGCAGGGAGGTCCTCCACGCGGTCGCGCTGGGCGAGGTAGCCCACGCGCAGGCCGCGCCGGGGAGCGAGCTCGCCGGAATCCGGCGTCTCGAGGCCGGCCAAAATCCTCAGCAGCGTGGATTTACCGGTGCCGTTGGGGCCTATCAGCCCGGTGCGCTCGCCCTCGAAAAGGCCGAACGAGAGCCCCTCGAAAAGGGGCCTGGGCCCGAAGGCCTTTGAAAGTTCGCGGCAGCTGAGCAGTATGGACACGGGAGTACTATTGTATAAAAATACCCGGCGGCCGCCCTCCCGCGGGACGTCAGGCCTTGACCTTGAAGCCCTTCGCCTCCAGGGAGGCCTTCACCTCGCCCAGGTCTATGCCCAGGTGCCCGCAGCCGGCCCGCACGGTCATCTGCCGGCCGTGGCTCTCCCTCATCACGGGGTTCTTCACCCCCATGAAGCCGAGCTCGAAAAGTATGTCTATCAGCTCGGGGTAATCCGAGGTGAGGTCGTACAGCGTCCTGTCCAGGTCCACGATCTTTGCGGCTATATCAGTTCACCAGCCTTTTTTCGCCTTTTATCTTCTGCAGGTCGGTTATGTCCTGCGTCACTTCCAGGGAGCCCAGGTACTTGCCGCCCTCGCCGCGCAGCGCGAAGTAGCGGATATGTATCACCCTTCCCTTCATGTTTATCCAGAACTCCTCGAAGT
>JAJZOZ010000039.1 GCA_021811405.1 bacterium | reverse complement strand
CGACACCTCCTGGGACCAGAAAGAGGAGATCTGGAAGCTCAGCGGCAAGATAGTGCGCGCCGCCAACATAACCCAGTCGGCTATAGGAACGGAAGGCGTCTGGACTACCACTGTGGCCGCGGCCGTCTTCCTGTTCTGAACACCCGGCCCCGGGCCGGAAGATCCGGGCCGGGAAGGCCCGGATTTTTTACTCCCCGCACACATCATGAAATTCAAACCCAATAAGCGCCAGTTCCTGCTCAACGAAGGCGCCACGCTGAAGAACGCCGCCTTCGTAGTGCTGCCGGTCCCTTACGAAAGGACCGTCTCCTACGGCAAGGGCACGGCCAAAGGCCCCGCCGCCGTGCTCTCGGCTTCTCCGCAGCTCGAGCTCTGGGACGAGGAACTGAGAACCGAGACCTGGAAGAACGGCATTCTCACCCTGGCTCCGGTAGACTGCGCCATGCCGGAACGGAGGTTCTTCCCCTCCCTGGAGCGGACGGTGGAAGGGCTTCTCTCCTCCACCGGGGCGCTTCCTTTCTTCATAGGCGGGGAGCACAGCGTCACCCAGGCCCTGCTGCCGCCCTTCATCCGCAGGCACAAGGACCTGTCCATCCTCCATTTCGACGCCCACGCCGACCTGCGCGTCTCCTACCGCGGCAGCAGGCGCAGCCACGCCTGCGCCCTGCACCCGGCCTCGCTTACGAACAGGGTGGTCCAGGTCGGCATCCGCAGCGTAGGCCACGACGAGCGGCAGTTCCATAACGCCGGCAACGTCCGCACGCACCTGATGCACGAGAGCCTGGACCTGCCGAAGCTGCGCCGCGAGGTGCTGCGGGAGCTGACGGATACCGTGTACCTGACCATAGACGTGGACGGGTTCGACCCGTCCGTGATGCCCGGTACCGGCACGCCGCAGCCGGGCGGCTTCTCCTGGTACGACGCGCTGGACCTGTTCCGGGAGGTCTGCCGGAAGAAGAAGATCGTGGGCGTGGACGTGGTGGAGACCGCCCCGGTGAAGGGCTCCCATATCACCGAGCTAGCCGCGGCCAAGCTCGTCTACCGCCTGATGGGTTACCTGTCGGGTAAAATTTGATAACATCTCACTAATGCCGGACGCCAAGAAGATACTCGTCATCGACGACGATAAGACGGTACACCTTATACTCAAGGCCGCCATAGAGAAAGAAGGGCCGTTCAAGGTGTACGCCGCGCTGGACGCCATGCAGGGGATGATGACGGCCAAGCAGCTCAAGCCCGACCTCATAATACTGGACATCATGATGCCGGCCGGCGGCGGGTTCGCGGTCTACGAGCGCCTGCAGATGATATCCGCCACCTTCGAAGTGCCTTTCCTGATCTATTCTTCCATTCCGGCGCACGAGATAGAGAAAAAGATAAAGCCCGGCCTGCAGGTGGAGATATTCTCAAAGACGGCCAGGCTGGAAGAAATAGTGGCCGCCGTAAAGCGCCTTACCGGCTCCTGACCGGCCTGGCCGCGCGGAAAAGAAAAAAGCCGCCGAAAAGCGGCTTTTTCATGCAACGCCGGATACCTCAGTGCTCGACCAGGTGCAGCCAAAGCACTTCGGCCCGCGCGGCGGCCAGGGCCTTGTCCATGTCCGGGTACTCCTTGATATAGCCCTCGCGCAGCGGGCGCCACTGGGGGTTGGCCGCCTTATCGTCGTAGACCTCTTCCCTGAAGCCGCAGACGCCGTCCGAGATCCTGCGGAAGAAGCAGACCCTGAGCCGCCCGTCAGGAGAGTGCAGCGTGCGCTCCAGCGTCACCTCCAGGTCGCTGTGACCCGCCGGAGATTTGTCGGTAATAAGCCTGGAGAGCAGGTAGAATAAATTACCGATAAGGCCCATATCAGAAAGTTTCCAGGTTGTCGAACTCGGAGACCTTCTTCTTCTGCATCAGGCCGCCCATCTCCCGGCTGTAGGCGAAAGGACCCCTGGGCCAGCCGAAGGCCAGCTTGGCGGCCGTCTCTATATCGTATTCCGAGGCCATGATCTCGGAGGCCAGCAGCTTAACCTCCTCCACCACCGGGCGCATCAGCTCGCCGAAGATCTCCTCTTTGGCGGTCTTCTTCAGCCCCAGGTACTTCACCAGGTTGGGCAGTATCGGGTTCTCGCCCACTATGCGGCCTTCCTCGTAAATGTAGAACCCGATGGTCGACTTCCTGCCCAGCTGGCCGTACTGCACCAGCCGCTGCTGCACCGGCGACGGCTTCAGGCGCTCCGGCCTGCCGAGCGCCTCGTAAACGTATTCGGAGGCGGAATGATCCGAGTCCAGGCCGGCGGAATCCATAGCCTCGAAAGGCCCGGCGGCGGCGCCCGAGACCTCCCTGAACGCCGCGTCTATCTCGTGCGGGTAGCCCTTGCCGGACTCCAGCAGGCGCAGCGCGGCCAGCATGAACGGGCGGGCCAGCCGCTCCACTATCTGCCCCGGGTTATCCTTCACCATTACCGGGGTCTTCCCGATCCTGCGCAGCATCGCGGCGGCGGCCTCCATGTGGCCGTCGCCGGTCTTGTCCGTGCGGACGAGCTCCGCGAGCTGGCAGGTCCGGACCGGCTTTACGAAATGCAGGCCCAGCACGCGGCCTTGCGGCAGTTCGGTATTCTCTACGGCCGAGGCCAGCGGGCGGACCGCGCAGCGCGCGGCCACCAGGCAGTTCTGGTCCAGGTGCTTAGCGAGCTTGTTGAAGACGAGGCGCCGCTCCTCCTCCGGTTTGGAGGCGGCCTCTATGACGATGTCGGCACCCGAGAACTTCGCAAGGTCCTGGATGCCCTCTATGTTGCCGAAGAGCTCCTCCCGGCCCGCCTGCGCCAGCGACCAGGAGATCTTGGCGAGCGCCACGGCGAGGCTGTCCTTGAAATCGTCGTAAAGCCGCACCTGGAAGCCGTTCCTGACGAACAGCTCGGCGGCGCCGGCGCCGGTGCTGTTGGAACCCAGTATGCCGATCGCGTTGATCTCCATACGCCGCGCGGGCCGGAGCGGCCTCAGGCCGCGCGGACCTCCTCGAGCCTGACTATGCCGTCCTTGTTGACCACGATGCGGATGCGCTCGTAGTTGATGGCGACCTGGTCGGACCTGGTGTAGTAGGTGTACTTGAGCACCATGTTGAGATGGTAGACGCGCGAACAGGCGGCGGAGCGGACGTCCCCGGAGGCGAGGTCGACGTAAGGATAGTCGACCTCGGCGTCGTCGGCCTGGGAGATGATGTCCCGGATGTTGAAGCGCATGATGTCGTTGAGGTCCCGGCGGCGCTCGTGCATCTCCATGATGATCTTGGGGTAGAGGACTATCTCCTTCTTGTACTTCAGCACGCGCTCGGGCTTGCCTTCCTCGTCCACCGAGGTGATGTTGTCCACCCGGCGCAGGCGGGTGATGTCCGGCGGCACGTCGCGCACCGGGATGAAGGTCACGGCCTCCTTCAGCACGCCGATGCGGGCGCCGCCGAACGAGGAGTCCAGGATGTCGATCTTGCGGTCGGAGATCCAGCGCGTCAGGCTCTTGGAGAACAGCAGTTTCAGCCAGTCCTTGATGCGGTCCTTGAACATGTAGCTGATGACCGCCGCGGCCACGAAAGGGATGCTCCTGATGGTATAGCGGATCTGGAAGTAGATGGTGACGACCACCGCGAACAGCATCGCCGCGCCTGCGGCCAGACCGAAGAAGACCTGCGTCAGCGCCTCCCACTCGGAGAACTCCGCCTTCAGGTAGAGCACGCCGGACATGAACTTCTTCAGCACTCCGCGGCGGTAGATTATCACCTCGTTGGACGAGCCCGGCACGAACACCGACGGGTATTTCATGGCCTGGCGGTACCGGCTCTGCGCCGTAACGATGGCCAGCACGCCCCTCTCTATGTCGCCGAAGCGGCCGCGGGCCTCCGGGGTGGAGCGCAGCGCCTCTATCAGCGAGGTCAGGTACTCCTCGAGTATCAGGCTGACGTACTCGTCGAAGAAGGCCATGGTCTCGCGCACCCTCAGCGGCACCGCCGGGTCGGAGATCTCGGCCTTCAGCGAGGAAAGGGCGGTCTCGAGGGCCTTGAGGTCGCCCAGGAAGTTCTCGAGCCCTTCCCCCACGAACAGCTTGCGCTGCGCGGCCGGCACGGCCGAACTGTAGGTGGCCAGCCCCTCTATGAACACCTTGACGTAGTCGCGTATCTCGCCGCGGATTATGCAGCCGAGCAGGCGGATCTCGTCGCAGATGGAGCTGGCCAGCGCCTGGTCGGTGGAGCCGGAGAGCACCTTGGCCAGGTCGGCCCGCACGCGGTTGAGCGGCGAGGTGGACAGCGACGGGTCGCACAGCTTGCCTATGCTGATCTTCGGCGTGCGCCAGCGTATGTAGCGCTGGCTGGAGTTGTAGAAGCTGTCCTTGCTGTAGTTGTGCGGGCCGACGTTCAGCGAGCGCGGGATGAAAAGGTAGGTCTCCACCTCGTAGGAGCTCCGGGCGGCGGCGTCCAGGTCTATGTCCAGCTTGATCTCGAAGCGGTGCTTGTCGTGCAGCTTTATGCGCGAGTCCAATATGTCGTTCTGGTCTTCTATCATCGTAGGAACCTGCGGTCAGCTCTCCCCGCCCGGCGGCCTGCCGGAAAACCCCGTCAAATAAATAAAAACCCGGCCCGCTAAGGCGGGCCCCGAAGATATCTTTATAGCAATTACCGCCCGGCAATTACCAGCGGACGGGAAAGGCCCTCACTTGTCCGGGTGGTACTTCTCGTGCGCGCGCTTGATATCGCCCTTGTCCACGTGGGCGTAGATCTGGGTGGTGTTGAGGCTGGCGTGACCGAGCATCTCCTGCACGCTGCGCAGGTCGGCCCCGCCCTGCACCAGGTGGCTGGCGAAGGTGTGGCGGAACAGGTGCGGGTGCGGCTTTATGTCCACCCCCGCCTCCCGGCCGAAAGAAACGATGTCCTTCCACATCTGCACCCGGCTGAGCTTTTTGCCCGAGCGGTTGACGAACAGCTCGTCCGCGGCGGGCTGACCGCCGAACTTCCGCTGGCGGGCGGACAGGTACTCCCTGAGCCGCCCGAGAGCGGCGGAATTCACCGGCACCATGCGCTCCTTGGAGCCCTTTCCGAACACCCGCAGCCAGCCCTGCTGGAAGTTGACCGACTCCAGCCTGAGCGCCAGCAGCTCCGAGACCCTGATGCCGCTGGCATAGAGCAGCTCTATGGCGGCGGCCGCGCGCACCTTGGCGAAGGCTTCGCCGGCCGGGTAGACCAGCAGCTTCTCCATGTCGCGGCGGTCCAGGAAGCGGGGAACCTTGCGCGGCAGCCTGGGGGCCTTGAAGTTGGCGGTGGGATCCTTCTGCGCTTTCCCCTCCAGCCGCAGGTAGCGGTAGAAGGCGCGCAGCGCCTCTGTCTTGCGGAAGATGGAGGCCGGCCCGAGGCCGCGCTCCTTCTTGAGGCTCCAGAGGTAGGCCTCCAGGAACGTGGCCTCGGCTCTCGCGGGGTCGGTCTTCCTGGCCTCGCAATAGGCCAGGAAGGCCTCCGCGTCCCCGGCATAGGCGAGGCAGGTGTTCTTAGCCAGGCCCCGCTCCATGCCGAGATGCCGCGAGAAATCTTCCGCCAGCGGCCGCATTACTTGCGGGCTACTTTTTCGCGCTTATCTGCCTTCTCCGCGGGTTTCTCTTCCTGCGCGGGCGCCGCTGCGGCCGCGGGCTTCGGCGCCGGCTTGGGCATGAACCGGGCGCGCAGCTCGGTCTCTATCTCCTTCGCCACGTCCTGGTGCAGCCTGAGGTAGTCCTTGGCGTTGTCGCGGCCCTGGCCTATGCGGTCGCTCTTGTAGATGTACCAGGTGCCGGACTTTTCCAGCAGGCCGCACTCCACGCCCATGTCGAGCAGGCAGCCCTCGGTGGAGATACCCTCGCCGTTGACCATCTCGAACTCGGCCTGGCGGTAGGGCGGCGCCACCTTGTTCTTTACGACCTTAACGCGGATGCGCGCGCCGGTGACCACTTCGGCCTTCTTTATGGTCTCTATCTTCCTGATGTCCATGCGCACGGAGGAGTAGAACTTGAGTGCCAGGCCGCCGGGCGTGGTCTCGGGGTTGCCGAACATCACGCCTATCTTGTGGCGGATCTGGTTGATGAACATCACGGACGTCTTGGTGGACGCCACTATGGAGGTGAGCTTCCTGAGCGCCTGGCTCATAAGTCTCGCCTGCAGACCGACGTGCAGGTCGCCCATCTCGCCCTCTATCTCGGCCTTGGGCACGAGAGCGGCCACCGAGTCTATCACGATGATGTCCAAAGCGCCCGAGCGCACCAGCTTCTCGGCTATCTCGAGGGCCTGCTCGCCGGAGTCGGGCTGGGAGATCAACAGGTTGTCGACGTCCACGCCGAGCTTCTGCGCGTATATGGGGTCCAGCGCGTGCTCGGCGTCTATGAACGCGGCCATGCCGCCGTTCTTCTGCGCCTGCGCTATCACGTGCAGGGTCAGCGTGGTCTTGCCGGAGGCCTCGGGGCCGTACACCTCTATCACGCGGCCGCGGGGCAGGCCGCCCACTCCGAGCGCCAGGTCCAGCGACAGCGCGCCGGTGGGTATGACCTCAACCTTCATCTTGGCGGAGCGCTCGCCCAGCTTCATGATGGCTTCCTTGCCGTAGCTCTTCTCTATCTGCGACAGCGCCGCTTCCAGCGCCCTGCTCTTCTCGTCGTTAACCATATCTTAGAACCTCCGTGTAATTTAAATCCTATGCAAATAGTTTACAAGACTACCCCGACAAGGGCGTGTCGGGTTAATTCCGACACTAAAAAACTTTCCGGTCAACCCGACTGCGCTATGCGCGTGCCGCATCAGGAGCTATGCTCTGGGCTATGCCCGTGTCGTATCAAGCGCTATGCGCATCAGACGACCATCAAGCGGCCAAGGGCGTGTCGGGTTAATTCAGGGCAAAAAATATTTCCAGCCCTCTCCCTTACGCGCATTATGTTAACATTTTTCAAGCCGCTCATTTTTAGTTCTCACAAAACTTCCCTTGTAGTATAGAGGATTTTCCGCCATTTGTCAAGTATTAAGGAGGTATTGACTTTACCGGTTTAATATATTATCCTTTATATATGCACCCTATACAAGAGAAACTCCTGGCCCTTTCCAAAGACAATAACCTGGCGCGGATCAGTCTGCGCGAGATGGCCGCGGCCATAGGCCTGCCGGCCGAATCCCCCCAGAAGATCAAGCATCACCTGCAGCAGCTGGAGAAGAAGGGCTTCCTGACCATAGACCGCGCCAAGGGCGTGATGGAGAAGGCCTCCCTGCTGCCGGGGCTCGCCAGCGGCCTGCTGAAAGAGGCCTCCGCCCTGTTCTCTATACCGGTCATCGGCACGGCCAACTGCGGCCCGGCCACGCTGTACGCCGAGCAGAACTTCGAGGGCTTCCTGCACGTCTCGGGGCGCCTGCTGGGCCGCGCGAGCCCGGCCGGCCTCTACGCCATCAAGACCAACGGCTCGTCGATGAACCGCGCCGAGCTGGGCGGCAGGAAGATAGAGGACGGGGACTACGTGGTGATAGACAGCAACAGGCGGGAGCCCGCCGACAACGACATTGTGCTGGCCATCATAGACAACAAGGCCACGATAAAGCGCTTCATAGACGACAGGAAGAACGGCCAGGTGATACTGAAGGCCGACTCCTCTTACGATTACGAGCCCATCTACCTGCACCCGGACGACGATTTCCTCATAAACGGCAAGGCCGTGGCCGTCATAAAGAAATAGGGGCGCAACCCCTTTTTCCGGGGCGCGGCGGGCGGCCGCGGAGCCGCCCGTTTGACCTGAACGGGCAAATTTGAGTAGTATTAGGGCAGAACAGGATTTTTCCAAGGAGATTAACTATGGCTAACGAGAAATTCATGAAGGCGATGCAGCCGGATGCGGAACTGGGAGCCGTGATCGGCACCGAGCCCGTCGCCCGCCCTACCGCGGTCAAGAAGATCTGGGACTACATCAAGAAGAACGGCCTGCAGGACAAGGTCAACAAGCGCAACATCAACGCCGACGAGAAGCTGCTGAAGGTCTTCGGCGGCAAGAAGCAGATAACGATGTTCGAGCTGGCCGGCATACTCGGCAAGCACCTGAAGTAAGCGGTCAAGCCGCGCGGGAAGACCGCCCCCCGCCCGGGGGCGGTCTTTCCATTGCCTTGCCCGGCCCCGATACCGGGAAAATCGCCCATGGAACAGAAGAAAGCCCGGGGCAGCCTGTTCGCCAGGCTTCTGGTCCCCACCATACCCTCGGCCAACAAGCCGCCGCAGAAGCTGCGCTTCGCGCTGCAGCTGGCCTTCCTGCTGCTGATAGCCCTGATAGGGCTGCAGTTCCATAATTTCGTCTCGGCCGTGCTGGACGGGAGCGCCCTGCCGCGCCGCCCCCCCGGGGTGGAGGGCTTCCTGCCCATCAGCGCGCTGATGAGCCTGCGCCTGTTCCTTGCCACCGGGGAGATACATTGGGCCCACCCGGCGGCCCTGTTCATCCTGCTGGCGATAATAGCCATGTCCTTCGCGGTGGGCAAGTCTTTCTGCGGCTGGCTCTGCCCTTTCGGCTTCCTCTCCGAGCTGCTGCACAAGGCCAGGAAACACCGCGCCCCCGCGGCGAAGCCGCCGGCCGACTGGCTGGACTACAGCCTCGGCGCGGTCAAGTACATCATCCTCGCCTTCTTCGTCTTCATCATCTTCATAGCGATGAACGCGGACAGGGTGCGGGCCTTCCTGGGCGACGACTACAACAAGATAGCCGACATCAAGATGTACTTCTTCTTCGCCCACATCAGCTTCTTCGCGGCCATGGTGATAGCGGCGCTGTTCGTGCTCAGCTACTACCTGCCGTATTTCTGGTGCCGCTACCTCTGCCCGTACGGGGCGCTGCTGGGCCTTATCTCCCTGGCCAGCCCTTCGCGCATCAGGCGCTACGACCCGCCCTGCATCTCCTGCGGCCTCTGCACCGCGGTCTGCCCGCAGAGGATAGCCGTAGACAAGAAGGCGGCCGTCTACTCCGACGAATGCACCTCCTGCGGCCTCTGCCTGGACGTCTGCCCGGCGCCCGGCTCGCTGGAAATGCGGCTCTGGAAGACCAGGCTGCGCATAAAGACCATCCTGCTGCCGCTGATAGTTACGGCCATCTTCTGCCTGGTTACCGGCTGGGCCATGCTGGCCGGCCACTGGAAGAGCGGCGTCACCGAGGACGACTACCGCAAGCTGGGCGTCTTCTACGACAGCCTGGAGCACCCGTAGGGCCTACGCGCGCCGGGGGCCTTTCGCTTCTAGGCAGGCCGCCCCGGCATTGTTAAAATATCCTTTAAATAACCGCGGCCCCGCGGCCGCAAGGACCCTTGATGAAGAATAAACTTCTCCTTACCCTTGCCGCTTCCGTAACATTTGCCCCCTGCGCGATGGCGCTGGACGCCGGCGTATCTTTCGACGGAGGCGGCTCGCTGGCCGCCTTCTCCGGCCGAGCGGACATACAGGTACCCCTGCCGGGGCTGCGCGGGGACGCCGCGCTGCCCGCCGTCTGCGCCCACGGCGCCGCCGGCCCGCTGGACGGCTCCGCCTTCGCCGCGGCCGTGGCCGCCAGCGACGTGGTCTACGTGGGCGAGTCGCACGACCAGGCCAACGACCACCTGGCCCAGCTGGAAGCGCTGAAAGCCCTTTACGCGGCACGCGGCGCCAGCGTCGCGGTAGGCTTCGAGATGCTCAACGTGACGCTGCAGCCGGTGCTGGACGAGTACGCCTCCGGCGCGATAACGGAGGCCGAGTTCCTCAAAAAGGCCGATTGGCAGAAGGAATGGGGTTTCGACTTCAACCTCTACAAGCCGATCTTCGACTTCATCCGCGAAAAGAAGCTCTCCGCCGTGGCCCTCAACCTGCCCAAGAAGGTGGTCTCGCACATAGCCATGAAGGGCCTGGAAGCCCTGCCGCCGGAAGAGGCCAAATACCTCCCCGCGGACATGCAGGTCACCACGAACGCGAAGTACATCGCCTATATCAGGGAATCCTTCGACGGCCACATGTCGGACATGTTCAAGTTCGAGAACTACCTGGCCGCGATGTCCGCCTGGAACGAGGCCATGGGCGCCAATATGGCCGCCTTCCTCAACGCCAACAAGGGCTACGCCGGCCTGGTGGTGGCCGGCAGCGGCCACGTCATCTACAACGCGGCCATACCGGCCTCGCTGGCGGCCAGGGCGCCGTGGGCGAAGGGGCTTTCCTTCTTCATGAAGGGCGCCGACGCCTGCCCCGCCGGCATACAGCAGGGCGACGCGGGCCTGGCGGACTTCGTCTGGTACGTGCCGCACACGGCCGAAGAGGAGAAAGGCCTGCGCCTGCCGCTCTGAGCGGGAACGCCCCGAATAAAAAAGCCGCCTTCCGGCGGCTTTTTTATTCACATGGCCTTGCGCCCTAGCCGCAGCTCTTGAAGAAGCAGACCGACAGCGGCGGCAGCGTGAGGCTGAGCGAATAGGGCTTGCCGTGCGCCTGCACCGCCTCCGCGTCCATCCCGCCCATGTTCCCCAGGCCGGAGCCCCAGTAGGCGGTGGCGTCGCTGTTGAGCATCTCCTTCCAGAAGCCGCCGCGCGGTACCCCCACCCGGTAGCCGTAGCGCGGCACCGGGGTATAGTTGCAGACCACCAGCACCGCCTCGGCTGGGTCGCCGTTGCGGCGCAGGAAGGCCGAGACGCTCTGCTCGGCGTCGTTGGCGTCCACCCATTCGAAGCCGTCGGGGCTGCAGTTCTTCTCGTGCAGCGCCGGCTCCGAGGCGTAGAGCGCGTTCAGGTCCCTGACCCAGGCCTGCACGCCGGCGTGCGCCGGGTAGACCGCCTGGTGCCAGTCGAGGCTGCGGTCATGGTTCCATTCCGCCCACTGCCCGAACTCGCCGCCCATAAAAAGGAGCTTCTGGCCGGGCTGCGCGTACATGTTGCCGTAGAGCAGCCGCAGGTTGGCGAACTTCTGCCAGTCGTCGCCCGCCATCTTGGAGAGCATCGAGCCCTTGCCGTGCACCACCTCGTCGTGCGACAGCGGCAGCGTGAAGTTCTCCCCCCACGCGTACAGCATGCGAAACGTCAGGTCGTTGTGGTGGTAGCGGCGGAACACCGGGTCCTTAGAGAAATAGCGCAGCGTGTCGTGCATCCAGCCCATGTCCCACTTGAGGCCGAAACCGAGGCCTCCCAGGTAGGTAGGCCGCGAGACCATGGGCCAGGCCGTGGACTCCTCGGCGTAGGTCTGCGCGTCCGGGAAATTCTCGTAGACCACGTGGTTGAACTGCTTCAGGAAGGCTATGGCCTCCAGGTTCTCGTTGCCGCCGTACTTGTTCGGCACCCATTCGCCGGCCTTGCGGGAATAGTCCAGATACAGCATCGAGGCGACCGCGTCCACGCGCAGGCCGTCTATGTGGTACTTGTCCAGCCAGAACATGGCGGAGGAAAGCAGGAAGCTCTTCACCTCGTTGCGGCCGAAGTTGAAGATCGCGCTGCCCCAGTCCGGGTGGAAGCCCTGGCGCGGGTCGGCGTGCTCGTAGAGGTGCGTGCCGTCGAACCTGGCCAGGCCGTGCGGGTCCGAAGGGAAATGCGCCGGCACCCAGTCGAGGATCACGCCTATGCCGGCCTGGTGCAGCTTGTCCACCAGGTACATGAAGTCGGCCGGACCGCCGTAGCGCGCGGTGGGCGCGAAGTAGCCGGTGGTCTGGTAGCCCCAGGAGCCGTAGAACGGGTGCTCGGTCACCGGCATCAGCTCCACGTGCGAGAAGCCCATGTACTTCAGGTAGCCGGGCAGCTCCCCGGCCAGCTCCCGGTAGGTGAGGAAGCGCTCCGGGGCGTCCGGGCTGCGGCGCCAGGAGCCCAGGTGCAGCTCGTAGATGGAGACCGCGCTCTTGAGGCCGTTCCTGGCGCCTCTGGCCTTCATCCAGTCCGCGTCGCCCCACTCGTACTCGAGGTCGGCCACCACCGAAGCCGTCTTCGGGGCCTCCTCGGCCGCGAAAGCCATAGGGTCGGCCTTCTCCGCGGCGAAGCCGTCGAAATTGGAGACGATGTAATACTTGTAGTTCTGCCCCGGCTTCACCCCGGGTATGAAGCCCTCCCAGATGCCGGAGCTGCCGCGCTGGTGCAGCTGGTGCTCGTCCTTGTTCCAGTAGTTGAAATCTCCTATCACGAACACCCGTTTCGCGTTCGGCGCCCAGACGGCGAAGTGCGTGCCGTCCTTCCCGTCCACGGTCGCGGTATGCGCGCCCAGCTTGTCGTAGAGCCTGAGGTGGTTGCCTTCGTTGAAGAGGTAAAGGTCCTGGTCGGTGAGCAGCTTGATATCGTTAGCCATGGTCCCGGTCCTTGTCGCGCGGTATTGTATAGAATAATACAATATTGACCGCCCCGGCGGTTTATCGCTAACATTGGAGCATGACGGAAGAGGCCCCGAAGCCGCATAAGCGCCGCGTGCGCTACTCGGGCACGCACCCGCGGCGCTTCGAGCAGAAGTACAAGGAGCTCGATCCCGCGAAATACGCGGACCAGATAGAGCATATCATAGCCAAGGGGCTCACCCCGGCTGGCACGCACCGCCCCATCTGCGTCGACGAGATCCTGCAGATACTTTCCCCCAAGCCCGGCGAGACCATCTTCGACGCCACGCTGGGCTACGGCGGCCACGCCCGAAAAATACTGCCGAAGCTGCTGCCCGGCGGCAGGTACTTCGCGGTGGACGTGGACACCGTGGAGCTGCCCAAGACCGAGGCCCGCCTGCGGGCCGAGGGCTACGGCCCGGACGTCCTGACGATAAGGAAGATGAACTACGCAGGCATCCTGGGCCTGCTCGGCGAGGCGGGCGGCGGCTTCGACTGCGTGCTGGCGGACCTCGGCGTCTCGTCCATGCAGCTGGACAACCCGGAGCGCGGCTTCACTTACAAGGCCGACGGCCCGCTGGACCTGCGGCTCAACCCAGAAAGGGGACAGCCCGCCTCGGAATTCCTAAAGACCGTCACCGCCGACAAGCTGAAGGCCCTATTCGAGGAGAATTCGGACGAGCCGCACGCGCTGATGGCGGCCAGAGCCATTAAAGAGGCCGTCCTGCCCATCAAGACCACTTCCGACCTGGCCAAGGCCGTGCGCGCGGGCCTCGCCAAGGCCTCGCCGAAGCCCGGGGAAGAGGACATAAAGAAGACCCTGCAGCGCGTGTTCCAGGCCCTGCGCATAGAGGTCAACGGGGAGTTCAGCGCGCTGGACCGCTTCCTCGAGGCCCTGCCCTGGGCGGTAAAGCCGGGCGGGCGCATAGCCGTGCTCACTTTCCACTCAGGCGAGGACCGCCGCGTGAAAAAGGCCTTCTTCAGGGGCGAAGAGCAAGGGCTCTACTCCTCCGTGGCCCAGACCCCGTCCCGCCCGTCCGCGGCCGAACGCCGCTCCAACCCGCGCTCCTCCAGCGCCAAGCTGCGCTGGGCCGTGCGCTCCGCCAAGCCCGCGTTCTAACCTCGGCCGCCTGCGGCTTCCTCACCGGCCCTCCCCCCGAAAACGGAACCGCCGGGTCTCTCCGGCGGCTTCGCATAGGCGTGATCGGCGGACGCCTGGCCGCTCAGTACGAGCCGTAATAGGACTCGAACTCCTGCTTGTTCTTGTTCTTGTACTTGGCGAGGGCGTTCTCGTACACCCCGGCTTCGTGGAAGAGCTTCAGCACTTCCTCGTCGCTATTGGTGTTGGCGAACTGGATGGCCTTGTTCTTCATCAGGTCCTTCTTCTCCGGGTCCGCCTTGGCGTCCAGCAGGAGCTTCACCACCCTGGCATGACCGCGCAGCGAAGCGCGCATCAGCGGCGTCATGTGGATGTAGTCGCCGGCGTTCACGTCCGCGCCGCCGGCTATCATAACGGCGACGGCCTGCGCGAGGCCCTTGGAAGCAGCGTAATGCAGGGCGGTAGTGCCCCCCTCGGCTTCAACCTTGAAGTCGGCGCCGGCCTTCAGCAGCGCCACGGCGCCGGCCTCGTCGCCCAGCAGGCAGGCGGCCATCAGGGCGGTCTTCTTGTCCTTGCCGGCCGCGTTGACGTCGGCTTTGGCGGCGATCAGGAGCTGGGCGGCCTCCGGGTGGCGGTTGACGAAGGCCTGGATGAGCGGCGTGCTGCCTTGCGCGTCTCGGGCGTTGACGTCGGCGCTGGAGACTATCAGCGCGTCCACCACTTCGGCGGTCGTGGAGAAGTCTTCCAGCTTTTTAGGCAGGAGCCCGTAGGTCTCCATCATCTTGGCGCCGGCCAGCTGCTGGTCCCGGTCGGAGGAGAGGACGGCGTTCATGAGCGGCGTGTTGCCCAGCTTGTCCTTCTCGTTGACGTTCGCGCCCGCGTCGGCGAGCATGCGTATGATGTCCTTGTTGGCGCATTTGGTCACGGCCAGCATCAGCGCGGTATTGCCGGCCTCCTCTTTGGCGTTGACGTCGGCCTTGGCGTCCAACAGGGTCCTGACGGCGTCCACGTTGCTCCACATCGCCGCCTGGATCAGCGGCGTATAGCCGAGATAGCCGGGAGAGTTCACGTTCCCGCCGGCCGCGAGCACCGCTTTGAGTATCTCGTTGTCCCCGGCGAAGGCGGCCCAGTCCGTGGCGTCCGTGCCCGTAGGATCCTTGAAGGTCGTCTTCGCGCCGGCGGCCAGCGCGGCCTGTACTGCCTTTATGTCGTGCTTCTTGATAGCGTCCAGCAGATCTTCGTCAGGCGAAGCGTAGGCGCTCACGCAGGCCGCGCCTATCAAGGCCACTATACCCAGGTTCCTTAAAGTTTTCACGAGTCCTCCCCTTTAATAATAAAGGCCGTCCGGGGCTATCCGCAGGTACGGCCGCTTATTAGGACCTATTCTATCATATTGCCCGGGGACCGGCTGTCCCTCCAAAAGGTAGCCTGTCCCCTTTTTGTACATAGCCTTTACCGGCGCTTGCATCCACCCTCCCTTAGTGGTATGCTTCTCTTGGGGTCAGGGTAAGTCAACATATCCACGCCGCCGCCCGCGCCAGCGGGCCGGACACCCGCTTATTAACACAGGGGGAGCCATGCTATTGATGAAAAGAGAAGAGCTCAGGGAATTGATGGACGAGCGGATGGGACCGTGCGTCTCCATCTACATGCCTACCGTGAAGGGGAGCATAGAGACGAAGCAGAATCCGATAAAGTTCCGCAAGCTGCTGAAGGAGGCGGAATACAAGCTGGCCGCCGCCGCGGTAAAGCGCGCCGATATAGAGGAGCTGACAGTTCCGGCGAGGCGCCTGCTGCTGGACAACATGTTCTGGCAGTACCAGAACGGCGGGCTGGCGGTTTTCCTGTCGCGCCGCGTCAGGCGAGCGTTCACGCTGCCGCTGGAGTTCTCCGAGATGGCGGCCGCCGGGGACAGGTTCTGCGTAAGGCAGCTGCTGCCGCTCTTCGCCGAGGACGGCCGCTTCTGCGTGCTGGCCCTCAGCCAGCGCTCGGTGAAGCTCTACCAGTGCAGCCGCTACAGCGTCTCCGAGCTGGACCTGAGCCAGGCGCCGAAGAGCATAGCGGACCTGCTGGAGCTGAACCCCGGGGAGAAGCAGCCGCAGTTCCATTCCAACACGGTGGGCCGGGCCGCGGGGGCGCGGGGCCAGACCGCCTCCTTCCACGGCGGCGCGGAGGATGCCGACGACGCCAAGGAGAACGTGCTGTTCTATTTCCGCAACGTCAACCGGGCCGTCAACGCCATCCTGAACAACGCCGGCGGGCCGCTGGTGCTGGCCGGGGTGGACTACCTTACACGCATCTACGACAAGGCCAACACCTATCCGCGCCTGGCCGCCGGCCGCATACCCGGCAACCCGGCGGATTTCAGGCCGGAGGAGCTTAAAGACAGGGCCTGGGGTATAGTGAAACCGGAGTTCGAGAGGGAGGCCAGGACCGCCGTGGAGCAGTACGAGCGGCTGCAGGGGACCCCCCGCGCCTCCAACCACCTGGCGGCCATCCTGCAGGCGGCCGGCGAGAGCCGGGTGGGGACGCTGTTCGTCTCGGCTTCGGAGCAGCGCTGGGGCTTCTACGACGAAGCCTCCGGGGTCATGGACCTGCACGGCAAGCCCGAGGCCTGCGATATGGAGCTGCTGGACCTCTGCGTGGCCCGCACGCTGGACCACGGCGGGAAGGTCTACGTGCTGGACAAGGAAAGGATGCCGGGCCACGCCCCCGCCGCGGCCATCTTCAGGTACTAGGCCGGATAAAAGGAAAAGGCCGGGCGCCCCATGGCGGCCCGGCCTTTTCACGCGCCCTCAGCGTCCCCTGGAACCGCGGCCGAACCTGACGGTGACCGAGACGCGGTGCGTGTTGCCCAGGTCCCCCATAGGGGAATAGGCGTAATCTATCAGGTAGCTGGACATGTCCATGCCCAGGCCGGCCGAGACGCCGGAGGAGCCGCCGGCCGCGGCCGTGCGGTAGCCCAGCCGCATCGCGAAGACGGCCCCCTTGTCGTAGGCGGTGGTCATCTCCACGCCGGCGCCGCCGAAGACGCCGGCGTCGCGCAGGTAATTAACGTCGGTGAAGAAAGCGGCGCTCTTGTGCATGCGGCGGTCCCGCCCGAAAGGCAGGCGGTAGGCCCCGCCCAGCCTGACGGTCAGCGGCAGCGGGTCGGACCTGCTCCTGAACTTCAGCGGCCCGCCGAAGTTCTGTACCGAGAGGCCGAAGTCCAGCTTGCCCGGCAGGGCGGAATAGCGCAGGCCGCCGTCCAGCGCGAGCGCGGAGGCGTTGGCGGTCTCCAGGCGGCTGGAGATGTACTTGGCCGCGAAGCCCAGGTCCAGGCGCGGGGCCACCTGCCGCCCGTAGCCCAGCATGACGGCTGCGTCGTTGGCCGAATAGGTGGCTGAGAGATCGTTGCCGAACTTGTCGTACTTGTCTATGGAAGGGTAGTCGAGGTAGCTGATCCCCGCGCCCACCACCCCGGAATAGCGCTTGCCCGCGAAGGCCAGGCTGGAATAGCCGGTGTCGCCTATCCAGCGGGCGTGCGAGAAGAACAGTTCCGGCCCGGCCGCCTCGGCCAGGCCGGCCGGGTTGTAGAAAAGCCCCGGCGCGCCGGAGAGGGCCGCGCCGGTCTCGCCCAGGGCGGCCGACCGGGCGTCCACGCCTATGCGCAGGAACTGGCCGCCCGAGACGCCCTCGTCGGCGGAAAAGACGGGCCCCGCCAGCGGCGCCAGCGACAGCGCGGCCAGAACGCAGCCCCGGAGAAACGCACGGCTTGTCATGTTCGTCCGCGTCATCGTATTATCACCACCTTGCCGGATTTCTTGCCTCCGTCGGGGGATTTGACCAGGTAGAAGTACACCCCGGACGCGGCCCTGGAGCCGGCCTTGTTCCGGGTATCCCAGAAGCAGCGGCCGTCCGAGTCGTCGTCGGAGAGCTCCCTGACGAGCCCGCCGGCCAGGTCGTAGATCTTTATAGTCGAAGCGGCGGGCAGGGACTCGAACACTATCCCGTCGCCGAGCGCCGGCTGCCCGAACAGGCCGGAGCTGCCCGGCTTGTACGGGTTGGGATAGGCGAAGACCTTGTCCAGCGGGCCCGCGTACGACAGCACGCTGCCCAGCGCGTAGATGGAGAAGTGGCTCGTGTCCAGGTACACGGTCTTGGCGGCCCTGTCGAGCACCGAGTTGCGCTGCGGCACCCATTCCAGCGTGGCCGTATCGAGCAGCAGGATGCGCAGCGTGTTAACGTCCGCGGCCGTGCCGTCCACTATGCCGTCGCCGTTGACGTCGTTGTAGGCGAAAGTCACCCGCGCCGGCACGGCGAAGTTGGCCGTGTCGAGCACGCCGTACATGGTCCAGCGGCGCAGTTCCGCGACGCCGCCGTTGAGCAGGCTGCCCAGGGTCAGTTTGGCGGTGGCGGAAGTCAGGTCGGAGCTGCTCACCTCCACGGGCGCCGTGGCCGCGCTGGTGCTGAGCGAGATGTAGTCGTCCGCGGCTATCGCCCCCGGAGGAATCGTCACGCTCAGCGTGCCCAGGCCGGGCAGCGGCGCGCTGACGGTCAGGGCCACCGCGGCGGTGGAGTAGACCTGCGTCACGTCGGCCGGCAGGTAGTCGGTGAAGATGCCGGCCGAGGCGGCGCTGGAGGCGCTCAGTACGCCGTCCGCGTTATAGGCGAAGACCGCGTAGTAGTAGGTGGTCGCCGCGCGCAGGCCGGTGTCCGTGTAAGTGGAGACGGTCAGCGCGTCGTTCCAGCTCTTGAGCGTGGTCCACGCGGCGCCGCCTTCGGAGCGGTCCAGCCGGTAGCGGGTGCCGCCGTTGCCGTTCCAGCCCAGCGTTATCGTGTGCAGGCCGGTGGCGGAGGAGGCCAGCGAGTCCGGGGCCAGCGCGAACGTGATGGCCGAGGCCTCGGAGTAATCGCTCTCGCCCATCGAGGTGACGGACCTGATCCGCCGCGTGTAGCTGGTATTGGCGCTGGACAGGCCGACCTCGGTCCAGTAGGTGGCCGAGGCGCTCAAGCCGGACGCCAGTATGCCGTTGGTCGAGGTGTAGACGTTGAAGGAGAGCACCCCCGCCACTGAGTTGGTCCAGGACCAGTTGATGGTGTCGGTGCCGGCGGCGGCCGCGTAGAGTACCGGCGCTATCTGCACCGTCATCGTGCTTTCCACGAAGCTGTAGTCCCTGCGGTTGCCGTTGGTCGCGGCGGCCAGGCCCAGCGTCTGTATACCGAGCTGGTTGATCGCGCCGATGCGGTAGGTATACGTGGTGGACGTGTTCAGACCGGAAGCGGAGATGTCCAAGCCGGTGTCGAGGTAGCGGTTGCCGGTCACGCTGGAGAGGAATACCCACGGGCCGTCCTCGCCCATGGTCGTTGAGCGCTCCACCCGGTACTGGGTGGCCGGCACCTGGGGCTCGTTCCACCAGACGCCTATGGTATGCGCGGTGATCGTGTCGAAGCTGACGTCGTTGGGAGGCGTGGCGAACGTGGCCCCGGTACTGGAGATACAGACGCCGCCGTAGGACGCGTACCCGGTGGCCGGGTTGCTCTGCTGCGAGCAGATAAAGCGTGTATGAGTGCTGTTGGTTATCAGGTAATCCAGCGTATACGAAGTGGTGTTGGTCCCCAGGATGCTGTCTATACCCAGGACGAAATCGCCCAGCTCGGCCGTGTAGCTGGCAATGCCTATCACGTAGCCGGTGATGTAGTCCAGGTTGGTGTAAGTGCCGGTGGACCAGCTCCATTTCAGCGAGGTGTCCGTGACCGCCTCCACCTTGACCGGCGTATCGGGCGGCCTCGTCAGGACCTTGTAGCGGGCGCTGTAAGCCTGCGGGTTCAGCGCGTTGTCCGGGGTCTGCAGGCCGTCGCCGTTGATGGCCCCTATCCGGAAGTCGTGCTTGGTGTTGCCCTGCAGGCCGGTCACGGCCCCGGGCCCGGTCACTATCGCCGAGGTAAGGCCAACGGAGAAGTCCGCCGAGGTCTGCGACGCGGTGGCCGTGGCGTATTCGATGACGTACTTGCTGGCGTCGGAGGAGTTCCAGGAGAGGTTCACGGAATTCGTGAACACGTTCTTGAAGTCGGGGAAGGCGAGCGCGCAGGTGGACGGCGCCACGGCGTAGGTGTAGCGCTTGTAGGCCGTGCGCCCCGCGCTCTCCAGCAGGCCGACGGCCTTTATCCAGCGCGAGTGCAGCGAATTGGACGTTTTGGAACCGGCCGCGTTGAAGGTCTCTATCCAGTAGGTGGCGGAGGCGGCCAGGGACTGCAGCACCTCCCCGGTCTCCCCGGCGGGAGGATCGCCGGCCTCCGTTGAGGTGGCGCGGTAGACGTTGTAGCCGGTGATGCCGGTACCGTCCACCGAGCTGGTATCCCAGCGCCATTCTATCGTGTAGGACGAGACGGCCACGCCGGTCATGGTCATGTTGAGCGGCGGCGTGGTGGCCGTCCGCACCTCGCTGTAATATCCGGGCGAGAGCTCGTTGTCCCCGTTCAGCGCGCCAATCCTGACGCGGTAGGACTTGTTGCTCAGCAGCGTCACGGTCTGCCAGGGCACGAAGGCGTCGCGGATGCGGTAATAGCTGGAGCCGCCGTCCGTGGAGCCCTCCACGGCGTAGGCCGTGGCGGTGCTGTAGCGCCACTCCAGATAGGCGCTGGTGGCGGTAACGGTGCTCAGCGTGAAGGAGTCCGGCGGAATGGCATAGGTGTACCTGGTGATATGCTGCGAAGCCGCGCTCTCCGCGGCGCCGGTATAGGAGGTCAGCCACCTGGTGTAGGGCTTATTGGGACCAAGGCCCGCGTCGGTATAGGAATTGGTGGTGGAGCTGAGGGTTATCTTGTTCGCGGTGCTGGAGGAGTACAGGTAGTACCCGTCCACTCCGGAGACCAGCGGCCACTTCCACTGTATGCTGGAGGTGGAGAGCGCCGTGCCCTTGAACGCCTCGGCCGCGGAGTCCCCGCCTAGCGCGTAGAACGAGAAATGCGGCACGTCCGCGTAGACGGTCTTCGTTCCAGCGTTCAGCGTGGAGTTGGGCTGCTGGCCCCAGAGCAGCGCGGCGGTGTCGAGGTTGTAGAGCCGGAGGGTGGCGGCTCTCACGGCGCTGCCGTCCACCACCCCGTCGCCGTCGGCGTCGGGATAGGTTATCGCCACCCTGGCCGCGGAGGGCAGCGTGGCGGTGGAGGCGTTGCCGTAGACGTCGAACAGGTGCAGCTCGACTATGGTCCCGGGGACCAGCGAGGCGTCGGTCAGCCTGGCGTTGGCGTCGTCCAGGGCGTTCTTGGAGATGTCCCCCGGGTCCGTGGCGGCGCTGGTGCTTATCCAGAAGTAGCCGTCCGGGGTGCCGGCGGGTATCGTGACCGTTATCAGGCCTGGGCCCGGCAGCGGCGCCGAGACGTTCTTGGCGGAATCGGTGGCGAAGACGGCGGTGTACATGGACGGCAGGTCCAGCGTGATCCCGGAGGTCATCGCGCTGGAAACGGAGATGACGCCGTCGTCGTTGTAGGCGCCCACGGCGTAATAGTACGTGGTGGCGTAGCGCAGGCCGTAGTCCTGGAAGGAGGTGGAGACCAGCACGTCGCTCCAGGAGCGCACCGTGCTCCAGTTCACGCCGTCGGTGGACCTGTCCACCCTGTAGCGGGAACCCCCGCCGGCGGGCCAGCCCAGCGTCATCGTGTAGGAGCCGGTGCTGGTGATGGCCAGCGAGGCCGGCGCGT
>JAJZOZ010000197.1 GCA_021811405.1 bacterium | reverse complement strand
GAGGTGATAGAGCTGGGCCGCGACGGCCTGATGCGCTTCATCGACGCGCACCCGCGCGAGGGCGCGGCGATGCTGATAGAGATAATACTGGTGATGCTGCGCCGCCTGCGCCACACCTCGGACGACCTGATGGCGGCGCACAACTTCATGGAAGTGCTGGCCAACTACCAGCGCCGCCGCTGACGGCGGACGGCGCCCGCAAAAAGGAACGCCCGGGAAAACCCGGGCGTTCTTCTTTTAAAAACCCGAGGCCTCAGTGCACCCCGTGCATCCACTTGCGCAGTTTCGGGGTGATCAGCAGCAGCAGCAGCGCCGCGCCCACCCCGGTGGCCGTAGGGATCATGTAGAAGTTCACGTGGTTCATCGCGTCGTAGTTGCCGGCCAGCCTGCCGCCCACGAAGCCCGCGGCGGTGCTGGAGAGGAAGTAGACGCCCATCATCAGCGAGCCGAACTGCGCGGGCGCGAGCTTCGTCACCAGCGACAGGCCGACGGGCGAGAGGCACAGCTCGCCGAGGGTGTGGAAGAAGTAGGCGCCGGTCAGCCACAGCACGCTGACCGGGCCGCTCTGCTGGTAGGAGGCGGCCGCGGCTATCATGACCACGAAACCCACGGCCAGCAGCCCCAGGCCCATAGCGAACTTCACGGGGCTCGAGGGCTCGCTGTTCTTCTCGGCCAGCTTTATCCACATGCCGGAGAAGAAGGGCGCCAGCAGCACTATGAACAGCGGGTTCAGCGACTGGAACCAGCCCGCCGGGACCAGGAAGTTCCAGCCGAACAGGCTGAGGTTCCTGTTGGTCTCGGTGTCGGCGAAGAGGGTCAGGGACGAGCCGGCCTGCTCGAAGGCCGACCAGAAGAAGACCGCGAAGAACACCATGATGAAGATCACGGCTATGCGCTGCTTCTCTACGTGGGTCAGGCCGGACTCCGGCTTGGAGGCGTAGGCGTAGGCCAGCCAGAGCAGCACGCCGATGAAGGCCAGCCACTTGAGCCAGGCGGGGAACATGCCCGCGATGTCGAAGCCGTTGAAGTCCATCGCGCCGGCTATCAGGAACAGGACCATCGCGGTGACCAGCGCTATCGGGAGCCAGTAGTTGGTCTGCGGGACTGCGGGCTTCTTGCAGTGGTCGCCCAGCATGGCCTGCTGGCCCCAGAGGTACATAGCCAGGCCGATCACCATGCCGACTCCGGCGGCGCCGAAGCCCCAGTGCCAGCCTATCTTCTCGCCCAGCGTGCTGCAGATCAGCGGCGAGAAGAAAGCGCCGACGTTGATGCCCATGTAGAAGATAGTGAAGCCGCCGTCGCGGCGCGGGTCGTTCTCCTCGTAGAGGGAGCCCACCACCGTGGAGATGTTCGGCTTGAAGAAGCCGTTGCCCATGATCAGGCAGATCATCGCGCCGAAGAAGAAAGGCATCGGCGGGAAGGCCATCGCGAAATGGCCGATGGCCATCAGCACGCCGCCTATCACGATGGCCTTGCGCTGGCCTAAATAGCGGTCGGAGATGTAGCCGCCGAGCAGCGGGGTCAGGTAGACCAGGCCGGTGTACCAGCCGTAGACGTGGCTGGCCTTCTCGGTGGTGAACTGCAGGGCCTTCACCATGTAGAGCACCAGCAGCGCCCTCATGCCGTAGTACGAGAAGCGCTCCCACATCTCCACGAAGAAGAGGAGGAAAAGTCCTTTAGGCTGGTTCTTATGAATGCTCATGCCGGCTCCTTGGACGAGAATGGTCGAATGAATTATATATAAAAAAAGCGGGACGGGTCAGACCCGCCCCGCCTTGCCGGCCCTCCGCGCTCAACGCGCCGGCGCCCTTCCGGCCTTTACCGGTTCCGCCGCGCCGTAGGTCTCGTCGCTGTAGAGATCGCTGAAGATGTAGAGCCTGCCGTCCAGCACCCGGATGACGAAGCGGACCCGGCCGCCCCACGCGTCGGCGAACTCGGCGCCGGACCTGGTCATCTTGAGCGTGACGGTCTCCGGCGTATCGTACAGCGGGAAGACCGCCTTGATCCCTCCCGAAGCCGGATCGCGGTAGACGGTCATCCTGAAAGGGACGATGTAATCCTCGCGCTCGTAGAGCGGGTGCAGGTAGCCCCGGTATTCGCCCATTATGGAATACAGGTCCGCCGGCGGCGCGGCGCGGAAGAACCCGGCCCGCAGCAGGTCCCAGTCGCGGGCGTCGGCGCCGGCCGGGGCCGGCAACGCCGCGGCCTCCGCCGCGGGCAGCCCTCCCGCCCGCATGGCCGGCAGGTCGAAGGCCGCGGCCTTCGCGGCCGGCATCAGCATCAGCAGCGTTAGTATCGTTCTCATTCGTTCCCTCCCTTATTTCTCCGTTCCCAGTATCCCGTTCACCGCGGAAAGCAGGCCCGTCAGACCGTCGGTCTTGTCCAGCACCAGGCACGAAGGGCACACGGCGGCCAGCCTGTCGGCCGCGCCTTCCGGGAAGGCCGTCAGGCAGATCAGCGGCAGGCCGCCCAGCCCCGGTATGCCCAGCAGGCCGGCGGCCAGGCCGGCCCCGTCCAGCTCCGGCATCTCGAAATCTATCACCGCCAGTTCCGGCATGAACTCGCGAGCGGCGGCCAGTCCTTCTACCGGCCGGCCGCTGAAAAGGCAGTTGAAACCGTGCAGCCCCAGGAACTCGGCCGCGTTCCTGCCGAAATGTTCGTCGTCGTCCACTATCAATATCCTGGCCGCCATTCAGTTCTGGTGCTGGCCGCCGTTCAGGTCGGTCCAGGTGATGTTGCCCCAGGCGTCCTGCGAGTATTCGCGTACGCCGCGGGCCAGCGGCAGGCCGCCCACGAAGAGAGCGTCATGCGAGTCGAGCCACGCCGCCATGCCGTTCCTGGCCGCCACGCTGTACTTCTTCACGTCGGAGCCGATGCGGCGGGTGGCCGCGCCGTCGTTGCGGTAGAGACCGTTGAACCTGTCCAGCCAGAGCACGGCCGGGCAGAACGCGGCCGTCTTGTATTCCCTGACGTCGGAGCCTATCCTGTCGGTCTTCAGCCTGTCGTTCCTGTACAGGTATCCGTAAACGTCGGCCCAGATGACCTGGCCGCTGAAGGCGTTTATGTCGTGCCGCACCGCGCTTTGGCCGATCCTCGCGCCGTTGCGGTACAGATAGCTGTAGGCGTCGGTCCAGATCACGTCGCCGGTGAAGGCCGCCAGGGCGTACTCCCTGGCGCCGTTCCCGATCCTGTCGGAGTTCCTGTACAGGTAGCCGGAGCGGTCTGTCCAGGCGACGTCGTCGGTGCAGCCGGTCTTGTAGCCGGTCGCGCCGCGGCCCAGGAGCTTCCGGCCGTTGTAGATGTTGCCCGCGGCGTCTATGCGCGCCTGCGGCCTGGAACAGGCCGGGACCGCGGCCCCGGGCTGGGGGAAGGCCGGCTGCCCCGGCTCCCCGAGGGCTTGCGCTACGTCGGAGGCCCGGTACCCGGCCAGTTCCTGGAAACCGGGGCCCGCTGCCGGGGCCGCGTTGGCCGCGGAAGCGCCGGCCCAGAATATGCCTATCAGGATAAAGGTCCTCATCGAATCTCCTTTGCGCCGCTGTGGCGGAAACTTTCTGCTATATCAATTCTACGCTTTGGCGGGGCGGGGCGGATGAGGCGGATGGGCAGACGCCGCCCGGGATTTGGAACTATAACGGTCCCGGTGTCCCGGAGGGGTTTTTAGTAACAGGAAATGTTAGCCTGACCCCGGAAGCCGGATAACTCCCACCGGAGACGGGGAACAGATCGGTGCGCGGGGGGGGGCAAAGCGGAGGCGAAAAGGCCG
>JAJZOZ010000038.1 GCA_021811405.1 bacterium | reverse complement strand
AGCGGCATAATCCGCAGCGGCCCGGAGCTGCACTACGTGCTGCGCGCGGACGGTTCGGAAGTGCCCATAGAGATAACCGCCCAGGTGATTGACATCCGCGGCAAGCGGGTGCTGCAGGGCTTCTTCAGGGACGTCTCGGAGCGCGTAAAAGCGGAGCAGGCCCTGGTGGAGTCGGAAACCAAGTTCAAGACCCTGACCGAGAAGTCCATGGTCGGGGTGTACCTGATCCAGGACGGCGGGTTCCGCTATGTGAACCCCACGCTCGCCTCGCTGCTGGGCTACACGCAGGAAGAACTGCTGGCGCTGTCACCCCAGGACGTAATAGTTCCGGAGGACTGGCCGCTGGTGAAGGAGAACCTCCGGCGGCGCCTGGAGGGAGAGGTCTCGTCCCTCAGCTACGCCTTCCGCGGCAGGAAGAAGAACGGGGAGGTGCTGCACGTCGAGGTCTTCGGCACCAGGATAGAATACCTCGGCCGCCCCGCCGTGCTGGGCACCCTGCTGGACCTGACGGAGCTCAGGCGCGACCAGGAGGCCCTGCGCGAAAGCGAGGAGCTCTACCGCACGCTGGTGGACAACGCGCCGGTGGGGATAACCGTTTACCGCGGCGGCAAACTGCTTTTCGCCAACCGCCAGATGCTCTCGATAGGCGGCCTGAAGGACCAGTCCTCCATCATCGGCCGCGACGTGCTGGACTTCGTGCATCCCGACTCCAGGCAGCAGGCCGCGGCCCGCCTGCTGGAGCTCGCCAGGACCGGCAAGCCGCTGCCCCCGGCCGAGATCAAGATGCAGGCGCCGGGAGGGACGGTCTTCAACATGGAGGTGCTTTCCATCCCGATCCCTTACAAGGGAAAGGACTGCATCATGTCCATCTTCGAGGACGTGACGGCGCGCAAGCGGGCCGAAAGCGAGCTGAGAAGGGCGCATAGCCTGCTGCTGGAGGCCAACTCCGGCCTGGAAAAGCGCGTGGAGGAGCGCACCGCCCAGCTGGCGGACCTCAACAAGGAACTCGAGGCCTTCTCGTATTCGGCGGCCCACGACATGAAGGCCCCGCTGCGCCGCATAAACGTCTTCGCGGACCTGCTGGAGAAGGAGGCGGCGCCGGAGCTCAGGGAGGAGCACCGCGCCACCATCCGGATGATCCACAAGTCCGTGCTCCACATGACCAGCCTGGTGGAAGGCCTGCTCACCCTCTCCACCGCCGGGAGGAGACCCCTGGACAAGGACGCCGTGGTCCTCTCCGAGATACTGGGCGAGGTGCTGGCGGACATAAAATCCGAGAACCCGGACAGGGCCATAGAGTGGCACACCGAGTCCCTGCCCCAGGTCAAATGCGACCGCGCCATGATCAAGCAGGTCTTCGTCAACCTGCTGTCCAACGCGGTCAAGTACACCTCCTCCAGGCCGAAGGCGCGCATAGAGATCTCCTGCAGGCTGGAAGGAGGCTTCCACGTAGTCCGCGTCAGCGACAACGGCGTCGGGTTCCCCCCGCAGTACAAGGAGAAGGTGTTCGACGTCTTCCAGCGCCTCCACAAAGCCGAGGATTTCTCCGGTACCGGCATAGGCCTCTCCATAGCCAAGCGCATCATAGCCAGGCACGGCGGCCGGATCTGGGCCGAAAGCGAGCCGGACAAGGGCGCGACGTTCTGGTTCTCGCTCCCCGCGGAGTGATGCCCCGGCATTGATTTCCGCCGGGCCATTATGTAGTATTCTCGTATGAAAGCGGCCGCATTCCTGCCCCTGCTCCTCGCGCCAGGAGCCGCCTTCTGCCAGTCCCCCTGGTACAGCGCCGCCGCGGAAGCGCCGGCCGCTCCGGCTCCTTTCAGCCCGGCCGACGCGCTGGATTCCTGTCCCAGGTACCTGAGGCTCTCGCCCTCCGAAGGCTATCCCGAGGCCCAGGCGGTGCGCGAGGTGTCCGCCGTGGACCCCTCGCTGCTGCCGCTGCCGGCCGACGACCTCGGGAGGCGAAGCCTCCTGGAGACGCTCGCTACCGACCTGGACTACTGGAACTCCAGGCCGGACTCGGCCAGGATCTCCATCGGGGGCGACGTCTTCGACGCCCCGCGCCTGCGCAGCACGCTAAAGGCGCTGCAGGACATCTTCGCCTCGGACATGCCGGCCGCGGAGCTGCGAAAGACGCTGGCCGGGCGCTTCAGGGTCTACCGCGCCTCAGCCGACGACGGGACCGGCAAGACAGTGATAACCGGCTATTACGAGGCCGGCCTGGACGTCTCCAGGACCCGGGACGCGGACCACAAGTATCCCATCCTGCTGAAGCCGGGCGACCTGGTGAAGACCACCTCCGCGATGGGAGTGGACTTCGACTACGGCCGCTACGACGGGACCGGCAAGCTGGTCCGCCACTACTCCACCGCGGAGATACACGCCGGAGCCCTCGACGGCCAGGGCCTGGAGCTGGTCTGGTCCGCCCATCCCTCGCAGATCATGCTGCTGCAGATACAGGGCTCCGGCGTGCTGCGCTTCCCCGACGGGGACTACGCGCGCGTGGGCTTCGACGGGGCCAACGGCCACCCCTACCGCAGCGTGCAGAAGCTGCTGATGGACTGCGGCGAGGTGCCAGCGATGTCGTTCAAGGACTTCATAGCCTATCTCTCCGCGCAGGGGCCGCGCGAAGAGCGGCTCGCCGACGTCAATCCGCGCTATATCTTCTTCAGGCAGCGCCCGAAGGACAGCCGCCCGTACGGCGCCATAGGCCGCCAGCTCACCGCCGGCCGCTCCATAGCCGTAGATCCCAAGTATATCCCCCTCGGCCTGTTCGGGCTGCTGAAGTCCCGGCGGCCAGTGGCCTCCGGGGACCGGCTCTCCTTCGCGGACTTCAGCCGCTTCGTCTCCACGCACGACACCGGCTCGGCCATCCGCGGCCCCGGCCGCGTGGACCTGTTCTGGGGCACCGGCGGGACCGCCGAAACGGAGGCCTCCTCGATGAAGGCGCCCGGCGAGCTGTATCTCTTCGTGCTGAAGTGACCCGCCGGGCGCAGCCGCGCATTGACGCGTCAAGAGCATCCCCCTTGACAAACCGGGAATATCTGCTATACTATTTCCGGAGCGGAACACCTTATCGACGGTCGCTTTCCGCTCCTTACTTTTGAGGGAGACAGAGCGGCGCGGGCATAGGCCCGCGCCGCTGCGTTTTATCGACTTCCCCGTTCCTCTTTTATATTTCAGGAGCCTGCCGCGAACTTTCCAGTTACACAGCCGCACCGGGACATGGGCCCGGAAGGCCGTCGCGGAGGTTGAGGCTTGCATCGCGCCGAAACCGAGTGACGAGGGGCGGCCACGGTGTGGCCGACCCCGTGCCTGACGGACCCATGTCCCGGTGGGGACTAAAGTTTTTTGGAAAGCTCGTAGAAGGCGACGGCCGCCGCGTTGCTGGCGTTCAGGCTCTCCACCCCGCCCTTCTGCGGGATGGAGACTATCTCGTCGCAGTGCTCGCCGGTCTTCTGGTGCAGCCCCTCGCCCTCGGAGCCGATCACTATGAACGCCGGCAGCGAAAAATCCACCCGCGGCAGGGGCTTGCCGCCCATGTCCAGCCCGTACACCCAGAAGCCCTTTTCCTTGAGCCTCAGGATGGTCTGGTTCAGGTTCACCACCTCCACCACGTTCACGCGCTCCACCGCCCCGGAGGCCGCCTTCTGCGCGGCCGGCGTCAGCCCGGCGGACCTGCGCTCCGGGAGCACCACCGTGCTCACGCCGAAGCAGGCGGCCGAGCGGATGATGGCGCCCAGGTTCATCGGGTCGGTGATCCCGTCCAGGCCCGCCCAGACAGCGCGCTTCAGGTCTTTCTCAAGGTCAAGGGCCTCGTCGAGCGTCAGTTTGCGGGCAGGCTCCGCCTCTATGACCACGCCCTGGTGAGCGGCGCCCTTGGCCAGCTTCTCGAGCGTGCGGGGATCGCAGAAATCCGGGGAAACGCCCTTCGACCGGGCCAGGGCCGCCAGCTCGCGCACCCGCTGCCCGCTCTCCGCGCGCGAGATATAGAGCCGCAGCACGCGGCGGCGGCCGGCGGCCAGTATCTCCTCGGCGGTGTTCACGCCGAACAATATTTCCGTGTCCATAAAGCGCGGGCCTCCGTCAGAAAGGGGAAGGATAGGAGGTATCCTTCTCCCTGGAGATCACGTAAAGCACCGCGGCCAGTATCTGAGCCGGATGCCCCAGGCGGGCGAAGGCGAAATCCATGTGTATCTGGAACCTGTCCGAGGACGACGGGTCGAGGAAGACGAAGCCCGCGCGCCTGTCCTGGGCGAAAATGCCGTAGCGCGAGCGCAGCGAGCCGCCCAGGCTGCCGAAGATCTTGCCTAGCAGGTAGCCCTTCGGGAAGTCGTCGCGTATGGAGAAGACCACCAGGTTGTCCGTGTCCACGAACTCCCAGTAGCGGTACATGAAAGTCCCCTTGCTGACCAGCCTGGCGACCTCCTTGCCTGCGCCGTCCTTGATCAGGCCGTAGGATACCTCCGGACGGACCTCCATCACCAGGTTGGACTGGGCGTCCGTCAGCTGCAGCACGGGCCTGGCGGCAACGTACTTGAAAAGACCCACGACGACGGGTACGGCGAACACGGCCTCGGGCAGGGAGGCGAGGCCGCGGCCGAGAAGAGGGACCCGGAGCAGGGCGTTCGTCACGGCGGGACCGTAACCCACGGCAGCCAGCAGGCTCCAGGCCACGTGGAAGAAGACGGCTCCATATACGCCGGCGGCGATGTACGCGCCGTGCTCGGAGACGTACTCGGCCATCAGTTTCTGCTTCTGCCTGGTGGTAACCTGGTACACGGCTTCCCTGGCGGAAGCGAACCTGGTGATCAGGAACGGGAAGAAAAAGTCGGGCGGAACTTCCGAGGGCGGCGGCGGGAGCTTCGGGTTCTTGTAGGACGCGGCCGCGCCCCTGGCGGCGAAAGCGCCCGCGACCCAGACAGCGATCAGGACTCCCCAGTAAACGGCCGGCAGCGGCGCGCGCGGGATATAAGGCGGCTGCCCCTGGTCCCCCTCCTTCTTCTTAGCCAGCTCGGCCAGGAAATTCTGGGCCGCGGTCTCCGCGGCGGCGGCCACCGCGCCGCTGGACGCCTGCACCGCCGGGGCCTCTTCCGAAGAGGAGGAGACCGCGAACGCGTTCAGGATGGACCCGGTAGAGCCGGCCACGGTCTCCGTGGAGCCCGCGGCAGGCTCCTCCTTGAAGATCTGGGCGGAGTCCTCTTCCTCGCGCTGGCGCTTGCGGCGCACCACGCGCACCTTCTTGGGCTTGGGAAGCTCTATCTTCTCGCCCGGCTTGCGCACGCTGTAGAGCATGGAGCGGAAGTCCCCGTCGGCCATTCCCTTGGCGGACACCGCGTAGGAGGCGGAATTGTAGGTGAAGAAAGCTATGTAGGCCGGCTCGCCCATCGATTCGTAGGAGGTATAGTAAGCGGCGCCCGCTCCGCGGATGCTCACCGGCCGCACGTCGCCCGCGAGCGTGGTGCCCTTCGAGCGCAGCGAGTCCACCTGCTCCTTGACGCGGGCCTTGAGGTAGTAATCCCCGAGCTCGGACTCCTGCTTGGAGAACTCCACGAAGTCCTTCGACCTCTCCAGCTTCAGCGTCACCGAAGGGTCGTCGCTCTTGCCGGCGGCCCAGCCGGCCGGGAAATCCACGGCGATAGTATCGCCCTTGTCCCGGAACTCGCCGGGAAAGGCGGCCGGGGGCAGCGCGAGCAGCAGGGAGAGAGTGGCTATTGTTCGCATGACGCGTTCACGCCGGTAAAGGCGCGATAACAGTATAGAAAATTATATAACAGGCGCAAATCAAGAAAAGTTCAAGTGCGTCAATGCGCGTGGCGGTGATGGGAGTCCGGCATGTGCGCGTGCTCATGCGCCAACTCCTCGTGGCGGTGCGGGTGGGAATGCGGTCCGGCCGGCGCGGCGTCGTGCGCGTGGCCGTGGTGCAGGTCGTCGTGCGTATGGGAATGTTCGTGCTCCAGCGCCTCGTGGCTGTGCCGGTGGGAATGGGACTCCAGCGCCAGCACCAGGAAGGCCGGCAGCATCAGCGCCCCGGAAACGGCCAGGCGCCAGCCGAAAGGCTCCCCGAGGACGGCCACGCCGAGCGCGGCGCCGATGAAAGGATAAGCCCCGAAAAAAGCGCCGGCCCTGGAAGCCCCGAGGCCCCTCATGGCGAGGATGAAGAGCACGAGGCTGACCCCGTAGCTGAACGCGCCTAGCAGCAGCGCCGCAGCGGCCCAGCCGGCGGACGGCATCCCTCCGGGGGAAGCCAGCGCCAGCGCCCCGTTTATCAGCCCGCCCGCCAGGCCCTTGATTGCCCCGATGGCCACCGGGTCCTTCAGCGAGATCCTGGCCGTAAGATTATTGTCTATGCCCCACATCAAGGCCGCCCCCAGGACGAGGCCCGCGCCCCAGTCGAGGGCGCCGCCGCCCTCCCAGGACAGGACCACTCCCCCGGCGGTGATCAGCGCCGCGGCCAGCCACAGCCGCCACCCGCCCTGCTCCTTGAAGACCAGCACCGCTATCAGCGAGGTGAAGACCAGCTCGGAATTCAGCAGCATCGAGGCGGAGGAGGAGGTTGTATGCGCCAGGCCGGTGAACAGCAGCAGCGGGGCCAGCACGCCGCCCGCGGCCGCGAAGCCGGCCGCGAAAGGCAGATCCCGCCTCTCCAGCCTGGCCTCAGCGCCGCGCCCGGAGAACAGCCGCCACGCCAGCAGGCCCAGGCCGCTGCCCAGGTAGCACAGCGAAGAAAGCTCCAGCGGGCCCATATGCGACAGCAGCGCCTTGCCGGCCGGCACCGAGACCGCGAAAAGCAGCGCCGCCAGCGAAGCGGAGAGATATTCCATGCTGCTATTGTACCTTAAAACGCGTCCGGCCCCGAACCCCCGCGGCGACTGATTTTTCGTCGTGAAAGCGTTGACTCACGTGTGTTGACAACCTATATTTAGGTTTGTAATATAATCCCATCGGCTTTCCGTCAGTTCATTTAGTTCACTTCACCTGCGGAGCAGAAAAAGGAATGAAATCATGTCTAAAACCTCGGCAGTAGCGGAGAAAGGCAAGAAGTCCGTTCACGACTACGTCAACGGCGTGCTGGCGAACGTCATCGCCAAGAACCCCGGCGAGAAGGAATTCCACCAGGCGGTCAAGGAAGTCCTCGAGACCCTGACCCCGGTGCTCGAGAAGCACCCCGAGTACGTTAAGGCCAAGATCCTCGACAGGATCGTGGAGCCCGAGCGCTCCATCACCTTCCGCGTGCCGTGGACCGACGACAAGGGCGAGGTGCAGGTGAACCGCGGCTTCCGCTTCGAGTTCAACAGCGCCATCGGCCCGTACAAGGGCGGCCTGCGCTTCCACCCGTCGGTGAACGCCAGCATCCTCAAGTTCCTGGGCTTCGAGCAGATCTTCAAGAACGCCCTGACCACGCTGCCCATGGGCGGCGGCAAGGGCGGCTCCGACTTCGACCCCAAGGGCAAGAGCGACGCCGAAGTGATGCGCTTCTGCCAGAGCTTCATGACCGAGCTGTTCCGCCACATCGGCCCCGACACCGACGTGCCGGCCGGCGACATCGGCGTGGGCGGCCGCGAGATCGGCTTCCTGTTCGGCCAGTACAAGCGCCTGAAGAACGAGTTCACCGGCGTCCTGACGGGCAAGGGCCTGACCTGGGGCGGCTCGCTGATACGCCCCGAGGCCACCGGCTTCGGCGTGGTCTATTTCTGCGAGGAGCAGCTCAAGACCAAGGGCACCGGCCTCAAGGGCAAGACCGTGGCGGTCTCCGGCTTCGGCAACGTGGCCTGGGGCGCCGTGCAGAAGGTCAACGACCTCGGCGGCAAGGTGGTCACCATCTCCGGCCCCGACGGCTACATCCACGACCCCGAGGGCATAAAGGGCGAGAAGTGGGAGTACATGCTGCAGCTGCGCGCCAGCGGCGAGGACATCGTGGCCCCGTACGCGGACAAGTTCAAGGGCGCCCGCTTCTTCTCCGGCCGCAAGCCGTGGGAAGTGAAGGTGGACGTGGCCCTGCCGTGCGCCACCCAGAACGAGCTGGGCGAGAGCGACGCCAGGCAGCTGATCAACAACGGCGTCGTCTGCGTGACCGAGGGCGCCAACATGCCGTGCACCCCGGAGGCCGTGGAGGCCTTCCAGAAGGCCGGCGTGCTGTTCGCTCCCGGCAAGGCCTCGAACGCCGGCGGCGTGGCCACCTCGGGCCTCGAGATGAGCCAGAACAGCGTCCGCATGAGCTGGAGCCGCGAGGAAGTGGACAAGCACCTGCACAACATCATGGTGAACATCCACGGCGCCTGCGTGACCGCCGCGAAGGAGGCCGGCCATCCCGGCAACTACGTGATGGGCGCCAATATCGCCGGCTTCAAGAAAGTCGCCGAGGCGATGATGGCCCAGGGCCTGGTCTAAGACCGGCGCCCGGCCTGAAGACGGGGCGGAGGGTAAAACCTCCGCCCCGTTCTTTTGTATGATTTATGCGGAGGAGCAAGCTATGCCCAAGATACTGGTTGTTGACGATATCCCGGCCATCGTGGATTTCTCGAAGGAATTCTTCGAGGACGCCGGCTTCGAGGTGCGCACGGCCGACACGGCCACCGGCGCGATCAGGGCCCAGCACGAGTTCCGCGCCGACGTGATCCTGCAGGACCTCAACATCCCGGAAGGCGGCGGCATGCACGTCTACGAGACGCTGCGCGCAGAGAAGGACACGGTGCCGATAATCTTCTCCACCGGCAAGCCCGAGACGCTCGGGGATATAACCAAGATGATCAACGTCTCCGCCCTGCGCAAGCCGACGAACCCGGACGTGCTGATGGCCGAGGTGCAGAAGCAGATAGCCGCGCACAGGCCGGCAAAACCCGCACCGCAGGCAGCCCCTCAGCCCCCTCCGCCGCCGGCTCCCGGGCCTGCGGCCGACGAAAGGCCGATGAACCCCAATCCTCCTCCGCCGCCGAAATTCCCGCGGTAAGCCCGCGACCATAGAAAAGAAGGCGGAGCGAAAGCTCCGCCTTCTTTTTTCCCTCTGCCGGACGGCTATCTCTTCTTCCAGAAACCGCAGGCTATTTCCGTGTGTATGACGTTCTCCGGCATCTTATGCCCGTAGCACTTCCCTTCCGCGTCCAGGTTGGCGCACTCGTCGCAGCGCACCTTCGTCTTGCCGGTCAGGAACCCCAGCAATATGCAGATATAACGCATAAGCCCCCCTTATTCCTCTTCCCCGCCTAAGAGCTTCCAGCTCAGTCCCAGCGTTGCGCCGGAAACGCGGCGCGCGCCGCCGGCCAGATTGCTGCGGTACTCGGCGCTCAGGCTGAGCCGCCTGTTCAGCTTGAACTCCAGCCCCGCCCCCAGAGTTGGCGCCAGGAACCTGGAGGTGACGCGTTCCCCGTCGTCGTTCCTCTCGCGCAGGCGGGTCAGTTCCGCCCCGGCCAGCAGGTAGGGTTTCACCGCCTCCAGCTCCTTGCCGCGCCAGCGGGAAAGCATGAGCTTGGCCAGGTCGAGGCCGGCCGAATTGGCGTTCGAGTCGCCGCCGTCCGTGTCGCTGCGGGAATAAGAGTAATACAGCTCCAGGTCCCAGTCGAGCGCAGAGCTGCCGAGCTTCATGGAAGCCGCTTCCAGCCCGAGTCCGGCCCGCAGTTCGCTGGAACCGGCCTCCCCGTAGGAATCGGCAGAACCGTCGAGCGAGAACGTCAGGTCCTTGGACTGCTCCTCGGGCTCCCCCGCGGCCGCGGACTTAGCGGGCACGGAGGCGGCGAGCAGCAGCGCGCAGATACCCGCAATCAAGTTATTCATCATGAGGTCAGGGATACGCCACGAACTCCGCTGTGATCCGCAGGGAACGCTGTCCGCCGGGGAACTCCGTGGCGGTCACTGCTCTTATCGTCAGCAGAGTCTCGTCGCAGTCACGCCTGTAGGTCCTGGACGGCGGCAGGCCGGAGCCGGAAATATGCACCGGTTTTCCGCTGCTCCCGCCGTAAAGGGCGGAGTCCGGCGCCATCCTCTTCAGGCACCATAATGCCTGCTTGCCAACGGCCTTCTCCGGGGCGGCCAGCACGCCTTCATAGGTCAGGGACAGTTCCCCGGCCTCTTTCATCATCGGCCGCAGCGCGGCCCGGCGCGCTCTCTCGGCGCTGAAGGACGGCGCGATCGAATACAGCCATAACACGGCCAGGGCCGCAAGGAACAGCCCGGCGCCGGCCAGCGCGTACGCCTTTCTTTTTCCGCAACTTCCGGCCATGTCAACGTCTCCTCCAGCCGCGCGCGTCCGCGGGATCATCCGTGCCGCGCCCCTCACTGGAACGAGGGCGGCGGCTCCTTTATGGTATGCTTCTCGTCCCCGGCCTTCTTGTCCATGTACTCGTGGATCTCGCGGTCGTAGTCGTCCAGCTTGCCCGTCTTCCGGAAGGTGCTCTCCCCCTCCCCCTCGTCCACTCCCGGCTGGTCCTTCCAGTCCTTCTTCAGCTTTGCCGAGGCTGCGTTGACTATCTCCCCCGATTCCACTCCCACCAGTCTGGCCGTCACTTCAAGCCGGCCGCGCGGCAGCTCCGTCAGCGTGCCCAGCACCAGCAGGTCCGCGCCGAGCGTCTTGCCCAGGCTCTTGATGGAATCCTGGTCCATCGCGCCGGAAGCCTGCAGCTTCAGCTCCCCGAGCACTTTCTCTATATCACGGCGCTCGGTGACCTTGAACTTGCCCAGCTTCACGAGCTCCACGGTGATCCTTTCGGATACCACCCCGCCGTCTCCGGAACTCCTCCCGTCGGGGTAGGCGAAATTCGCCACGCCTATCTTCGCGCCGGGCTGGGCGCGGCCTTTGAGCAGCTCGCGCACCAGCCTGCGGTACGGCGCCGACCAGGCCGGCTCACCGGCCGCGGCCTGCATCGTTCCGAACAGCAGCAAGACCGACAAAAGGATCCTCATATAACAGGCACCTAGCGCTTACCTGCATATTATGCGAGAAAATACCGGCCCTTTCAAGCGCCGAGGCACCGTACAAAAATCCGTTTTACTTTTGTATTATCTGTCTTATGGAGGCAGACACGTGACCGGCGCCTGGCATCCCGGCAAGCTGAAAGTGCTCGCTGTCGAGGACAACCCCGCCATCCTGGACTTCTACAGGGAATTCTTCGGGGACATGGGCTTCGAGGTGAAGACCGCGGAGGACGCTTTCTCGGCCATAACCCTGCATCAGCAGTTCAAGCCGGACCTGGTGGTCCTCGACCTGAACATACCCGCCGGCGGCGGCATGCTGGTCTTCGACACCCTGCGCTCTCGCCTGCACGATCCCACCCCGGTGATCTTCTCCACCGGGCAGCCGGAGCAGCTGCCGAACCTTAAGAACATCCACAACGTGGCGGTCATCAAGAAGCCGACACCTCCGGAGGCGCTGCTCGCGGAGATAAAGCGCCTGCTACCGGAATTCTTCAAGCCTCACGCCGCGCCGCAGCCACCGCCTCCGCCGCCACCGCCTCCGCCGAAGGCGCTGAAGCGCAAGGTGCTGGCCGTGGACGACGATCCGACGATACTGGAGCTTTACACGGAGATACTCTCGAAGGCCGGCTTCGAGGTGCAGACCGCGGAAGACACCGTGAGCGCGGTCACGAAGTTCCAGGAGTCAAAGCCGGACATCATCCTGCTGGACGTGGAGATGCCCGCCGGCGGAGGGAGGAAGGTGTTCGAGCGGCTGCGCCTGCAGCTGGCCGACCCGACGCCGGTGCTGTTCGCCACGGCCGTCCCCGCGTCGGTCTCCGACCTGGAAAAGAACCTCAACGTGCTGGTCATCAAGAAGCCGGTCACGCCCGGCGTGCTGGTCGGCGCCGTAAAGGACCTTCTTAAAATATCCTGAGCCGCGCCCGCAACGATGAAAAAAGCCGCCGTGATGGCGGCTTTTTTCACGCCCTCCGTGCTCAGAATTCGCTGTTGCTGAGACCGGCGTATATCAGCGCGCCGCCCTGCAGCGAGGCCAGCACATTGCCTATCTCGCTGTGAGCGACCGCCAGGCACCCGAACGAGCGGCCCTGGGTGACGCCGGCCTCCCTCACATAGTCGGATTCATGCACCACCACGGCCCTGGAAAGGGCGTTGGAATTAGTAGAAGAAAGGCCGTTGAGACGCATCGAGCGGCCGTGCTTGCCTTTGTACAGCGCGCCGGTGACGTAGAAGCCCAGGGACGAGGCCCTGGAACTGGGAACGTTGCTGAACTTCGTGGCGTAGCCGTCGCCGTCCGGGTCCGATCCCTTGCCGTGGGCCACGCGGATGGCGCGGTAGGAGCCGCTCTGCAAGTCCAGTATCCAGAAGCGCTGCCGGCTGGAATGCTGCGCGAAATCCACTATACCTATGAATCTCCTGTTGGAGATGGCCGATTGGTTCGAGTTGAAGAAGGCCAGGGCCTTGCGCCTGAGGTCGTCCGGGATGCCCGCGGCCCTGGGCCCGCCGTCTGGGACGGCCTGCTGCGCGGAAGGGGCGGTTTGCGCGGGCGCGTCGCCGTAGTCCCCCGGCTCCACGGGCGCGTACTGCGTCCCCTCCGAGTAATCCTCCTGCTCCTGGTCGTCCGTCAGGGAGCCATCCACCTGCGGGGCTTCGGGGGCCGGGCCGGCTATCTCGACGTCGCCGTTGGGAGAGAAGATCAGCTTTATAAGGTCGGCTATAGCCTCGAACAGCACCGGGACCGGCTTTATCTCGTACTGTGAGGCGGCCGAAGCGGGCCGCAGCGCCCGGGTATCTATTCCCATGCGCTGGGCGTCGTTGCGCATGCTCTCCATGGTACCGGCACGAAGCAGCGGGACCGAGGCGAGGAAAAATATAAGGGCGGCGGCGAATATCCTCATAGCGTCTCTCCTTGCGGATATTCTAGCCCCGGGGCGTTGCATGCAGAAGGGGATTTGGACCCAGCCGTCCATAGGTCCAACGGCCCATAAAAAAGCCCCCGGCGGGAATATCCGTCGGGGGCTCTCGGCGAGGACCGCGGCTATCTGCTTTTCTTGTCCACGTGGTTCCAGGCGTTCTTCAGTTCCACGGTCAGGTGGCGCAGTTCGTCGGAGGTTATGGTCTCCAGGCGGGAATATTTGTCGGCCACCTTGTCCACCAGGCGCAGGTAGGTGTCCCGGTCTATCTTCTTCATGGATTCCATCTTCTCCAGGACCTCGCCCTTCATCTTAAGGGTCCACCCGCGTATCGCTTCGCGGTTCCTGGCGCCGCGCTTGCCGCCGAGGAAATAAGCCCCGGCCGCCGCCAGCGCCGCCAGCCCTATGCCGCCGATTATCTTCTGGCTTTTCTTCATTTGGTCACCTTCCGCCGGAACGGCCGGGGCTAGTTGACGGACCCGGTGCCGCGCCAGTTCTTATCCGGCCGCCTGTCGCGGCCGGCCAGCCATAGGTAGGCGCCGTGGCTGGCTGGCTTTATAGCCGGGGTATCGGTACCGATATCCTTCACCGGCGGCAGGCGGAGTATCAGTTTGTCGTCCCTGCGCATCCGCCTGTCGTCCCTCTCGAAGTTGCATGTCATCGTCATACGCGCTCTCCACTTAACCCCCGCGGCTATATACTATGAAAATTGTCCCCGTTTGAACAGGCCCAAAGGTCCCAGCCGCCCGGACTATTTCGTCCCGGGCCGGCCCCGGGACCTCGCGTAAAGCCCGGTCAGCCCGGCCTCGGCCAGCACGTGGCCCTTCATTGCTTCGAGGAGCGAGTACTTGCCGCCGCCCTTCTGCGGGCGTACCTGCGAGTCCAGCGCGTACAGCCTGAAGGAATAACGGTGCGGCTTTCCGGGTGGCGGGCAAGGCCCGTAATATCCCACGCGGCTGAAATCCCCCTCTTTTACCCCCCAGACCATCCCCTGGCCGGAGCCGTCGGGCATGGCCGCCTTCCTGGCCACGCCCTCCGGCAGGCCGGAGGAGCCGGCGGGAATGCCGTAGACCACCCAGTGCACCCAGGTGCCGGGCGGCGCGTCAGGGTCGTCCATTATCAGGGCCAGGCCGGCCGTACCCGGAGGGACGCCCTCCCAGCGCAGCTCAGGGGAGACGTCGTCCCCGTCGCAGGTATGCCTGACGGGGATATACCCGCCGCCTCCGAAGGCCGGGCTTTCGAGCTTCAACGCGGCTTTCACCGGGGCGCCGCGTCCCTCGCCGGCGGGCGCTGAACCCGGCTTCAGCGCGTGCCCTCCGAAGAAGCTCCAGATCTCGGAGTTCGCGTCCAGTTCCCTCGAGGTCGGACCGATAACGCCCCTCGGCAGGTACTGCAGGCCGCCCGGCCAGGTGTGGCCGCCGCCCTCTATCTTTATGAACTTCACGGCCGAGCCGCCGGCGCACGCGGTGTAGGTCTCGGCGAGGACGGACGTCCCGTCCTCCGGGTCCGAATCCCGCGCGGCCGAGGTCATCTTCGCCCTGTCGCAGGAATCCAGCTTCAGCCAGAGGTCCCGCGTCCTCTCCGCGGAAACGGCGCGGCCGAACTTCCGCTTGCCGAAAGGCCCGGTCACCTCCCCCCCGCCCCAGTGCACCAGCCCGTCCGCGGTGCCGTTGATGATCAGCACCGGTACCGGGCGGGAAGGGCGGCACGAGGAGTACAGCCGCTCCGGGACGGCGCCGGCCACGGCCGCCACCGCCGCGAAGCGGTCCGCCGCGCGGCAGGCCAGCGCGTACGACATCATGGCGCCGTTGGAGATGCCGGCCGCGTATATCCGGGCGCCGTCCACTGGATAAGCGCCCTCGATGGCCCGCGTCATCTCCGCGAGGAAGGCGACGTCGTCCACGTTCTCGCGCTGCGACTTCCGGCTGCTGTCGCCGCGGTAGTCGTTCCAATGCTTGTCCACGGCCTCCGGGTAGGCAATGACGGCGCCTCGCTCGTCCGCAAGGGCCTCGAAGCCGCTCCTGGTCAGGCGCCGCATCCCGTCCGCGGTGCCGCCGCCCCCGTGCAGGAGGACTATCAGGGGGAGTTTACGGCCGCCGTTCCCGGCCCGGGGGGAGTAGACGGAATACCCCCGCTCCCTCCCGCCCGAGACCAGCGTGAAGCGGCGAAGCTCTCCGGCCGACGCGGAGCCGGCCAGGAGCAGCGCGAGTACGGCGGCTATAGTTCTCATTCCCCCCTCCTTTTACCGGCCCTTCCCGAGGACCCCGGCGTCCGGGCTCAGAAGCCCTGCATCCCGGAAAGCAGCGCCTGGTACATGAGCCAGATCCTGTGCAGCTCGTAGAGCACGAAAACGGTGGCCAGGGAGATCAGCGCGGTGTAGGCCAGCTTCCCTTCCCGGGAGATAAGCGGCGAGCGCCAGACGTAGAACAGGCTGAACGGCCCGAGGCCGAGCAAAGTTATCAGGATAATGCCCCAGTGCCTGTAGTACCACGGGACCCTGGACCCCTGGCCCTTGCCGCAGCGCCGGCAGTAATTATCCCCCGGGCCTACGGGGGCGCCGCAGGCCCAGCAGGAGCCCTCCGCTCCGGGTGCGGAGTCAGACCGGCCGTCCATGCCCCCTCCTCAGCCCGATCTCGGAATACGGCCGGGGCCGCCTGCGCACCAGCGGCGTGCCCGGGCCGCCAACCACCTCCGCCTGCAGCAGCAGCGAGTCGGCGCGGCGCAGCGAACTCTCGGTCCGGTAGGGCACTATCCGGTAATGCCGCGCGGCGTCCAGGCTCCTGCCGACGAAAAACACGTTCTTGCCGGAATCCAGCCACTCGGGGCGCAGCGAGGCCGCGTTCAGCGGCGCCGAGAACTCGCGCAGCGTCTTCCGCCCCGCGCTGTTGTAGTAGAACTCGAAATAGCTCCTGGCCAGTTCCGCGTAGGAGGCGTAGACCGGCTCCCGGTAGCGCAGGCCGCAGAAATGCGACTGCGCCACCGCGCCCCAGCGCCCGCCCTCCACGAAGGGGGCCACCACGTGGTCGTCGTCGCTGGCGTCGGCCCGCAGATCCATGAGCAGCGGGCGGCGGCCGTGGAACATGAACGCGGCGGCCGCAAGCATCGCCCCCTCTATGCAGTGCGCCCGGCGCAGCTTCAGCACCTCGAGCGGCGAGAGGCAGGTATTCTCCGGGGAATCGTTGTAGCGGAGCTCGTAGTCCAGGAAATCCTGTATCTTGCGCGGGGTATCCAGCCTCCGCAGAAGGGCCCGCTGGCCCGCAGAGAAGCGGCCGAATCGCGCCCGGTCCTTCACTTTTTGCCTTTCTTCACCCGCCACGGCTTGTCTCCGGAGCCGTCGTCCTCTCCGCCCTTTTCCAGGTCCTGCAGCGCGTTGAAGACCACGGCCCTGAGGCGGTCCACGTCGAAGGGCTTCGTCAGGTAGCCGCTGGCGCCGCCTTTGAGCGTGAAAGCGGCCATCTCCAGGTCCTCGTCGCCGGTCAGCATCCAGACCACCGGCCTGGCGGGGAGGCCGCGTATCTTCTCCAGCACCGCCACGCCGGACATCCCCGGCATGCTGATGTCGAGGAACACGAAATCCGGCTTATCCCTGAGGATGACCTCCAGGGCCGCCTGGCCGTTCGCCGCCGTCAGCACCTCGCAGTGGCCGGCCAAAGCCTGCTTGACGACGAGCAGGATGTTCTCCTCGTCGTCCACGATAAGTATTTTATGAGCCATAATTGTACCGTCCGGGATCAGGGCCGCCCGGCGGGCCCCGCCGGCGCCGGGGAGTGTTCGGGCAGCTCGAAGGAGAAGCGCGAGCCTTTCCCCTTCTCGCTCTCTATCCGCAGCCTGCCGCCGTGCAGCGCCAGCAGGTCGTTGGCTATCCTCAACCCCAGGCCGAACCCGTCGGCCTGGGCTTTTCCTTCCTCGGTGCGGAAGAAGCCGGAAGTTATCTTTTCGATGTTCTCCGGTGCGATGCCTATGCCGGAGTCCTCCACCGAGAAGGAGACCGTTCCCCCCGGCTCCCTGGCTATCCGCACGTCTATCCTTCCGCCGCTGCCGGTATATTTCACCGCGTTGCCTATCAGGTTGCTTATCACCAGCGCCATCGCCTCGCCGTCCACGTTCACCAGCAGGGGCTGCGCCGGTATCTCGGTGTTAAGCGTTAAGTCCTTCTGGCGCAGCAGCTCGCCGAGCGAACCGGCGGCCCCGGCTACCAGGTCCCTCAGCAGTATCGGCGACCTCTCTATCCTGAAGCGGCCCTCTTCCATGCGCGCCTCGTTCAGGATGTTCTTGACGTAAAGCGAGAGCTTGCGCTGCGCCGCCTGCATCGCGGTATAGATCTCCCCCCGGGTCTTCTCGCCGGCCGAGAGGTCCGTCTCCTTCAGCAGGAAAAGGCCCGCCGACAGGCCGGTCAGCGCGTTGTTGAACTCGTGGCTGACCGTATGTATCATCAGGGATTTCAGCCCGGAGGCAGCCCTCTCCCTGTAGACCAGCTCGCGGAGCCGGTCTATCAGGACCACGACCACGGCGAAGAAAGCCAGGCGGACCACCGCGTTCCAGATTATGACGTTGACCTGGGCCGCCAGCTCCGGGACGAAGACCCGCTCGTCCAGCAGCCAGACGAAGACGCTGGCTACGGCCGTGGCCATGCCAAGCCGAAGCCCGCCCCTCCAGGTCAGGATGAAGATGGGCAGGAAATAGAAGACGTCTATCGAGATTTCGTTCCTTACCAGGAAATCCCCGGCCGACACCAGCGCGAAGCAGGCGATGCCGGACACCAGCGCCCTCCGCCTGGTACCGAAAAACAGGTCCTTTAATTTCTTCATCGCATGCCGCGGGAGACTTACGGCGCTCCCGGCCGCCGTTCCGCTCAGAGCAGCGGGTTGGAAACCACCCCGTCCGCGAGCTTCGGCTCGAACCAGGTGGACTTGGGAGGCATCACCTGGCCGTCGTCGGCCACGCTGATCAGCTCGTCGAGAGAGGTCGGGAACAGCGTGAACGCCGCCGCCATCTCCCCGGAATCCACCCGTTTCTCCAGTTCCGCCAGGCCGCGGATCCCGCCCACGAAATCCACCCTGTCGCTCTTGCGCAGGTCCTTGATGCCGAGGACACGGTCCAGCGCCAGGTCCGAGAGCACGCTGACGTCCAGCGCCTTCACGGGGTCCTCCCGCATCGTCGGGGTCTTGACCGTCGGCTTGAGCAGGTACCACTTGCCGCCGAGGTAGAGGCCGAACTCCCTGCGCGCGGCCGGCTTCGCCCGGCCCCCGGCCTCGGTCACCGAGAAGCTCTTCTTCAGCTCCGCGAGGAACCGCTCCGGCCCGAGACCATTGAGGTCCTTTACTACGCGGTTGTAGTCCCAGATCTTCATCTCGTTGACCGGGAAGGCGGCGGCGAGATAGACGTTGTAAGGCTCGTCGCCCTTGTGGGCCGCGCCGCGCGACTCCACCATGAACTTCTTGACGCGGCTGGCGGCGGCGCTCCTGTGGTGGCCGTCCGCTATGTATACGGTCTTCTGCTTTTCCGAAGCTTCCGAGACGGTCTTGATGTCGGCCGGGTCGTCGATCAGCCACAAGGTGTGCACCACGCCGCCGGGGCCGGCAGCCGAGAACAGAGGCTCCTTCTTCACGTTCTTCCTGATCACGGCGTCTATCTCCGGGACCGGCTTGAAGGCGATGATGCCGGGGCCGGTCTGGGCCTTCACGAACTTTATCTGGTTGACGCGGTCGTCCTCTTTCACGGGCCGCGTGAACTCGTGCCTGCGGATGCGGCCCGCGTCGTAGTCGTCCACGCAGGCGCCCACCATCAGCCCGGTCTGCACGTGCTCCCCCATCTTAAGCCTGTAGGCGTAGAAGCACGGCCTGCCCTCCCGCACCAGCAGGCCTCCCTTAAGCATCCGCTCGAAGTTCTCGGCGGCCTTCTTATAGACCGCCTCCGAGTAGACGTCCGTGCCGGGCGGCAGGTCTATCTCCGCCTTGGAAACGTGCAGGAAGCTGTTGGGCTTGCCCTTGGCCAGCTCGCGCGCCTCCTCCGAGTTCAGCACGTCGTAAGGCGGCGCTATTATCTCCTGCGCCCGGGCCTGCGAGGCCGGGCGTATGCCGAATATCGGAGAGAAAAGCGGTAACTTTGCCATGATTTTCCTTTTAAAGTCGTTTCTCGCTAACGCCGGGACTACGGGGCAGGACACGAAGGCCGTCCCGGACCGAAGCCGCTTGCGCAGCGCGGCGAGGGGGTGGAGCTCGCCGCGAGCGACACTTCTTCGGGACGAAGCGCGCGCACGACGGGCGCGGCGCTGTGCCTGAGGGGCCTTCCCCGGAGACCCGGCCTATATCTTCTCGCCGTTGATCGCGTGGGTGCGCTTGCCGGAGAGCAGGTAGTCCGCTATCTGCTCGGCCGCCTGGCGCGCCACCGTCACCTGCGCGTCCTTGGTGGAGGCGGCGATATGCGGCGTGCAGATCACGCTCTCCATGCCGAAGAAGGGATGGCCCTTCGGCGGCTCCTCGGCGTACACGTCCACCGCCAGGCCGGCTATATGCCCGCTCTCGAGCGCCGCCTTGATGTCCGCCTCCGCCATAATGGCGCCGCGCGCGCAGTTTATCAGGCGCACGCCCTTCTTCATCTTGGCGATGGCGTCCTTGTTTATCATGCCTTTCGTGGCCGGATTGATGGTCACGTGGTAGGTGATGAAATCGGACTTGGCGTACAGCTCGTCGAGGGTCACCATCTTCACGCCCAGCTCGCGGGCGCGCTCGGTGGTCATGACCGGGTCGTACACCAGCACGTTCATCTTGAGCCCGCGGGCGCGGTCGGCCACCACTGCCCCGATGTTGCCGCAGCCCACCACGCCGAGCGTCTTGCCGGTTATCTCCACGCCCTCGAAACGGCTCTTTTCCCACTTGCCGGCGTGCGTGGAGGCGTTGGCCTGCGGGATGTGGCGCGCGAGCGCCATCATCATCGCTATCGCGTGCTCGCCGGTGCTGACGGTATTGCCGAACGGCGTGTTCATCACCAGCACCCTCTTCTCGCTGGCGGCGGCCACGTCTATATTGTCCACGCCGGCGCCGGCGCGGGCGACGGCCTTCAGGTTCTTCGCGGCCTCGAAGATCTCCCTGGTGATCTTGGTGGCGGAGCGCACTATGATCGCGTCGTACTCGTGCGCGCAGGCCTTGAGCTCCTCGGGCTTCATGCCGGTCTTCACTACGGCCTCGAGCCCGCGGTCCTTCAGGACCTTCTCGCAGAGGGGATCGGCCTTGTCGGCTATAAGTACCTTGCTCATTTCACGGCCTCCTTGGTGTATTCCCGGGCTACCTGCTCGTAGGCCCAGTCCAGCCACGGGGTCAGGGCCTCGATGTCGGAAGTCTCCACGGTGGCGCCGCACCAGACGCGGATGCCCACCGGGGCCTTGCCGTAGGAGTTGATGTCCCTGGCCACGCCCTCCTTGTCGAGCAGCGCGGTGATCTTCTTGGCGGCCTTGGTCTTCTCCTCGTCGGAGAGCTTCTGGAACCAGCCGGCCTTGATCTTGAAGCAGACCGAGGTGTTGGAGCGGATCTCCTTCGACTCGGCGAGGAAGTCTATCCAGTCGGACTTGGCGACCCACTTTTCGAAGGCGGCCAGGTTGGCGGTGGAGCGCTTGACGAGCGCGGGCAGGCCGCCGATGGACTCGGCCCACTTCAGCGCGTCGATCGCGTCCTCGACGCAGAGCATCGACGGGGTGTTGATGGTGCTGTACTCGAGCTCTCCGGGGAGCAGCTTCTTCTCGTCCACGAGGCGGAAGATCTTGGGCATCGGCCAGGCGATCTTGGCGTTCTGCTCCTCCATGCGCCTGACGGCGCGCGGCGACAGGATGATCACGCCGTGCGCGGCCTCGCCGCCCAGCACCTTCTGCCAGCTGAACGTGACCACGTCGAGCTTCGTGAAGTCTATATCCATCGCGAACACGCCGCTGGTCGCGTCGCAGATCACGATGCCCTCGTGGTCCTTAGGCAGCCAGTCGAGGTTCGGCACTTTAACTCCGGAGGTGGTCCCGTTCCAGGTGAAGACGATGTCGTTGGCGGGGTTGGCCTTCTTCAGGTCCGGCAGTTTGCCGTAGTCGGCCTTGTACTCGTTGACCTTGGGGAGCTTGAGGTACTTCACCGCGTCGGTGATCCAGCCCTTGCTGAACGACTCCCAGCCGAAGATGTCCACGGGCCGCGGCCCGAGCAGGCTCCACATCGCCAGCTCCACCGCTCCGGTGTCCGAGCCGGCGACGACGCCTATGCGGTAGTCGGCGGGCAGGCCGAGGACCAGA
>JAJZOZ010000196.1 GCA_021811405.1 bacterium | reverse complement strand
GGCCGGCAAGACCTCCCCCCCGCATATTTCCTAGAATATACCGGCAGGGGCGCCGGTCCTCCGCGGACCTCTAAACATGGCGCGGCCGAGGTATACCATATGGTCAAGAACAAAGTACTGCTTATAGTGCGCGACGGCTGGGGGATGTTCCGCCCGGACAAGTACAACGCCGTAGACAACGCGAAAACCCCGAACATGCGGCATTACCTCAAGACCTGTCCGAATTCCGTGCTGGAGCCGGCCGGCGAGGCCGTCGGGCTGCCGAAGGGCTACCAGGGCTCCTCGGAGGTGGGCCACCTGAACATGGGCGCCGGACGCATAGTCATACAGGAACTCAAGCGCATCAAGGACATGATAGAGGACGGCACCTTCTTCAAGTGCAAGGCTCTGGCCGCCGCGCTGGACAACTGCGTGAACAGGGGTTCCGCGCTGCACCTGATGGGCCTCGTACAGGACGAGGGCGTGCACGCCCACCAGGACCACCTCTACGCGATCATGCGCGAGGCCAGGCGCCGCGGCATAAAGAAGGTCTGGGTGCATTTCTTCTCGGACGGCCGCGACACGCCGCCCCGCTCGGCCGTGGCCTACGTCAGGATGCTCGAGGAAGTGGTGAAGGAGACGGGCAACGCCGCCATCGGCACCATCATGGGCCGCTACTACGCGATGGACCGCGGCGAGAAGTGGTCCCTGACCGACAGGACCTACGACACCCTCACGAAGGCCGAGGGCCCCAAGGCCGCCTCCGCCGAGGCCGCGCTGGAAGCCGCCTACGCGTCGCTCAAGAACCCCAACGGCCAGCCGATCGTGGACGAGTATATCCCCCCCACGGTCATCGACGGCTACCCCGGCATCAAGGACGGGGATTCGGTCATCCATTTCAACTTCCGCCAGGACCGCGCGATCCAGCTGACCAAGTGCTTCGTCGAGGACGTTTACCCCGGCAAGCGCTGGAAGAAGCTCGACATCGTTTACTGCGGCCTGACGCGTTACTACGACGAATTCAAGTTCAGCGCGCTGCCGCCTATGGACGAGGGCGGCGGGATGGACAACCTGCTGGGCCAGGTGATCTCCGAGGCCGGCCTGCGGCAGCTGCGCCTCGCCGAGACGCAGAAGTTCAAGCACGTCACGTCGTTCTTCAACGGCAAGCGCACCGAGCCGTACAAGGGCGAGGACCAGGTGGAGATCAAGGGCAGCTGGGACCCGGCGACGTTCGGCGAGCACCCGGAGATGGACGCCCCCCGCGTGCGCGAGCGCGCCGCGGCGGAGATAGCCTCCGGCAAGTACGACTTCATCCTGGTCAACTTCGCCAACTGCGACATGGTGGGCCATACCGGTATTTACGAATCGGCCGTTAAGGCCGTGGAAGTGACCGACGAGAGCGTGAAGATGCTGGTGGACGCGGCCCTGCCCGCGGGCTACACCGTGATGGTCAGCTCGGACCACGGCAACGCCGAGGAGATGTGGGACTACAAGATAAATATGCCGAAGACCTCCCACACCACCAACTCGGTGGAATTCATCTACATCGCGAAAGACGTCTCGGGAGTGAGGCTGCGCCCCCACGGCATCCTCTCCGACATCGCCCCCACGGTGCTGGAGGTGATGGGCCTGCCGCAGCCGGCGGACATGACCTCGGAGTCGCTGCTTGTTCATTAAGCTGAAGGTGCACCCGGGCGAGCGGCGGGACAGGATAGCCAAGAAAGCCCCGGACGCCTACGAGGTCTGGACCAAGGCCCCGCCGGAGCGGGGCCTCGCCAACGCCTCGGCCATACGCCTGCTGTCGCTGGAGCTGGGCGTGGACGCCAAGAGGATACTGCTGATAAAGGGCGCCGCCTCCCCCGCCAAGATAGTCAAGGTGATCTAAAGTTCTCCGCCTCGTTAAGTTTTGATGCAGCGAACGCCCATCTCCAGGGGCGAGCGATTATAAGCTCAGCCTCGCGAACTGGCGTTCGCACGATCCCATCAACGGACGCGCTGCGCCCGCGGGCGGCCGGAAGGCTGGCCCCCCCGTAGATTTCCCGGGGCAACTTCGGTATAATGAAAATATGATAAGCAGGACGAACGCGCGCCTGGCCGCACTGGCGCTGCTGATAATATTTTCCTCCACCGTGGCCGTGCTGCTGGCGCGGCAGTTCAACCTGACCCCCGACCGCCCGGCCCCGGCTTTCCGCACTTTCGGCCCGGCGGGCGCGCCGGTGCGCATCTACGAATACACCGACTTCGCCTGCCCCGCCTGCCGCCACGCGGCGGGCAAGATAGACGAGCTTCTGAAAGTCTACTCGGGCGGGCTGCAGGTCAGCTTCAAGCATTACCCGCTGCTCTCCATACACCCCTGGTCGCTGCACGCCGCGGCCTACGCGGACTGCGCCGGCCGCCAGGGCAAGTTCATGGAGTACGCGCACCTCCTGTTCGAGGGCCAGAGCGAATGGGGCGAGGCCAAAGCCCTGCCCCGCCAGTTCGAGGACTACGCGAAGAAGCTGGGCCTGGACTGGGACAAGATGCAGGCCTGTTCCGAGGACCCGGAGACGCTGCACGCCCTGCAGCTGGACATCTCCGAGGCGGACATGAAAGGCGTGGACGCCACCCCGACGTTCTTCATAAACGGCAAACGGGCCGTCGGCTCGGGCCAGCTGCTGGACCAGGCCCAGAAGTTCGACACCCTGCTCAGGAAGGGGGCCTCGCGATGAACCTGGACAAGCCCGTAATGGCCCGCCTCGGCCTGCTCGCGCGTCTCGCTGTAGGCGGCCTGTTCGTCTACGCCGGACTGATGAAGACGCTGGCCCCGGCCGAGGAGTTCGGCTACGCGATAGAGGGCTACAAGGTGCTCAACTCGCAGCTCTCCCTCTACGCCGCCTACGTGCTGCCGTGGCTGGAGCTCTGGTCCGGCCTGCTGCTTTGCGCCGGGGTCTTCACCAGGCTCAACGCCCTCTTCGCAGGGGCCCTGCTGGTCCTGTTCGAGGGCCTGCTGGGCCAGGCCCTGCTGCGCGGCCTGCCGGTGATCTCCTGCGGCTGCTTCGGCAGCTCGGGCGGCAACTCGCCGGCGCGCGAGTTCTTCCAGAACCTTTTCTTCCTGGCGCTGGCCTGGCTGGCCTACAAAAAAGGCTCCTACGGCTCGGCCGACAGGTACGTGGAGGGCCTGTGAAGCGCAGGCTGCCGCTGGCGCTGGCCGCAGTCTTCCTGGCGGCGGCTCCGCTGCGCGCCTGGCGCCCTTACGCCAAGGAGGCCCCGGCCAAGGCGGCCTGGATGACCGTGTCCTCGATAAAGACCGGCCAGGAATACTACCTGGAGGTCTCGCAGGACGGCAAAGCCGTCATGCGCGAAGAGACGCCGACCAGCCTTACCACCCGCAGCGGCGCGATAAAGAAGATGTTCGCCAGCGATTTCTTCCGCGAGATCGAGAACTCCGAGATCATCAACTCCCAGAACGTCGCCGACAGCAAGATGATCTTCTACCGCGGCGAACTGCTGAAGATCTCGGCCTATATAAGCGGGGAACTGACCCGCACCGAGGCGCCGCTCAACAAGTTCGGAGAGGCTTTTTCCTACGCCTTCGGCGAGGTGAAAAAAGCCGCGGCCTCCCTCCCGGAAGAAAAGGGCCTCAGGGCCTTCCTGCGCGCCGAACCCGTCACAGGGGACGCGCTGGAGTCTTTCCAGGCCAAGGCCTCCGCCGACGAAAAGGCCGGCGTGATAGAGACCTCCGAACTGATGAAGATAAAGCCGCTGATGGCGGCCATAAAGGAGCCCTACCGGCTCATCCCCATCGCC
>JAJZOZ010000195.1 GCA_021811405.1 bacterium | reverse complement strand
CCCTCAGGCTTTCCAAGGCGGAGGCTGCCCGGCGTCTCGAGGAGCTCAGGGTCCGGCTGAAGGAGGCCGTGGCCAAGGAGGATTTCGAGGGGGCGGCCAGGCTGCGCGACGCTATGCGGGAGCTGGAGGCGCGCCGTGCCTGACGTGATGAAGAGCTTCCGGCCTTACGTGACGTGGGCTAACGCCCGCGGGGCCTGGCCGGATATGGTCTTCTCCACCAGGGTCCGCTTCGCCCGCAACCTGCAAGGCTTTCCTTTCCCCAACAAGGCCGAGCCGCGCCAGCTGGCCGAGATACGCCGGCTGGCCATTTCCGCCGCGCGCGACTCCGGCCTCTTCCAGCGCGGCCATTTCCTGAAGCTTGAGACCCTGGACGCCGCCGAGAAACGCTTCCTCGTGGAGCGCCACCACGTCTCCCACGCGCTGGCCTCCTCCGTGCTGCCCTCCGGCGCCGCGATCTCCAACGACGAGGACCTTTCCGTGATGGTCAACGAGGAGGACCACCTGCGGATACAGTGCCTCAACTCCGGTTTCGCTATAGAGGCTTCGCTGGCCTCCGCGCTGAAGCTCGACGAGGCGCTCGGCCGGGCGCTGCCTTTCGCGTACGTGCCGCGCTTCGGCTTCCTGACGGCCTGCCCCACCAACACCGGCACCGGCATGCGCGTCTCCTGCCTGGCGCACCTGCCCGCGCTGTCGCGGCTCGGGCGCATGCCCCAGGTGCTGGAGAACCTGTCGCATCTCGGAGTCACGGCCAGGGGGATCTACGGCGAGGGGACCATGGTCCTCGGGGACTTCTACCAGATCTCGAACGCCACCTGCCTGGGGCGCTCGGAAGAGGACTTCTGCCAGAACATCGACCGCGTGATACGCAACCTGATCCGCCAGGAGATAGCTTCGCGCGAGACGCTGCTGAAAGGGGGGCTCAGGATAAAGACCGAGGACGCGGTCTTCCGCGCGCTGGGCCTGCTGAAGCACGCGAGGACCCTTTCCTACGAGGAGTTCATGCAGAACATCTCGCTGGTGCGCATGGGGGCGGCGATGGGATTTTCCACCGGGCTGGACTTCAGCACCTTCAACCAGCTTACCCTGCTGATGCAGCCGGCGCACATCAGGGCGGCCGCCGGGAAGGACCTGGGTCCCGCGGAGCGGGACGCCTGCCGGGCGGAGCTGCTGCGCGGCAGGCTGGCCTGACGCCGCTTGCCTTGGCGCGGCTTTTATAATTAAATATTGCCATGTACCAGAAGCACTGGAACCTCAAGAAGCTGCCTTTCGAGAACACCCCCGACACGGAGTTCTTCTTCCCGTCGGAGAAGCACGAGGAGGCGTTCTCCCGGCTCTCGTACGTGGTGGAGGAGCGCAAGGCCTGCGCGGTGGTGACCGGCGCCTACGGCACCGGCAAGACGCTGCTGCTCAAGTCCCTGGAGAGGCAGTTCCGCAAGAAGGGCTACGTTTTCTCCTCCGTGCAGAACCCGAGGCTCGACGACCTGGGCCTGCTGAAGGTCATCCTGCACAACCTTACCGGCTACAACGTGCCGAAGCAGAAGGAAGACGTGCTGATGGGCATAGAGAAGTTCCTCACCGACACCGCCCACGACGGCAAGCACGTGGTGGTGACCATCGACGAGGCGCAGCTGATAGACCGCGAGGACGTTTTCGAGGAGCTCCGCCTCCTGCTCAACTTCCAGACGGAGACCCGCTTCCTGCTGACGCTGCTGCTCAGCGGCCAGCCGGAGCTCAAGGAGAAGCTGGACTCCAACAAGCAGTTCAGCCAGCGCATAACTCTGAGCTACCGCCTGCAGCCGCTCGATTTCGAGGAGACCCGCCGCTACGTGTCCCACAGGCTGGAGGTGGCCGGGCTCGCCGAGAACATCTTCGACGAGAGGGCCATGGAGGCGCTGTACGAGCGTTCCGGCGGCATCCCCCGGTGGATAAACAACATCGCCAACATGAGCATGCTGGCCGCATACTCTAAAGGGGTCAGGGCCATCACAGAGGACCTGGTCACCGAGGGCGCCGAGAGCAGCAGGTAAGGAGCGAGGCGGGACTTTATGAGGATATTAGGCATAGGCGCGCACCCGGACGACCTGGAGTTCGGCTGCGGCGGGACCTTCTCCAAGCTCTCGTCCTCCGGCCACCGGCTCCATATGCTGGTCATGACGCACGGCTCCGTCGGCGGCGACCCCCGCGTGCGGAAAGCCGAGCAGGAGCGGGCCGCGGCCGCGCTGAAGGCGAAGCTCTACTGGGGCGGGTTCGAGGACACCGGCGTCAGCCTCACCCGCGAGCTGATCGGCGCCGTGGAAAAGGTGATAGGCGCCGTGAAGCCCGACATGGTCTTCGTCAACTACGGCGCGGACACGCACCAGGACCACCGCAACGTGGCGCGCGCGGTGGAGACGGCGGCCAGGTACACCAAGAACCTGCTCTTCTACGAAGTCCCCACCACGATAGATTTCAGCCCGGGCGTCTTCGTGGACATAGGCGGCGTCATCACTAAGAAGGTCTCCCTTCTGAAATGCCACCGCTCGCAGGTCTACAAGACCAGGGTCAAGAATCTCTCCATCGTCGAGAGCGCCAAGGCCGCGGCCATGTTCCGCGGCTACCAGGACAGGGTGAAGTACGCGGAGGGGTTCATGCCCCGGCGGCTCTTGCTCGACCACATACTCTCATCCAGATGACGCCGTTCCAGACCAGCGCCGCGGGGCCGCTGCCGTGACTTCGCGCCGGCAGGGGGGGATATTCTCCCTTATCACGCTGGCCGCGCTCGTGGTCATGCTCCCCTCCGGAGGCTTTTCGGCCTGGACCTGGACCGAGGGCCTGCGCTGGCTCTACCTCTTCCTGATAGCGATGTCCGCCGTCTTCCTGCTGGCCCCGCTGAGCGTCTGGCTGGCGCACAGGATAGGGGCCATCGATATGCCCGGAGAGAGGAAGGTGCATACCGAGCCGGTCCCGCGCATCGGCGGCCTGGCGGTCTACCTGGCCTTCCTGGCCGCGGTGGTGCGCAACCAGCAGTTCTCCCGGGAGATCTACGGCATACTTCTAGGCGGCACGATAATCTTCCTGCTGGGTTTCTTCGACGACTGGAAGGGCCTTTCGGCCCGCGCCAGGCTTTTCTGGCAGACCGTGGCCGCCCTGACCGTCACCTTCTTCGGCCTGCACGTGAGCTTCACGCTCGGCCTGCCCCTGGGGACGGCGCTGTCTACCGTCATTTCGGTGCTCTGGCTGGTCGGCATCGTGAACGCCTTCAACTTCATGGACGGTATAGACGGCCTGGCCTCCACGATGGGGGCCGTCTGCGCGCTGCTGTTCCTGGGGATAGGCTGGAACTCCAGCCAGTACCCGCTCTCGTTCATCTCCGCGGCGCTGGCGGGGGCCTGCATAGGTTTCCTGCGCATGAACTGGCGTCCCGCGCGCGTCTTCCTCGGGGACTCCGGCTCGACGTTCATCGGCTTCATCCTCGGCTGCCTGGCCCTCTACGGCAGCTGGGCCACCGACAACCCCGCCGTAGCTTTCTCCACGCCGCTGCTGGTCCTGGGCATCCCCATCTTCGACATCATCTATACGACCATCTCCAGGGTGCGCAACGGCACGGTGACCAACGTAAGGGAATGGCTGGAATACGCCGGCAAGGACCATTTTCACCACCGCCTGATGAAGCTGGGGATGAGCGTGGAGCAGAGCGTTGGCTTCATAATGCTCCTGAACGTCTGCCTCGGCCTAGGCGCGTGGACCATAAGGCATACGGCCTCCACGGCCGGCACCTGGCTGCTGCTGGCGCAGAGCGTGCTGATCTTTCTGATGGTAGTAGCGCTGATGCTGCTGGGCCGCG
>JAJZOZ010000194.1 GCA_021811405.1 bacterium | reverse complement strand
TCCGATCTCTCCCCGTATTATTACGCCCGCTTTTCCGTCCTGACGCCCCCGGGGCCCAAGGAGCCTCCCCCGGAGGTCTTCCGCTCCATACCCAGGCTCGTTCACGCCAAGCACAAGGTGGACAAGGGAGACAACGTGCGCTCGCTGGCCGCGGCGTACGGCACCGACGTGCGCTCGCTGCAGAGCACCAACGGCAACGAGTTCATCTTCATGCGCCGCGGCGGCTACATCCGCGTGCACAACGGCAAGGGCCTGCTCTACGAGGTCACGGCGGACGGCGAGACCCTCAACGGGATAGCCCGCCGTTACCTGCGCGGGGGCATGGACCTGAAGGCCTTCAAGTCGGCCATCGTGGAGGACAACGACCTGCCGCCCTCCGCCCTGCTGGTGAACCATTCCTTCAGGAAAGGCGACAGGGTGTACCTGCCGGGGGTCTACCTGGACCTGGACACCTACAGGATGCCGCTGATGAGCTACGGGCGCATCAGCTCCAGCTACGGCATGCGCTACCACCCCATCCTGCACAGGCGCGTCTTCCACAACGGCTGCGACATCCCCATGCCTATCGGCACGCCGGTCTATCCCTCCCGTTCTGGAGTGGTGACGTACTCCGGCTGGAAGGGCGGCTACGGCAACACCGTGGAGATACGCCACAAGGACGGTTCCATAACCCGCTACGGCCACCTGTCCAGCCTTAAGGTCAGCGTCGGGCAGACCGTGCAGAAATCCAGGACGCTGCTGGGGAAGGTCGGTTCCACCGGCCTCTCCACCGGTCCGCACCTGCATTTCGAGATAATCATGCCCGGCGGGAAGTCCGTGAACCCCCTGGCCAAGATAGGCCGGCGCTGAGCCCCGGGCGCGGAGCCCAACAGCCGCGCAATATGCTATAATTTATATTCGCAGTTATCCCGAGGAAAGACTATGAAAAACGACATACACCCCAGCTACAATCTTTGCGAGGTCTCCTGCGCCTGCGGCAACAAGTTCCAGACGCGCTCGGTGAAGCCCTCGATCAAGGTCGAGATCTGCTACGCCTGCCATCCGTTCTACACCGGCAAGCAGAAGCTGCTCGACACCGCCGGCCGCGTGGAGCGCTTCCAGAAGAAGTTCGCCGCCACCGGGGGCAAGATGGTGGAGCGCAAGGCCCAGAAGACCGCCGTCAAGGCCGTCACGCCCCGCCACACCGCCAAGCGCAAGGTGCTCTCCTCCGCCCCGGCGAAGAAGGACGAGAAGGCCCCGGCGAAGCCCGCCGCGAAGGCCGCTCCGAAAGCCGAGTCGAAGTAGCTCCGCCGCGTGAACGGGCGTTCCATTACCAATGGGGCGCCCGTTTTTTCATGTCCCGCTAGCCGCCTATGCTTGAGAAAGAGCTGGAAGCTATAAAGAGGGAGTTCGCGGAAATAGAGGCCCGCCTGGCCTCCGGGGGGCTTCAGCCCCCCGAAATAGAGAAGTTCTCCCGCCGCCACGCCGCCTGCCGCCAGGTGCTGGATACCGCCGCGGCCCTCGAAAAAGCAGCCAAAGAGGCCGAGGACACCCGCCAGATGGCCTCGTCCACGGACAAGGACATGGCCGAGCTGGCCGCCGCCGAGCTCCCCGGGCTGGAAGAGAAAGCCGCCGCCCTTTCCAAGAAACTTCAGGTCCTGGTCATCCCGCCCGACCCGGACGATTCAAGGAACATCTTCCTCGAGCTGCGCGCCGGCGTGGGCGGCGATGAATCAGCCCTCTTCGCCGGCGACCTGCTGCGCATGTACACCCGCTTCGCCCAGAGCATAGGGCTGAAGGCCGAGCTCCGGGACCTTTCCTCCACCGGCCTGAAGGGCGTCAAGGGCGCGGTGCTCTACATCTCCGGCCAGGACGCCTATGCCTGGTTCAAGTACGAGGGCGGCGTGCACCGCGTCCAGCGCGTACCGCAGACCGAGGCTTCCGGCCGCGTCCACACCTCCACCGTCACGGTGGCAATAATGAAGGAGGTGGACGAGGTCGAGGTCAAGATAAACCCGGCCGACCTTAAGATGGACACCTACCGCTCCGGCGGCGCCGGCGGCCAGAACGTCAACAAGGTGGAGACGGCCGTCCGCATCACCCATATCCCTACCGGCATAGTCACCCAGTGCCAGGAGGAACGCTCGCAGGGGCAGAACCGCATGAAGGCCATGGCCCTTCTTGTCGCCAAGCTCGCGCAGATAAACGAGGAGAACCAGGCCAGGACCTCCGCCGGCGCCCGCAAGGCCCAGGTCGGCACCGGAGACCGCTCCGAGAAGATACGCACCTACAATTTCCCGCAGAACCGCGTCACCGACCACCGCGTGCAGCTCTCCTGGCACAACATGCCGGAGATCATGGAGGGCAATATCCGCGGTATGCTGGAAGAGATCAAGCTCAATATTGGCAAAGAAAGGAAGAATGACGGCGGGACGGATACTGACTGAAGCCTCGGCCCGCCTGGCCGCCGCCGGCGTGGACGAGCCGGGCCTGAACGCCCAGTGGCTGCTGGCCGACGCCGTGGGCGTGGAGCGTCTGCGCCTGCTGGCCGAGCCGGACACTCCGGTGCCTCCCGCGGCGCGCGAGAAATTCGAGAAAGGCCTCCTGCTAAAGGAACAGGGCCTCCCGCTCGCCTATATACTCGGTTGGCAGGATTTCAGAGGGCTGAAGATAAAGGTGGACAAGCGCGTGCTGGTGCCGCGCCCGGAGACGGAGGAGCTGGCCGGGCTGGCAGCGGATTTCCTGCGCGGCCGGAAAGGGGCTCTCTCCGCGCTCGACTACGGTTCCGGCTCGGGCGCCATAGGTCTGTGGCTGGCCTCGGAGTTCCCGGCGCTCGGGGTCGCCGGGGTGGAGAAATCCGCCCGGGCCGTGCGCTGCGCGCGGGAGAACGCGCTGACGCTGGGGCTGGCCGCCAGGGTGCGCTTCGTCAGGGGCGAGTCTCTTTCCGCGGTGAGGGGGCGTTTCGACGTCATAGTCTCCAACCCGCCGTATATCCCCACGCGGGTCATCCCGGGCCTGGCGCCGGAGGTGCTCAGCGAGCCGCGCGTCGCGCTGGACGGCGGAGGGGACGGGCTGGACGTGGTGCGTATGCTGCTGCGGCTGTCGCCTTCGCGCCTTAAGAAGGGCGGCGCGCTGCTGCTCGAGCTGGGAGAGGACCAGGCCGGGAAAGTGCTGGCCTCCCTGCCGCAGGACGCCTGGAAGGATAAGAGGACCTTCCGCGACCTGCGGGGGGTGGAGCGTTTCGTTTTCGCGAGGAAAAAATAGACCATGGACAATTTCATCATACGCGGCGGGAAGCCGCTTTCCGGCCAGACCACGATAAGCGGCTCGAAGAACGCGGCCCTGCCGATCCTGTTCGCCACGCTGCTGACGAAGGAGAAATCCGAGGTGAAGAACGTGCCAGAGCTGATGGACATAAAGTCCACGTTCGAGCTGCTGAACTACCTCGGCAAGAACTGCTTCTACGGCTACGGCAGTTTCGTCGCCGAGGAGCACGGCCCGCTCAAGCACCACGCGCCGTACGACCTGGTGCGCAAGATGCGCGCCTCGGTGCTGGCCGCCGGCCCGCTGCTGGCCCGCTACAGGACCGCGCGCTTCTCCATGCCGGGCGGCTGTTCCATAGGCATGCGGCCGATAGACATACACCTCGAGGGCTTTAAGAAGCTGGGCGCGCAGATAACCTACGAGAAGGGCGACGTGATACTGAGCGCGAAGAAGCTCAAGGCCGGCCGCGTGAAGTTCCGCTTCCCCAGCGTGGGCGCCACCGAGAACCTGATGATGTGCGCCGCGCTGATAGAGGGGACCACGGTGCTGGAGAACTGCGCGCGCGAGCCGGAGATAGAGGA
>JAJZOZ010000037.1 GCA_021811405.1 bacterium | reverse complement strand
CCGCTTTCCATCTTCAAGGGCGTGAAGAAGCTGGAGCCGGCCTCGACGCTGGTTTTCCAGGACGGCAGGCTGGCCACCGAGAAATACTGGGACCTGCCGGTGGGCGAGGAGAAGCTGGGCCACGTGCCGCTGCCGGAGCTGAAGGAGCGGCTGAAGGCCGAGCTGTCCGAGGCGGTGAAGATACGCCTGATGTCCGAGGTTCCGCTGGGAGCGTTCCTGTCCGGCGGCATAGATTCTTCGGTCGTGACCGCGCTGATGGCGAAGCACTCCTCCACGCCGGTCAAGACCTTCGCGATAGGCTTCAAGGAGGAGAAATTCTCCGAGCTGGGCTACGCCAGGCAGGTGGCGGAGATGTACGGCACGAAGCATACCGAGTTCACGGTGGAGGCCAAGATGGCCGACGTGCTGGAGAAACTGGCCTGGCATTACGGCGAGCCGTACGCGGATTCCAGCGCGCTGCCGTCCTATTTCGTCTCGCGCGAGACGCGCAAGGCCGTGACCGTGGCGCTGAACGGCGACGGCGGCGACGAGGCCTTCGGCGGTTACCTGCGCTACGTGGGAATGAAGGCCGAGAGCGTCGTAGCCGGTCTGCCGCGCTGGACCAAGCTGGCGGCGCTGGGGGCCATCTCCGGCTTCCCGAAGACGGCGCCTTTCAATTTCTTCTGGCGGCTGGAGAAGTTCCTGAAGCTCTCCGCGATGGAGACGCTGGAGAAGCGCTACCTGTCCACGGTGTCGTTCTTCGGCCCGGGGGAGACCGACGGGCTCTACTCGCCGGCCTTCGCCAACGCGCTGGGCGCGGACAGGGGCTATGCCGAGCGCTATATCTCCGGCCTGTTCGCGCTGAACCCGCACGACGACCTGCTGAACCGGATGTCGTACACGGACCTGCGCTCCTACCTGCCGGAATGCCTGATGACGAAGATGGACATAGCGTCGATGGCCAATTCGCTGGAGACGCGCTCGCCTTTCCTGGACCACAAGGTGCTGGAGTTCGCTTTCCGCCTGCCGGGGAACCTGAAGCTGAAGGGCTTCGGCGGGACGAAATGGATACTGAAGGAGACTTTCAGGGACATGCTGCCCCCGGAGATCTACCGCCGGGGCAAGATGGGCTTCGGGATACCGCTGGGCATCTGGTTCCGCGGCGAGCTGAAGGACTACTGGGCGGGGGCCTGCCTGTCGAAGAAGGCGCTGGGCCGCGGCTACTTCAGGCCGGAGGCGCTGTTCAGGTTGTGGGACGAGCACCAGCGCGGCACGCGGGACCACGGGTACAAGCTGTGGGCGCTGCTGATGCTGGAGCTCTGGCACCGGCAGTACGCCGACGATTTCAAAATTTAATGAGGCCGGAACTGGCGGCACGGCACTCGCTCATGGACGGGCGCCGGGGAAGAGGGCCCTTGGGCCTTCGCCGGCAAAGAACTCGCTCGGCACGCAGTGCCTCGCTCAAACATTCTTTGCCGCGGCCTCAATGATAGGCCGTCCGCTCCGGCCGCACGGGCCCTGCGCCCTAAAATCGCTCGCGCCGTGCCGCCAGTTCCGGATAGACTTAGCTTTATGAAGATCGTACTTATTAATCCTGACATTCCGTGGAACGCGGGCAATATCGGGCGCACCTGCGTGGCTACCGGCACGGAGCTGGTGTTCGTCGGCAAGATGGGTTTCAACCTGAGCGACAAGGAGATAAGGCGCTCGGGGCTGGACTACTGGCAGTTCCTGAAATACTCCGTGTTCAAGACCTTCGAGGAGTTCGTCGCCTCGCTGCCGCCGGACCCGTCGCTTATCTTTTTCTCCACTAGGGGGGAGAAGAGTTACTGGGAAGCGCCGTACCGCGAGGATTCCTGCCTGATACTAGGCGCCGAAACGGCCGGCTTCCCGGACTGGATGTACGAGAAGTACGCCGACAGGCTTTTCAGGATACCCATGTGGTCGGACAGGGTTAGGTCGCTGAACCTTTCCACTTCGGCCGGGGTGGCCCTCTACGAGGGCCTGCGCCGCACCCGCGGCGGTTAGCCCGCTATCTTCTTCAAAAGTTTCTTGAACTTGTCCCAGAGGATGGGCAGGGTGACCTTGCCTTCCGGGAAGTAGCTGTAGAAAGTGCGCGAGGAGTTCTTCAGCAGCCCTGCCTTGTAGGCCGCGTTCTCGGCGGCGCTGAAAGCCGGGGCGTTCTCGGCGGTATAGACGGAGGCGACGCCGTCGGGATAAGGCTCCCCCGGCAGGCGCGGGGCGGAAGGCCCTTCCAGGAGCGAGCGCCACAGGTCTATGTGCTTGCGGGCGTAGTTCCCCCAGGTCCAGCCGGCCACTGAGTCCACGCGCGCCCGGCGCTCCGCGGCGATGGCCAGCAGCGTCCTTTCGAGGTCGGCGCCGTCGTTGACCGGGTGGGTGATGCCGCCGGGGGCGTCCAGGTGGTAGCCCTGCGGCGTGACCACGGTCTTTACGCCCGCGCTGAGGGCGTCGACGAAGCCCATCGAGCCCTCGTCGTGCGAGATGTAGAGGTAGTAGTCGAAGGTGGGCACTATCTCCACGTACTTGCCGTAATCGAAAGCGGCGTAATAGTCCACGGCGAAGCCGAGGGCGCGCATCTTTTCTATCGTTGGCTCCCAGCCGGCGCCCATGATGACGAAGCGGAAATCGGCCGGGGAGGCCTTGGCGCAGAAGGCGGCCACGGCGTCCTCGCCCTTGCGGCCGTCGGCGTGCACCTTGGAGGTGATGCCCAGCACGAGCGGGCGGGGCTTTATCACGCCGTCCTGGGCCGGGTTCACGTAGCAGAGCCGGTCGTGCGGGAGCCCGGCCGAGACCAGCTTGCGCTGGGTCTCGCGGGACATGCAGATCCCCATGCGCGCCGTCTCCAGCTGGCCTTTCAGCATCTGGAACTTGTGCAGCGTGTCCACGTGGGTGATCATCAGCGTGTCTACGCCGGCGCCGCCGCGGTAGTTGATGTAGCTGATGTGGTGGTTGACGTCGGCCGAAGGGTCCGGCTCCCGGACCAGGGCGCAGTCCACCCCGGCCTTCGAGACCTCGGCGATCAGCTTCTTGGCGAACTTGCCGAAGATCCAGAGCTCGGGGTCCTCGTAGCAGACGACGGCTACTTTCATAAGCCTGAATTGAACAAAATAGCCGGCCGCGGGCGCAAGGATGGCCGCTTTGACTTCGCCTATATAAAATCATATTCTTGAACGATATAAGAAGGGGCCTGCCATGATAAAAGAAGAGAAGACCAAGGGACTCGAATATTTCTACCACGACGGCGAACTCTACGCCGTCATCCTGCGCGACGATTACCCAGGGCAGGCGATCAGCTTCGTCACGCCGGACACTTTCTCACAGCAGCTGGGCTTCCTGCCGCACAAGGCCGGCGGCGCGATACCCCCGCACCGGCACAAGATGAACAAGCGCGAGATCCTCTACACCCAGGAGACGCTGTTCATCAAGAAGGGGCTGGTGAAGGTGGATTTCTACGACAAGGACAAGAAGTACGTGTTCTCCGAGGAAGTGCGGCGCGGCGACGTGATACTGCTCTGCGGCAGCGGCGGGCACGGCTTCAAGATCCTGGAGGACACCGTGATGATAGAGGTGAAGCAGGGGCCGTACAACGGGATGGAAGACAAGGAAAGGTTCGAGGGCGTGAAATGAGCTTCATACCGGTCAACGAGCCGCTGGTCGGCAAAAAAGAGCTGAAATACGTTTCCGACGCCCTGAAGACGGGCTGGATCTCCTCCGAGGGCGAGTACCTGAAGGCTTTCGAAAAGGGCTTCGCCGCCTACGTCGGAGTGAAGCACGGCGTGGCGGTGAACAACGGCACCAGCGCGCTGATCCTGGCGCTGCGCGCGCTCGACCTGCCTGCCGGCAGCGAGGTCATCATGCCTTCCTTCACGATAGTCTCGTGCGCGCTGGCCTGCGTCTACAACGGCCTGGTGCCGGTGTTCGTGGACTCGGAGCGCGATACCTTCAACGCCGACGTAAAGCAGGTGGCGAAAGCCATCACTAAACGCACGAAGGCCATCATGGCCGTGCATATCTACGGCCACCCGGCCGACATGGGCGCCATGCGCGCGCTGGCGAGGAAGCACAAGCTGCTGCTGATAGAGGATTTTGCCGAGGCTATCGGCTCCGAATACAAGGGCAGACTCTGCGGAAGCCTGGGCGACGTTTCGTGCGCCAGCTTCTACGCCAACAAGGTAATAACCACCGGAGAAGGCGGCATGTGCCTGACCAACAGCGACGCGCTCGCCGAGAAGATGCGCGACCTGCGCAACCTCTCGCACGCCAGGGGCGCGCGCTTCGTGCACTACGAGCTGGGCCACAATTTCCGCATGACCAACGTGCAGGCGGCCATAGGCCTGGGCCAGCTGGAGACCGTGAAGGCCCGCGTGAAGCGTAAGATAGAGGTGGCCGCGCTCTACACGAAGCTGCTCAAACCGCTCGAGAAAGAAGGCCTGCTGACGCTGCCGGTGCAGAAGAAGTGGGCGAAGAACACTTACTGGATGTACGGCGTGCTGCTGAACAGGGAGCGCGGCGTGAAGGCCGCCGAAGTAATGAAGGCCATGGGCGCCAAAGGCGTGCAAACCAGGCCGTTCTTCTACCCGATGCACCTGCAGCCGGCCTTCAAGGCCTACAAGTGGTTCAAAAAGCAGAGCCTGCCGGTCAGTGAGGAGCTCTACGATTACGGCTTCTACCTGCCGTCGGGCCTGACGCTGACCGGGGCGCAGGTAAAAGCCGCCGCCCTGGCGCTCAAAGAGGTGCTGCATGGTCTTCGATAAGGAATACTCCTCGGTCTACGACACGATGTACGCCGACAAGGATTACGCCGGCGAATGCGCCTATCTGGAAAAGCTCTTTAAAAAATACGGCCTGAAGCCGAAGTCGCTGCTCGACCTCGGCTGCGGCACCGGCAGCCACGCGGTACCGCTGGCGAAGAAGGGCTACGCCGTGACCGGCGTGGACCGCTCGCCCGGCATGCTCGCCGCCGCGGCCAGGAAGGCCCGCGCCACCGGCGTAAAGCTGCGCTTCATCCAGGGAGACCTGACGAAGCTGGCTTCGCCGGGCAAGTTCGACGCCGTCATCTGCATGTTCGCCGTGATGGGCTACCAGCTCACGAACGACGACCTGGCCGCCGTCTGCAGGCTGGCGAAGGAGTCCCTCGCTCCGGGCGGCGTGTTCATCTTCGACTGCTGGTACGGCCCCGGCGTGCTGGCCTGCCCGCCTGCCACCAAGATAAAGGAAGTCACCGGCGACCGCGGCGAGAGGATAATACGCTATACCACGCCGGAGCTCGACGCTTTCAAGCAGACCGTTAAGGTGAATTTCCGCGTCTGGCGCGTCAGGAAGGACCGCGTCAGCGAGAACCGCGAATCGCACGAAATGCGGTTCTTCTTCCCGCAGGAGATAGCTTATTTCCTGAAAGAGGCCGGCTTCCGGAAGGTCGACATTTACCCGTTCCTGGAGACCGGCAGGAAGATCACGCCGGCCGACTGGAACATGACCGTGGCGGCGCGCTGACCTAAACCCCGGGCTTCGCCAGTTCCTTGAAAGACTTCGGATAATTCACGTTGCGGATGGTATAGGCCTTCTGCGGCTCGAAATGATTCTCCGCCGTGTAGGGCTCGAGGAATTTGTCCTTGGCCAGGTCCTCGCGTACGAAGAAGGCGTTGACGCCGGTATAACTGCAACCTACCAGCGCATAACCCTTTTCCCTGCCTAACCGCTCCAGCAGCTTCAGGCTTACGCCCCAATAGCGGTCGTTGTCCTTCGCGAAGTCAGGGTCGTACTTGATCGTCCATTCAGCCTGCGGGCCCATGAAAGCGTTGTATTCAATGGAGACTGCGCGCGGCTTATAGTTCTGGATAGCCTTCCATACCCAGTAATCGTTGCCGTCGATGTCGACGCACATGAAGTCGAACTCTTTTGGGACTTCCAGCTCGGCGAATAACCCCTCAATGTTCTCTGCATTGATAAGGGTGCGCTTGAAAGCGAGCTCTTTCGTGTCGATAAGCGGCTTAAGGTTAGTTTCGATGGCGCGGGAATGCTCTTCGCTGCACTCCATCCAATAGCCTTTCCACTTGTTCAGCAGGAGGTAGGCTGTGTTGTTCTCCAGCCCGTTGCCGGCCCCGAATTCCACGAAGACCTTGTTCGTGGTACCGATCCGGCGGAATATCTCCTGGATGATGCCGTCCTCGCCGCCCTGCGAGTTGACCTGGAATTCATAGCGGTTGAGGCGTTTCTTGTCCTGGTACCTGGGGTTGTTGTTGAGCTCGTTGGCCAGCAGGGACTGGATGGAGATCTCGGAAAGGCGCCTGATCTCGTCGCGGACCTGGTATACGCCCAGGAGAGATTTGAATTTGTGAACGATGCGGTCTCGCAGTTTTCCGATCATGGTAGTGGGGCTCCGTTAGTCTTGTCCGCTTTGGGTGGCAGATAGGAATCTTTTACCAGCCAAAGTCCGCCTATCATGGCGGAGTAGGCTATGATGAAAGCGATCGGGACGCCTTTGACCCCCAGCGCGGGTACGAGCGCCACGCAGGCCAGGAAATTGAGGAGGCCCGCGCCCAGCGACAGAAAAAGCTGCATTCTGGACGCGTTCACGCCCTCAGCCAGAATAATGTTGCCGAGCGTCGTCCAGAGCAATGTGAGCGAACCGGCTACGGAGAAGAGGGCTATCAGCAGCGGGTCCAGGCCGTACTGGTGCCGGCCCATCAGCGACAGCACCGCGCACTGCACCAGCACGAAGATCAGTATCACTGCGGGGCCGGCCCGCAGCCAGCCCCGCACGGCCAGGTCCCATAGCCGCCTCCTGTCGGGCGCGGCCGAGGCTTTCGGGAAAAGCACGGTCGCCAGGGCATAGGCCAGGTAGCCGCCTATGTTTATGGCGGCGGTGTAATAGGCTGCGTAGACGCCGGTCTCCGCCGGGGTCAACGCGGCGTTCACTACCAGCCCCTGCACGTTGAGCAGCAGCACCCCGCCGAGACTCGCCCCGAAATTGTAAAAGCCGTATTCCGACATGCTCGAGAAAGCCTCGCCGCTGAAGCCGGCCGGCTTTACTTCCTTCAGCGTGCGGTACAGCCAGAAAAAGGCCGTGCCTCCGAAAGCTGCGATGTAGGCCCAGGCCATCACCTCGTAGACGCGGCCCAGGTAGAGCAGGCCCAGGCCGAAGACCCCGGCGAGCGTCAGGCTGAAGGCGATCTCGCCCATGCCCCTGCGTGAGAAGCGCGACAGCGCCTGCTGCATGCCCGAGGTCAGCAGAAAAGCGGCCGTGGCCGCGGCGTAGCCCAGGGAGAAATACAGCATGCCGCGGTCTATATGGAAGATGTCGGCGAGCGCGCCGCGGAAGAGCAGCGCCAGCCCGGCCACGAGGACGGTCAGCGAGGCCGCGGCCGCCAGCGCCGAGCCGAAGACGCGGGCCCTTGTTTCGGGCTTCACGCCGTAGCGCACTACGGAATACTGCAGTCCGGCCAGCATGAACGGGGCTATCGCGGCGCCGGCGGAGGCCATCACGTTGATACGGCCGTATTCCTCGGGCCCCAGGAGGCGGCCGGCGGCGATGGCGACCACGCCCGAGATCACTTTGGCCGCCGCGAAACTGAAGCCTATGACCCCGAGGTGCTTTATGAATTCCTGCGCGCCGCTGCCGGGGTGTTCCCCGACCAGCTTCTTGTAGAGGGTATCGCGCAGGCTGGCGGTTTCGGACATGATAAAGGCCGGAGCGCCCGCCCCGGCCCTGAAATTATACCAATATGAGGCTTACCACTTTACCTTGAGAGTGTTCTTGCGCGCGTTGTAGTCGAAGCTGAAATCTCCGAGCTTCTGGGGCAGGGTCTCGGCGCGGGAATCCTTCATCTTCTCGAGGAAGGCGGGCGAGCAGACCTCGTCCGTCGACTGCAGGCCTTCGGTAAGCCAGGGGTGTGTGCGGGCAATGAGCTGTTTCGGGTAGGTCCCCAGCGCCAGCGTCTCGTTTATGGAGAAGGAACCGCTCTTTTCCGGGAAATTGATGTTGGAGCCCTTGTAGCCGAGGTAATGGCCGCCGGAGCAGAGCACGGTGGCCCAGGACAGCGCCGGCGCCGGCAGGCCGCGCGTCAGGCGTACGAAGAGATAGGACTTGTCCTCTGGCTCCGGGTCACCGAACGCGGCTTTGGGAAAGCCGATGGTCAGCTCGCCCTTATCCTTGTCCATTTTGAGCTTCACTGAAGAGACCAGCTGTATATAGGAGGCCTTGTCCGCAGCCGGGGCCGGAAGCGGTACTTCTACGGCGGATGGCGCTATAAGCAAACCGGCCGCCCCAATAGAGGCCAGGGGGAATTCGGAAGGGGAAGCGAAGGACGGCGCGGCGGCCAGCAACAGGGGCAGGAGAAATTTGAACATGTATATATTGTAGCGGCGCGGCGCTCCGGCCGGAAGGGCCCAAGTTCCTTATATTTTCCGGGACTTTAGGGCAGCCGGCCGGCGGTCAGAAAAGCCGGGCAACGCCCAGGCTGAAGGCGGGGGAGGGGTGTATGCCGTTCTGGGCATGGTGGTCGTCATAGGTCCTGCCGGTATAGTACTTCCCGGGCAGCTCCCAGCCGGTCCACAGGGAGAAGGTGTAGTCCGGCGAGGCCTTGTAATAGGTCCAGAGCCCGGCGCTGGACTGCTCTATGAAGACCGAATACTCCTTGTCCGGCCTGCCGGCTATGTCGAACTGCAGTGCCCCGAGGGCGTACTCGGCCTTGAAAGAAAGCGCGTCGGATACCTTCCTGCGCACGGATAACCGGCAGTACTTGGGCGGGAACCAGGCGGCCGAGAGCTCATAATCCGCCGACGGTCTCCAGGAGACCAGGAAGGGCAGGTGGAAAGAAAGCTTCTCCGAATCGTAGGCGTACAGGAAATAGGGGAACGGTATGTGCCTGGCGAAGCTGCGACGGGAGGAATAAGCCAGGCCGAAGGAGAAAGAGTGCGGACCCTTCCGGCTGATAACCTTCGAGGCGTTCAGCGAGACGTCCGTCTCGTGGATGGAATAGAAAGGCCTGTCCGAGGCGGACTTCAGCCCGGCCATGAACATGTATTTCCCGCGCCTGGCGCTGAACCCGGCGCCGGCGGCGTAAAGATGCCCCGGCAGCCAGCCGTCCCGCCTGATGCGGTGGGCGGCGAAAGAGGCGTCGATGGAGGTCCCCTTGCCGAGCGGGACCCCTGCGGAAAGCCCGGCCGAGCGGTGGTCGAGGCCTTCCGCTTCGGAATAGCCGGTCACCGCCGACAGCCTGAAGCGCCCCTGCCCGGCGCCTTTTTCGCTGCCGTCGGCCAGTCCCAAGCCCTGCGCGGCGGCGGCCGCCGGGAGGGCGAGGAGGAGGGCGAATGTCGCCAGTCTGTTCATATCAGTTTGAAATCTCCCAGCTCCACCGGCTCGCGGGCGAGCGCGTCCTTGCCTATCAGCCAGAAACTCCGGAATATCACGCCGGTACCGAGCAGGAAGATGAAGCGGGAGACCCCGGCCGGGTGGGCTATCAAATGCAGTTCGGTCAGCAGGTAGGTCCAGTCGTGCTCGCCCCCTCCTACCAGCGGCAGGGCCTGCTTTATGGCGTCCCCGGCGTAGATGCTGACGTTCAGCAGGCTCTCGCCCAGCCAGAAGAGGCAGAGCTGCCAGCCCAGGTTGGCGCCGCGGCGCTTCAGCTGGAACAGGCAGACCGCCGGTATCAGCAGCTGGAAGATGGTGCCGCCGGCCATCATCACGAAGCGGCCGAAGAAGCCGAGGAAGATGTGCCCCGCCTCGTGGAAGGCCAGGTTGAAGTAGTCCAGGAAGGAAAAGTAATTCTCTTTCGCCAGCCAGCGCGTATAGAAGAGGAAGAGGCCGGCTATCAGCGCGGCGCGGCCCCAGAGGCGGGCCGCCGGAGGGGCCTCCCCGGCAAGCGGTACGCCGGCGGCCGCGGCCGTCAGGATCTTCCTGGCCTTGGCCTCGGCCCGGACCTCTCCGGGGATATGCAGGTTCTTGAAGCAGGCGCCGCAGAACTCGCTGTCCAGCGGGTTGGCCGCCCCGCAATAGGGGCATTTGGTCAGCTCTTCGGCGGAATCCATCCAGGTCAAAGATTATATAAAAAGCCGCGGCGCGGCTTCGAAGCGGCGGCCCGGATCTGCGGTCCGGGTGTCAGATGTTTACGGCCAGGCAAAGGCCAAGAAGGATCATGCCCGCGCAGGACCAGATGCTTACCCCGTGAGCGGATACGGAAAAGTAAAGCGCAGCGGCCAGCAGCGCGATGATCACCCAGAGCATGCAGGATATTATCCTGTCGAAAAGTATCAGTTTCCGCAGGTAGGGGGGGAATTGCGCGTTCGCGCGCCTGTTCCAGACGGCCATATCCGGAGTGTAGGATATCCTGATTTTTGCAGGCAGGGCCTTTCGGGCAGCCACGGCATAGGTCCAAAGGCCCGGCGCTTCGGCGGGCGCGCGTCGCTTTATAAACGCGTTTAAAAGTAGCATAATATGGCATATGCTGAAAAAACTCGTTGAAACCATCATCGGCTCCAAGAGCGAGCGGTCCATGAAGACGATACAGCCCATCGTAGACCGCATCAACGCGCTCGAGCCCGAGATCTCCAAACTTTCCGACGAAGAGCTCAAGGCCAAGACCCCCGAGTTCAAGGACCGCCTCGCCAACGGCGAGACCCTGGACGACGTGCTGCCGGAGGCCTTCGCCGTGGTGCGCGAGGCCGGCCGCCGCGTGCTGAAGATGCGCCACTACGACGTGCAGCTGGTGGGCGGCATAGTGCTGCACCAGGGCAAGATAGCCGAGATGCGCACCGGCGAGGGCAAGACGCTGGTGGCCACGCTGCCGGCCTACCTGAACGCGCTGCCCGGCAAGGGCGTGCACGTGGTCACCGTCAACGACTATCTGGCCAAGCGCGACAGCCAGTGGATGGGCCCGCTGCACGAGTTCCTCGGCCTCACCGTCGGCTTCATCCAGCACGACATGAAGAACGAAGAGCGCCGCGAGATGTACAACCGCGACATCACCTACATCACCAACAACGAGGTCGGCTTCGACTACCTGCGCGACAACATGGTGATGGACAAGGAAGAGCGCGTGATGCGCGACCGCAACTTCGCGATCATCGACGAGGTCGACTCCATCCTGATAGACGAGGCCCGCACCCCGCTGATCATCTCCGGCCCGTCCGACGAGTCCACCGACAAGTACTACATCGTCAACCGGGTCATCCCGCTCTTGAACGTGCGCTTCATCACGGAGAAGGAGGAGATAGACGCCAAGCGCGACGGCGTGGACCTGGGCAAGGGCTACGACGCCATAGTGGACGAGAAGAGCCACACCGCCACCCTCACCGAGGAGGGCGTGCACAAGGCCGAGAAGATCCTGGGCGTCGGCAACATCTACGACGACGTCTCCAGCGAATGGGCGCACCACCTGACGCAGGGCCTGCGCGCCTACCACCTCTTCAAGAAGGACGTGGCCTACGTGGTAAAGGACGGCGAGATCATCATCGTCGACGAGTTCACCGGCCGCCTGATGCCGGGCCGCCGCTGGTCGGACGGCCTGCACCAGGCCATAGAGGCCAAGGAGAACCTCCGCATAAAGGAGGAGAACCAGACGCTGGCCACGATCACGTTCCAGAACTACTTCAAGCTCTACAAGAAGCTCTCGGGCATGACCGGCACCGCGATGACGGAGTCTGACGAGTTCTGGGAGATCTACGCGCTGGACGTGGTGGAGATCCCGCCGAACCGGCCGCTGGTCCGCAAGGACTCGCCGGACCGCATCTACCGCACCGAGCGCGAAAAGAACAGCGCGATAGTCTCCGAGATAGACGAGCGCTGGCGCAAGGGCCAGCCGCTGCTGGTCGGCACCCGCTCCATCGAGAAGTCCGAGAAGCTGGCCGCGATGCTGCGCACGAAGGGCATCCCGCACCAGGTGCTCAACGCCAAGTACCACGAGATGGAGGCGCAGATAGTGGCGCAGGCCGGCCGCAAGGGCCAGGTGACGATAGCCACCAACATGGCCGGCCGCGGCACGGACATCATCCTGGGCGGAACCCCGCCGGACGACGGCCTGCAGAAGGAGGTCGCGGGGCTGGGCGGCCTGTGCGTGCTCGGCACCGAGCGCCACGAGAGCCGCCGCATCGACAACCAGCTGCGCGGCCGCTGCGCCCGCCAGGGCGACCCGGGCAGCTCGGTGTTCTACGTCTCGCTCGAGGACGAGCTGATGCGCCTCTTCGGCTCGGACCGCATCTCCGTGATCATGGAGAAGCTGGGCATGCAGGAGGGCGAGGTGATAGAGTCCGCCCTCGTCAGCCGGCAGATAGAGGGCGCGCAGAAACGGGTGGAAGGCATGAACTTCGACGCCCGCAAGCAGCTGCTGGACTACGACAACGTGATGAACAAGCAGCGCATGGCCGTCTACGAGCTCAGGAACGCGGTGCTCGACGGAGAGGGCGTGCCGGAGCGCATCAAGAGCATGATCCACGAGGCCGTGGAGGAGCAGCTGGACCAGCACGCCCCGATGGACCAGGCCGGCTCGCTCTGGAACATGGAGGCGCTGAGCGTCTGGCTGAAGAAGACGGCCGGCTTCGAGCTGTCCTATACCGCGGACGAGCAGCACGCGATGACGCGCCCCGCGCTGCAGGAAGAGGTGATGAAGCGCGTGGACGCCGCCTACGAGAAGCGCTTCTCCGATTTCGCCGAGCGCAACGTGAACTTCGCCGAGCTGCAGCGGGTGCTGCTGCTGCAGATCATGGACCATATCTGGAAGAACCACCTCTTCGAGCTGGACCACCTGAAGAAGGGCGTGGGCCTGCGCGCCTACGGCCAGAAGGACCCGCTGATAGAGTACCAGAAGGAGTCCTATTCGCTGTTCGAGAGCATGCTGGCGCGCGTGCGCGACCAGATGGTGGAGTACGTCTTCCGCATACAGCTGCCGCCGCGGCCGGTGCCGCAGCCGGCGGTCAGGGCGGCCGCTCCGGCGCAGGCGGCCCCGCAGGGCGCGCCGCGCCTCGGCGGCCGGCCGGCGGAACCGCAGAAGCCGTCCGGCAAGTTCGTAGACGAGAAGATAGGGCGCAACGACCCGTGCCCGTGCGGCTCGGGCAAGAAGTACAAGAAGTGCCACGGGGCCAACGCCTAGGCCTCCCTGCGGGAGAGGTTCATAAAAACACGGCGTCGCGCACACCGTGCGCGCGCCTCGTCACTCGGCCTCGTCGCTTACGCAAGCCTCGGCCTCCGCGACGGTTTTTCTGCCCCTCTCCCGCAGGAAGGCCGTAGTTGAAAAATAATGAAAAAGGTTACGGGGATCTTATTGCCGGCGGCGACTTCGCTGCTGCTGGTGCTAAGCTACCCAAAGTTCGACCAAGGCTGGCTGGCTTGGGGGGCGCTGGCGCCGCTGGCCTACTACCTGCTGAAGTCGCAGACCTTCAAAAGCGCGGCGCTGGGCGGCCTGGCCTGCGGTTTCCTTTCCTACCTGGGCATACTGTACTGGATCTATCCCACCATGCGCGCGGGCGGCGTGGGGCCGCTGGCGTCGGCGCTGGGGCTGGCGCTGCTGGCGCTGCTGATGTCTCTGGAGTTCCTGGCGGTCTCGGCTTACGGCTACTGGCTTAAGCGCGCGGGGCTCAAGGCCTGGCCTTATCTCTTCGCGGCCGGCTGGTTCGTGCTGGAGTACGGCAAGGTGCTGCTCAGCAGCAAGGCGGTCTGGTTCCCGTGGTTCATGCTGGGCTACACGCAGTGGGACTACAAACCGCTGATACAGATAGCTTCCGTCACCGGCGTTTACGGGCTTTCCGCCGCGCTTTGCTTCACGGGCTCTCTGGCCGGCGCGCTGCTGGCGCGCGACCTGAGGCCCGCGGCCAGGGCGCTGCGCTTCCTGCCGGCGGCCGCGGTATTCGGGCTGCTGTTCGTCTACGGGCGTTCCGCTCTGAACGCGGCTAAGGAGCTGCGGCCCGTAAGAGAGGTGAAGGCCGTGCTGCTGCAGCCCTCGGTGGACCAGTACGCCAAGTGGGACCCGTCGGAGGAAGGGAACATAGAGGCCAGGATCTCCGGCCTGCTGGCCGGGGCCAAAGGCGCGGAGCTGGCCGTCTGGCCGGAGAACGCCCTGCCCTGCTGGATAGACGACCCGGCCTGCGCCGCCTGGCTTAAGAAGGCGGCTTCCGGTTCCGGGGCGGGCGCCAGCCTGGTAGGCTCCGTCTCGAAGGGGGAGGGCAAACACGTCTCGGCCTACCTGCTGGACAGCTCCGGCGCGATAACCGCCTCCTACGACAAGCGGCAGCTGGTGCCTTTCGGCGAATACGTGCCGCTGAGGGACTTCCTGGGCGGCTTCGTCAAGCCGGTGGCCGAGCTGGGCGAGTTCGAGCCGGGCGCCAGGGAGCAGGGCCTGATGGGGCTTTCCGGCCTGCATATAGGCGCGGCCATCTGCTACGAGTCCATCTTCCCGTACCTCTTCGCGGACGATGCCCGCGCCGGCGCGGACCTCTTCGTCAATATCACCAACGACGGGTGGTACCTGGACACGGCCGCCCCTTACCAGCATTTCATCGTCAACATCTTCAGGGCCGTGGAGAACCGCAGGTCCGTGGCGCGGGCCGCGAACAACGGCATCTCCGGGGTGATAGACCCGTGGGGCCGCGTCCTGGCGAAGACCGGGCTTGACGAGCGCGCGGCGCTGGCGGCGGTCGTGCCCGTCTACGATATCAAGGCTTTTTTCCCGGAACACGGGGGACGGCTCGCGCTGGGGGCCGCGCTGGCGGTGTCGGCTTTCCTGCTGGCCCTGCTGCTGATCTGATGAAGATAGTATTCTCGAAGAAATACACCGCGCGCACGCCGGGACACGTCTTCAGGGCGGACAAGTTCGAGGCGGCCCTGAAGCTGCTGCTGCGCGAGGGCGCCGTGCGGAAGAAGGACGTGGCGGAGCCTGCGATGCCATCGAGGGCGGACCTGCTGCTCGCGCACGGCCCGGCCTGGACCCGGAAATGCCTCGGGTCCCGCTTCACGGCGGCTGATTCCGAAAAGGCGGAAATGAAGATCACCCGCGCCGTGGTCAGGGGCCATCTCGCCAATACGGGCGGGACCGTGCTGGCCGCGGAGCTGGCGCTGGCCGGCGGCGTGGGGATAAACTGCGGCGGCGGCGGGCATCACGCTTTCAGGGACCACGGCGAAGGCTTCTGCCTTATAAACGATATAGCCGTCGCCATATTGAAGCTGCTGAAGCGGGGGCGCATAAGGCGCGCCGCGGTGATAGACCTGGACGCGCACCAGGGCAACGGGACCGCGTCCATCTTCCGCCGCGACCGGCGCGTCTTCACCTTCTCCATGCACGGGGCGGACATCTACCCGGAGCGCAAGGAGAAGAGCTCGCTGGACATAGAGCTCAAGGCCGGCACTGGCGACGCCGTTTACCTGGCCGCCCTGCGCTCGGCGCTGCCGCGCGTCCTGGACGGGTGCGGGCCGGACCTCGCGATCTACGTGGCCGGCGCCGACGTATACAGGCGCGACCGGCTGGGCGGCTTCGGGCTGACCATGGGCGGTATAAGGAAGCGGGACGCCTTCGTCTTCTCCGAATGCCGGCGCCGCGGCGTACCGGTGGCGCTGGTCCTGGCCGGAGGCTATGCGAAGAAGTTTGCCGATACGGTGCGCATCCACGCCAATACCATGAAAGAGGCGCTCAAGTCCTGTATTCCCCGCGCTTCCGGCTAGGGCTTCGGCGCGCCGCTGCCTGTGCCGCTGCGTGCTTCCTTCAGCGCCTGTTTCAGGTCGCTTATCTCCCGGTCCTTTTCATTGAGGGCGGCCGCGGCGGATTTGTTGAAGACGTTCATTTCCAGCATCTCCATGGAGATGGAGGAGGCTTTCGACTCGGCGGCCTCCATTTTTTCCCGCGCGGTTTCCAGATCGATGCGCAGGCGGCGGAGCTCCAGTTCCTGCTTTGTCGCGCGCTCCCCCAGGTCCCGGAGCTCGTCCAGCAGCTTCTTCTCCCTGCCCTCGAAATCCTGTTCCAGGGCGTCGTAATGGCTTTTGAATTCCTGCCTTTCCGTTTCCAGCTGGTTGTGCGCCCGGTCTTCCGGCTCCGTGAGGGCCAGGTCGGTCTTTAGGCCGTCCGCCGCAGCCGGCTCCTTTTCCCCGATGTCCTGCAGCATGGAGATATACTGCCTGGCGGTACTTATCTCCTGTTTCAGGGCGGGCAGGTCGTTCTCGCGCAGAAGCGTCCCGGGAATATCGGTCGCAGGGCCTTCTTTAATGGCCGACAGGAGGTCGCGAAGCCTTTCGGGCCCGCTCCGCTGCTGCTGAAGCGCGGGCGCCGGTGTCCGGCCGTCAGGAGCGCCGGCGTGCCCGGTTTTCCCCGCGGCGTTTCTCCGAGCGCAATCCCGCTCAAAGTCGGTTATCTGTTCCTCCAGCTGCTTCAGCTGCAGGTAAAGCTCTTCCGCGTAATTCCTGTTCTCCATGGTCCCCCCTGTCGCGGCGCGCGGGCGGTCCGCGCCGTAATTTGGCCGTCGGTATTTGAAAACCCTGTCCCCGGATATCCCGGGGGTACTCTATGAAACTATTTTTGGGGAGTCAATGCCGCCGCTCCCGCCCGATCCTGGAGCGGGAGAAATGGAACGGCCGGCCCGCGGGCCGGCCGTTCCCGAGCGGGCCTCTGCGGTCTAGAGCGGGAAGACCAGCTGCGGGCAGGCTATGACCGGCTCGTTGTCCCAGGGGTTCGGGCGCTGCATGGGCTGGGTGAAGGTGGAGCCGTCCTTGCACTTGTAGACGCAGTTGTCCTTCTCCGCGGTCTTGAACCAGCAGACCTTGATCTTCTTGTCCGCGGAGCCGGCGGCGGCCGACTTGTTGGCGTAGGGGTAGGTCCAGTCCAGCTTGAACTTGAAGTTGTGCGTGCCGTTGACCGGGTCGGCCAGCCACCGGCCGTCCACCACCACCGCTATCTCCTGGCGGAAGTTATAGCCGTAGCCGATATGGCTCTGGAGTATCTCCACGCGCTGGCCCTTGGCCTGGAAGGTGACAGGGCCGTGGCCGTAGGAGCCGGGATAGACCGGCTTCAGGTCCAGCTCCTGCGTCTCGTAGAGCGTGTTGGCGGCCATGTTGGAGGTGTCGTAGTAGGTCATGACCACGGCGCGGACCTTTTCCCCGCCGGTGAAACCCATGCCGGGCTTGACCACGGTGACCCAGAAGGGCGAGGCGATAGTCTCTCCGCCGAGCGAGAGGGGCGCGTAGTCTATCACTATCTTCGTGCCGTCCTGGGCGGCGAGGCGGATGTTCTTCCAGTTCAGGTCTTCCCGGGTCTCGGGGACGCGGGCTTCGGCTATGCTCACTACCACCTTCAGGTCCATATAGCTGGGGTTGTCGCCGGGGTCCTGGTAGAACATGTCCGAGACCTGGTCGTAGTCTTCCTGGTTCCGGAACTCGACGCCGAGGGCGTAGCGGCCCCCGGGCAGGTTCACCAGCCTGACCTTGGCTTTGACGCCGTACTCCTTCAGGTCCTTGCGCAGGGAGGCCGCGGCTTCCAGCGCGAACTGCATGTCCGGAGAGATGATGGGCTGGGGCTGTATGTGGTTCTGCTGCTGCTGTATCTGGGCCAGAATGGCGCCGGCGTCTATGGGCGGGAGCTGCGGGGCCGCTTTATCGGCCGCTCGGAGCGGGATGCTGATGCCTAGCGCTAAAAGGAAAGGGATTATTTTCTTCATTCTGACCTCCGTGTATGCCTATAGTCTATGAATTGCTCCGGCCTTCCAATAGAGGCGAAAGGCCCCTGCCGCCGGAGTTAAATGGCCCTCAAGGGCGTCTGGCCGGCACCGGGTCTCTGGGCCTATGCCATAGGACCTTCAGTCCGCGCGGCCAGTGGGGGAGGAAAGGCGGCGCAAATCACGTTTGCCGCTCTCGCGCCGCGGCCTCCCAATGAAGCCTTGACATGTAAATAGGACTATGGACCCAAAAAGCAATAGGCCAAAGGACTGAAACTTGACTAGGACCTTTGTCCTTGATTATAATCAATGATACGCTAAACTATACGTGTAGCGACCAGACCCAAGCGCAGTACTGGAGGAGTAATGTTAAGGAAAGCAGCCGCAGCCTTCGCGATAGTAGCCGCAGTTTCCAGCCTGGTGTCAGCCGAGATCTCTTTCGACACCCTCAACAAGACCAGCCTGAATCAGGAAATAGCCGCGCTTGACCTCAGCGTCACCGCGCCCGCGCCGGCCTCCGAGAGCGCCGTCGCCCCCTCCAAGGCCGAGAAAGAGTGGACCATCATGGTCTACATCAACGCCAAGAACAACCTGGAGAGCTACGGCCTCCTGGACGTCAACGAGATGGAGAAGATCGGCTCCAGCGACAAGGTCAACGTCGTGGTGGAGATGGGCCGCATCGCCGGCTACTCCAGCGGCGACGGGGACTGGAAGACCACCCGCCGCTTCTACGTAAAGAAGGATAACGATACCTCCAAGATAACCTCCCCCATGCTGGCCGACCTCGGCAGCATAGACATGGGCGACTATAAGAGCGTCATAGACTTCGGCAACTGGGCCAAGCAGAACTACCCCGCCAAGCACTACGCCCTGATAATCTGGAACCACGGTTCCGGCTGGGACAAGAGCCGCGGCGAGGACGTCACCAAGGGCATCTCCTACGACGACGAGTCCGGCAACCACATCAGCACCCCGCAGCTGGGCCTGGCCCTCAAGGGCATAGGCGGCGTGGACGTGTACGGCTCCGACGCCTGCCTGATGCAGATGCCGGAGGTCACCTACGAGATCAAGAACTACGTGACCTACGTGGTCGGTTCCGAGGAGACCGAGCCGGGCGACGGCTACACCTACGACCTGTGGCTCGGCCCCGTGGTGGCCAAGGGCAACATGACCCCCCTCGAAGTGGGCCTGGCCGCCGTTGACGGCTATGCCGACCATTACCAGCAGGTGAACCAGGGCTCCACGCAGGCCCTGTTGAAGACCTCCGCGCTCGACACCTTCGTGGGTATGGTCAACGACTTCGTGAAGGCCGCCATGGCCGCGAACGAGAAGGCGCTGGTCAAGTCCGCCGCCTCCGGCGCGCAGAGCTACGCGGTCTACGACAACAAGGACATGGCCCACTTCTTCGACCGCTACGCCGCCACCACCAAGGACGCGGGCGTGAAGGCGAAGGCGCTGGCGCTGAAGGCCTACATAGACGGCACGCTGATAGTGCACAACCGCACCACCGGCCGCTATGCCAACGGCAACAGCCACGGCATGTCCGCCTACCTGCCGGGTTACTCGTTCAACGGCGACTACAACGACCTGGCCTGGGCCGGGGCTTCCCAGTGGGACGAGTTCGTGAAGTGGTACCAGGCCAATTAATACAGGAATACGGACCTGGCGGAAGGGCCGGCTGGCGACAGCCGGCCTTTTCCTTTATTATGGCCGGGCCAAAGGGCCCAGGAAGGCCTGGGCCTTCTTCGCCCCGCCGGCCTGGGCCCCCGGTCCCTTGTTGAAATCCGTGGTTGGGCTAGAATATAGGCATGGAACTCAGCATGATCCGCAGTCTGGAGGCAAACATGATACGCAAGATCGCGATGTCCGTTATGGCCGTTTCTATGCTGGCGCCGGCGGCGATGGCGCAAGTGGATTTCGACGGCAACGCCGGCGGCAGCGCAGGCATCTCCAAGCAGGTCTCCGGCGACATCCCTCTTCCCGCCGGCGCGGACAAGGGCGTTTTCAGCTGGCTCTTCGGCAAGACGGAGCCCAAGGGGCCGGCCGAGTGGACCATAATGGTATTCGGCAACGGCAAGAACGACCTGGAGCCCTTCCTGATGAAGGACATGAACGAGATGGAGAAGATCGGCTCCACCGATAAGGTCAATATCGTGGTCGAGGCCGGCCGCATAGACGGTTACGACACCTCCGACGGCGACTGGAAGGGCGTGCGCCGCTACCGCATGACCAAGGACGCCGACGTCAACAAGGTGGGTTCCAAGGTCCTCGCGGACTTGGGCAACGTGGACATGGGCAACTACCAGAGCGTGATAGACTTCGTCAACTGGGCCAAGCAGGCCTATCCCGCCAAGAAGTACATGCTGATCCTCTGGAACCACGGCGCCGGCTGGACCAAGGACGGGCAGCCGATAATAACCAAGGGCATTTCGTATGACGAGCAGTCCGGCAACCACATCAACACCCCGCAGATGGGCCTGATCATGAAGTCCATCGGCAAGCTGGACGTGATCGGCACCGACGCCTGCCTGATGCAGATGGCCGAGGTGGATTACGAGTTCAAGGACAACGTGGACTACATAGTGGCCTCCGAGGAGACCGAGCCCGGCGACGGCTACACCTACGACCTGTTCCTGGGCCCCGTGGTCAAGAACCCGACCATGACCCCCCAGCAGGTAGGCGCCGCGGCCGTGAACGGCTACGCCGACCACTATGATTCTATCAACCAGGGCTTCACGCAGAGCCTGGTGAAGGCCTCCGCGGTGGGCCAGCTGGCCCCTCTGACCGACGCTTTCGGCGCGGCCGTGATGGCCGCCGGCGAGAAGGCCCTGGCCAAGAGCTCCCGCGACGCCGCCATCAACTTCGCGATGGACGAGAACCGCGACCTGTACGACTTCACCCGCCGCGTGGTGGAGGGCAGCCAGAACGCCGACGTGAAGGCCAAGGGCCAGGCCCTGATGAACTACATCACCGGCACGCTGGTGCTGACCAACCGCACCCGCCCCAGCCAGGGCGGCTACTGGAGCGAGCCCAAGGACTATAAACTGGCCAAGGGCATAGCGGCCTACTTCCCGAACTCCAGCCTGGGCGACGGCTACGCCGACCTGGCCTGGGCCAAGGCCTCCCAGTGGGACGAGTTCGTGCAGTGGATCAACCAGCCGTAAGAACGGATCGGGCTTAAGAAAAGGGGCCGGCTCTGCGACAGCCGGCCCCTTTTTCACGCCTTCCCGGGGCCCTTGCGGCCCCCCTTCCTTATATATTGACCTCCATCAAACTTTTCGCTTGCCATGCCTGCGGGGATTATTGTAGGCTTGGGTTTGAGTTTAGTCAACATTACCTGTTCCCTTATACGGGGGAACAATGGAGGAAGTCGATGAAGAAGTTCGCGATAGCAGCTCTTGCCCTGTCCTTCACGGCCCAGCTGGCGATGGCCGGTGTGGATTTCGACGGCGGCAAGCCTTTCAGCCTGAAGAGCCAGCTCGCCGGCCAGGAAGTTTCCGTCCCCGCGCCCGATGCCTCCGCGGCCTCCCGCGCCCAGAAAGAGTGGACCATCATGGTCTTCGTCAACGGCAAGAACAACCTCGAGCGGTACGCGCTCAAGGACATGAACGAGATGGAGATGGTCGGTTCCACCGACAAGGTCAACATCGTGACCGAGATAGGCCGCATAGCCGGCTACGACTCCTCCGACGGCGACTGGAAGACCGTGCGCCGCTACCTCGTGAAGAAGGACAACGACACCAGCAAGATCACCTCCCCGGTGGTGCAGGAGCTGCCCAAGGTGGACATGGGCGACTACAAGAGCGTGGTCGACTTCGCCCTGTGGGCCAAGAAGAACTATCCCGCCAAGAAGTACATGCTGATAGTCTGGAACCACGGCGCCGGCTGGATAAAGAGCGTCCCGATGCTCACCAGGGGCATCTCCTATGACGACCAGACCGGGAACCACATCACCACCCCGCAGCTGGG
>JAJZOZ010000193.1 GCA_021811405.1 bacterium | reverse complement strand
CCTCCACCTGCTCGTCGATGAACCAGTTCAGCATGCTGGCCGTGGCGTGGTCGCGCTCCGCCAGCGAAAGATCGGCTATGGCGTTTATCAGCCCGGTGACCTTCTGCTCGTGCTCGTAGGCCGCCTCGAACATCTCCAGAGGGCCCTTCCAGTCGGTGCGCACGCCCTCTATCGAGGTCATGACGGGATGGCCGCCGCGGTCCAGCACGAAACGATAGAACTTCATGGCGTGGGTCATCTCCTCCTGGGCCTGCACGTACAGCCAGTGGGCTATGCCCTTCAGGTTGAACTCGGCGCACTTGGACGACATCCCCAGGTAAAGGTAGGCGGAATAGAGCTCGGCGTTCACCTGCTTGTTTATCGCTTCTTCTATCTTTTTGTTTATGCGCATAGGGAAGACTCCAGGCTGGTCCGGACCTTGGCCGCCGGTCCTTCCGGATATTATAGCAACTATGCCGCCCGGCGGCGGGAGACGGCGGGGTGCTAAGGCTGGTCGGGGCCGGCGGCCTCGGCCCACAGGGCCCGGAACCAGAGCTTGCGCAGGTTTATCCGGCGGGCCGCGCGTTCGGCCAGCCTGCGGGAACCGTCATAATCCATGCCGTCGTGCTTCCAGCCCTTGCCGGGCTGCCCGGTCAGGTGGGCGTATTCCTCGGGCCTGGAGGCCGCGAGCTTCATCATGTCCTCGGAAGCCCAGAACGAGCACAGCGAGGTGAAGAGGAACGGGCGCTTTATTATGAAGTCCGCGGTCTCGTCGACAGTGGCCTCGGTCTCGCCGGGAAAGCCTATTATGAAGTTGCCCCAGACCTTTATCTTAGCCTTGAAGAGGCTGTCCAGCGCCTTCTCCACGGTCTGCCTGGTCATGCCGCGCCGCATCGCCGCGAGTATATGGTCGTGGATCGACTCCACCCCCACCTGCACCCGCCTGCAGCCGGCTGACGCCATGTCGGCGGCCAGCTCCGGGTTCCTGACGAAGGCGTCCGGCCTGCCGAAGCAGTTCCAGTTGAAACGCACGCCGGTCTTCCTGAGGCCGGCGCAGAAATCCGCCATGAACCCGAGGTCGGAGGTGAGCGCCGAATCCATGAACTCGAATCGCTTTATGCCGGCTGTCTTCCAGGAGTGGAGCATCTCGCCTATGACGTCGTCCACCGGCCTGAAGATCTGGCCGGCCCGGCCGGGGAAGCTGCAGTAGCTGCAGTTGAAATTGCACCCTCTCGAAGCCTCTATGGCGTAGCGCCTGGCCAGCGGGGAGGTGGAGGTGGCGCTCCAGTCCGGGTAGAGGACTTTTTTTATGCCCTCGTAGCGGAGGCTGCCGCGCAGGCGCAGCTTCCCCTCCGCTTCCCTGGCGACGCCGGGGATCTTCTCCGGCGGCGTGCCGGCCTTGACGGCGGCCACCACGTCCGCCAGCGCGCCCTCGCCGTGAAAGCTGATATAGAGGTCCCCGAGCGAGCGCATTTCGGCGGAGTTGTCCGCGCCGTGCCCGCCGAGCACCACCAGGGTGTCGGGGCTGAAATAGCGGATCAGGCCCACTAGGTAGGCCAGCTGCTTCGGGTTGAACATGGCCACCGTGGTGATGCCGGCCACCAGCGGCCTGCGCCTGAGCAGAGAGATGAAAGCCTTCCTCTTGCCGGGCAGCGTGGGGCAATAGATGGACGCCACGCGGTGGCCCGCGGCCTTGGACTGCGCCGACAGCAGCGGGATGGCGAGCTTGGGCGGCGCGAAGGCCCACCTGATGGCTATATGGAGCAGGTTATCCATGGAATCGGGGCTTTCCCGGAGGAAGGTCCCCTCCTCCTCATCGACCAGCAGCAGGTCAAGCGGCTCGGCGTTCTCCATAGGAAACAATATTATAGCCCCCCCGGGCGGCTTCCGCAAGTACGCGGCCTTGCGGAGCCCGACGGAATTTAGAATAATTGGTATATGCGCGCGCTTTACAAGGCGGAAGAATACCTGGTACGGGCGGAACGCGGGGCCGTCATCCTCCTGATCTTCGCTATGGTCGCGCTCTCCTTCATGCAGGTGCTGCTGCGCCTTCTGCTGCACTCCGGCATAGTCTGGCTGGACCCGCTGCTGAGGCACATGGTGCTCTGGGCCGGCCTTTTGGGGGCGGCGCTGGCGGCCCGCTACTCGCACCATTTCGCCCTCGAGGCCTTCGTGCACCTGGCCCCTAAAGGCCTGCGCCGGCCTCTGGAGATATTCGCTTCGGTCTTCACCGTGGCCGCCTCGGCGCTTCTTTTCTACGCGGCCTGGAAGTTCATCCGCGACGAGTTCGCCGCCGGCTCGGTGGCCTTCTACATAGACCGGCTGGCAGTGAAGGGCGGCTGGGTGGAAATAATAATCCCGGCCGCCTTCGCCATGATCGGGCTGCACACGCTGATAGGGATCTTCCGGCCCAAGGACCACCTGGAGGGCCCCTTCTGATGGCCATCCTGGTAGCCCCGCTGATACTGCTGCTCGCTTTCCTCGGCGCGCCGGTCTTCACGCTGATAGGCGGCGGGTCCATCTTCCTGTTCGCCGGAGCGGACATAGATTCCTCCGCGGTGATAGTGGAAATGCTGCGCCTGGCCTCCCTGCCGGCGCTGATAGCGATCCCCCTTTTCACCTTCTCGGGCTACCTGCTGGCGGAGAGCAAGGCCCCGCAGCGCATGCTGGCCCTGGCCGAGGCGCTCTTCGGCGCGCTGCCTGGCGGGCTGGCCATAGTGGCCCTCTTTACCACCGCGCTCTTCACGGCCTTCACCGGCGCCTCCGGGGTCACCATCATAGCGCTGGGCGGCCTGCTCTACCCGATGCTCAGCAAGCAGGGCTACCCCGAGAAGTTCTGCCTGGGACTCCTGACCACCACCGGCAGCCTGGGCCTGCTGTTCCCACCCAGCCTGCCCATTATCCTCTACGCGCTGGTGGCGAAGATCAATATCGACAAGCTGTTCATGGCCGGCCTGCTGCCCGGCGCTCTGCTGCTGGCGGCGCTGTCGGCGCACGCCTTCTTCACTGCCCGCCGCTCAGGCGTGAAGCATATCCCGTTCTCCTGGGGCGCGCTCGGCAAGGCGGCCAGGGCGGCCGCCTGGGAGATCCCGCTGCCTTTCCTGATAATAGGCGGCATCTACCGGGGCCTGTTCACGGCCAGCGAAGCGGCCTCCGTGATGGCCTTCTACGTGCTGGTCACCGAGGTGCTGATCTACAAGGACCTGCACATAACGCGCGACGTGCCGCGCGTGGCGGTGAAGAGCATGCTGCTGGTGGGCGCTATCTTCATGGTGCTGGGCACCGCGCTCGGCTTCACGAACTACCTGATAGACGCGCAGATCCCCGGCAAGATCTTCGCCTGGCTGCACGCCTACGTCTCCAGCAAGCTGGTCTTCCTGCTGCTGCTCAACGCCTTCCTGCTCGTCATAAACATGATCGAGATCTTCTCGGCGATAATCATCGTCGTGCCGATCATTGTCCCGGTGGCCGCGCAGTACGGCATCGACCCCGTGCACCTGGGAATCATCTTCCTGCTGAACCTCGAGATCGGCTACATGCTGCCGCCGCTCGGGCTGAACCTCTTCCTGGCGAGCTCGCGCTTCCACCGCAAGCTGCCCACGCTGTACCGCGCCATAGGCCCCTTCCTGCTGATCCTGCTGGCCATGCTGGCCCTGGTGACCTACCTGCCGGGTATAAGCCTGATAGGCGCGAAATAGGCGCGGGCGGCGGGCTTTCCGCCGTCAGCCGTTAATAAGACTATAGAGGAGTATCGCGAGGACTACGAGGGTGACGGCCACGTAGAGCCAGTCCCTTTCCCTGAGGAAGCCGAAGACGGAGAAGACCACGCGCGCTATCGGCGTGGCTATCAGCATCAGCAGGCCCAGCTGTATCAGGCCCCTG
>JAJZOZ010000036.1 GCA_021811405.1 bacterium | reverse complement strand
CTTGCCGTCCTTTATCAGCGGTGTGCGGCGGGCGGGGTTGCCCTCGTCGTCGTAGGGTACGTAGCCGCTGCCGGGGCGGCAGCCGTCGTCGGTGATGTGCAGGAACTCCGGGCCCAGCCGCTTGCCCAGGGCCCATTCCTGCAGCATGGCTTCGTCGCCCAGCATGAAGTCCGCCTCGCTCTTGTGGCCGAAGGACTCGTGCGCGAACACGCCGGCGGCCAGCGGCGAGAGCACCACGGTGTACTTGCCGGGCTTCACGCGCGCGGAGTTGCGCAGGAAGTCCAGCGACAGCGCTATGCGTTTGCCGAGCTCGGCGCCGAAGGAAGAGAGGCCGTCGAAGTCCGGGGCGGCCAGGTTGGCGCTCTCGGCGAAGGTGCGGCCGTTCTCGGTGAAGGTGAGGTTGAAGCGCACGCCGCAGAGCTGGGTCTCTCCGACGAAGCTGAAGCCCCGGGAATTGTAGAGCTCCTTGCGGGTGAAGGTGTCCGAGTAGAAGCAGGACCACATGGTTATGGCCTTCTCGGCCAGGACGGCCGGGAAGAAGGAGACCAGGAAGGCGTGCTTGTCGGCCAGCGGTATGGCGCGCAGGTCCTTGGCGGCCACGGTGACGGGTTCTATCCGGCCGGCGGGCAGGTTCCTGACCACGGGGCTGTCGTTAATGGCGGGGTCGGGCTTGGCCAGGGCGGCCAGGCGGTCCAGCTCGGCCTGTACGGAGTCGAGCGCGGTGGTGGAGGCGAAATACCAGCGCCGGCCGTCGTAGACGCGGATGAAGGCGCCGGCGGTGTCGCGTTCGCGGATCTCGCGGAGTTCCCCCTTCAGGTAGCTGACCAAAGTGGAGCGGACCTTCTCTACGCGCACGTCGCAGAACAGGCCTTCCGGGAACTTGTACATTTTTTCTCCTTGCGATTCCTGGGACGCAATACTTAATTCTGAATTAAGTATTGCGTCCCCTTAATTGCCCTTAATTAGCCTGATCCGGCCGGTAGCGGGCGGTTTGACGAGGCCTTTTTTGAAGGCGTCCAGCATGATGTCGCGCGCGGGGACCAAAGTGTCGGACTTGCTCTTCTCGGCGGTGAGTACCGCGCCGCCGTCGCCGCCGTCGGCCAGGTAGCTGTTGGTGGCCGCGGTGAACGTGTCGGCGGGCTTTATCTCTTTGCCGCCGCGGTAGAGGCGGATGTCCGCGGCCGAGCCGTCGGGCGCCAGGCGGAAGGCGGCCTCGAGCCCGCCTATCTGCATGTCGCTCTGGCCGTTGTGTATGTTGTCGCGCAGCAGCTGCGCTATCTGCGCGCCGGTGACGGTCATGGTGACTATGGTGTTGTCGAAAGGCATGGCCTGGTAGATATCGCGCAGCAGCACCCGGCCTTTGCGGATGGGCGCGCGGAAGCCGTGGGTATTGTGGAAGGCGAGCTGGGTGCCCAGGGCCTTGATGGTGATGTCGCAGGCCCAGTCGCCCATGGGGGAATCGAGCGGGCCGGTCAGCGAGAGGTCGGCCCTGGCGGTGCCGACGGGGCGGCCCATCTTCTCGTCCACCAGCTTCTTGTAGCCGTCCGCCATGGCTAGCACGGCGGGGTCCTGGCCGGTCTGGTCTATCCAGAGCGGGACCAGCTTCACGCTGGCGCCGGTGAGCCTGCCGGTGGCGTCGTCGAAGTCGAGCTCGGCGCGGGTGACGTAGGAGAGGCCGTAGCCGGACTCGCCGAACCAGGTGCCGCTGGCCTTGTCGTGATAGCCGTTGATGAGGCCGGTGTGGTCGTGGCCGCCGAGGACGAGGTCCAGGCCGGGGGCCGCGCGCGCTATGTAGAGGGTGCTGGGGGCCTCGGGGTTCAGCGTCCAGGTGGAGATGTCGACGTTCTTGATGCTGAGCGCTGTGTCTATGCCGAGGTGCGCTATGGCCACTATGGCGTCAGGGCGCTCTTTCTGCATCTCGGGCAGCCACTTGGCCGCTTCCGCCGCTTCGTCGCGGAAATCCAGGTGCTTCACGCCGCTGGGCATGGTGCTGGTGGCGGTGTGCCTGCCCAAGAGGCCCAGCACGGCTATCTTCTTGCCCCCCTTCTCCACCATGACCCAGGGCTTGAGGTAGTCGGCGGGGCGGCCGTCCTTCTTGTAGTAGAGGTTGGCGCCGACGAAAGGAAAGGAGGAGGCGGAGATCAGGGCCTTCAGCACGCCTTCGCCGTAGTCGTAGTCGTGGTTGCCGGGGACGGCGGCCGAGTAGCCCAGCTTGTTCATCAGCTCCGCGCTGGCCCTGCCCCTGGTCAGTATGCCCTCTGGAGTGCCCTGGAACATGTCGCCGGAGTCGAGCAGGATATAGGGGGTGGTTTCCTTCTTCAGCAGGGACGAGAGGGCCGCGAAGCCGCCTATGAGGCGGCTGCGGTTGGCGTTGTCCCAGGCGGCCGGGCGGGCGAAGTACCAGCCGTGCACGTCGGAGGTGTGGTAGACGGCCACGGACGAGGCGCCGGCCGCGGCGGGGGCCAGTAGGAGGAGCAGAGCGAGGAGTTTTCGCATGGTCTGGATATTGTAGGAAATAATGGCCCGCTCCCAACGCGACAGGCCCTTGACGGGTCGCTCTGCTATACTTTTCGTGATGGCGGGCTTAATTAACTATAATTGGAAGGACCCATATGGCCAAGCTGCTGCATTTCGCCGACCTGCACATTAAACGCGACGAGAAGGACTACTGCTACTCGGTGCTGGAGGATATCGTCGCCGCCGCCAAGGAGCGGGACGCGAAGTTCATAGCCGTCTCGGGGGACCTGTTCGACTCGTACGCGGACTTCGAGGCGCTGCGCCGCGAGGTGGCCGAGCGTTTTGCCCCCCTGGTTCGCAACGGCTGTCACGTGCTCTACATCCCCGGCAACCACGAGGCGCGCGGCGCTTCGGCCGACCTGTCCGCCTTCAACCTGGACCCGGTGCGCTTCTGCGCGCGCGGGCCTTTCGATTTCTTCGAGCTGGAGGGCGTGGAGTTCCTCTGCGTGCCCCACGCGGAGTCCTACGACGGCTACCGCGACTGGAAGGTGCCGCGCAAGCAGAACGGCGCCACGCGCGTGGCGCTGGTGCACGCGCTGAACTCCACCATCTACACCGGCCCCGACGAGGAGGCCGATTCGAAGACCGGCGTGATAGAGGACGATTTCTTCAGGCGCTTCGAGATAGACTACGCCGCGATGGGCCACGTGCATTCCGGCCGCCAGCAACTGCTGGGCGGGGCCGTGGTCTGCTACCCGGGCTCGGCCCGCGTCTGGCGGGCGCACCCGCGCGAGGCCGGTCCGCGCAACGCGGTGGCGGCCGACCTGTCCTGCCTGCCGGTGGTGGCGCATAACGTGGAGCTCAAGAGCGCGGGGCAGTACCGCGAATACGAATTGCCGGTGGACCTGAAGGGCGCCGCCCCCCTGCCGGCCGTGCATCGCGTGGAGGACGCGCTGGGCGGGCGCGACCACGTGCGCGTGAAGCTCACCGGCGTGGTGGAGGACGAGAACGCGGCCCGGGAGGCCGCGGACGCCCTGCGCCAGCGCCTGGGCAACAAGGCCCGCACCGCCGAGGTGGAGCTGGACACCATCCCCGCCTCCAGTCTTTCCTCCAACAGCCTGGCCAAGGCCTTCATCGAGCGCATGGAAGAGATAAAGCCCGGGGCCGAAGAGGGCCCGGACTTCCGCCGCTGGCTGCTGGCCAGGCAGTACGGCCTGGAAGAGATAGCCGCCCGCTCCGGGGAGGCCGCGTGATAAAGCGCCTGGACCTCGCCGACTACGGCAAGTTCCGCAAGGAGAGCGTGCATTTCGGCCCGTTCACCGTCATCACCGGCCCCAACGAGGCCGGCAAGACCACCGTTTTCGACGCTTTGTTCGACGCGGTCTGCGCCGAGTCGCGCCACGAGGGCCGGCCCGCCTGGAAGGCGCTGGCCGGGCGCTACGGCGCGCTGCGCAAGGCCGAGATAGCCTGGGAAGAAGGGTTCGAGCCGGTGCGGCTGGGCGACGACGAGTTCCTGGAGATCTTCGCCGTGCGCGCGGGCGAGACCAGCGTCAACGCCACCGGCGGCAAATCCTGGGAGAGCGCGGCCGAGGCCAGGCTGCTCAACTCCGGGCTGAACCCGGCGCAGTTCGCGGCGGCCATGACGGATAAGGCCGACAGCTCGCGCAAAGGTTCCCTGAAGTCCCGCATCAAGGAAATTAACAAGGAGCTCAAGGCGCTGGAGCCGGAGCTGGCGGAGCTCAAGGCCAAAAAGGACGCCATCTTCGGCGGAGAGGCCGAGGTGGAGCGGCTGGAGGTCGAGCTGAAGACCAGGCGCGCCGCGCTGGACGCGAAGCTCGTCGAACTGAAGGAACTGCGGGGGCGGATGGAGGAACTTTCGATGAGCTGCCGGCTCGCGGCTGCCGAGGCGGGTTTGAAGGCTCTGCGCGAGCTCAGGGAGACGCGCGAGGAACTGCAGAAGCTTGTGAAGTTCGCCCAGAACGAGACGCCGGCCTACAAGGCCCTGCTGGCAGAGCAGGCCGAGCGCGACCGCGCCGTGGCGGGCGCCGAGGCCGCCCTGGCCGAGAAGAAGGCCGCGGCCGACGCCGTCAAGGCCGCGCTGAACGCGCTGGTGGCCAGGCAGCCGGTGGCCAGGAAGCAGCGCGAGACCGCGCTGGCGCTGGCCGAGAAGATAAAAGCCTACGTTTCCGCTCCTGCAAAGGTGACGCAGTACGTTGTGCCCCCTCTCCGCTACGGCATCTGGGCCGCCGCCGCCGCCCTGGCCGCTTTCGTGGCCTGGTCAGGGCACAATAATGCCGCCTACGCCGCCGCCGGGGTTATCGTCGCCGCCGGCGTCTGGGTGGGCGTGAAGCTGTCCATAAAGGAGAAGCTCTCCGGCCATACCAAGGACGAGGACAAGAGCTTCCTGGACCTGCTGGATGCCGAGTGGACCACGGTCTCCGGAGAGAAGATGCTGCGCGCCGACATAGAGACCGCCCGGTCCTTCTTCTCCAAGGCAGCGGCCGACGCCGCCGCCCTTACCGATTCCATAAAGCCGAAGTCCGACGAGTACGCCGGGCTGGAGGGCGGGCTGAAAGCCGCCGCGAAGACCCTGAGCGAGCTGAAGTCCGACGCCGCCGGCGCCGCCGCCCGGGCGGCCGGCTGGCTAAAGGAGCGCGGCTGCTCCTCCGAGGACGAATACCAGGCTAAGCTGGCCGAACACGGCAGGCTGGTGGCGCATGCCGGCGACATCATGGAGCGGGTGCGCATCTTCAAGGACCGCTACCAGTGCTCCGGGGACGACCAGATCCGCGACCGCCTGCTGATGGAGAAGGAAGCGCTGGACCATAAGGGCGTGGACCCTTCCAAGGCCGACGAGCCGGAGCTGGAGCGCCTGAAGGCCCGCGAGGGAGCGATGCTCGAGGAGATAAGGGGCCTTGAGGCCGCGGCTTCCGGCGTGGAGGCCGGCATAGAGAAGGCCCGCGCTGTGGCCGGCGCCAAGCTGGAGGGCCTGCCCGGCCGCATAAACGCTATAGAGGCGCGCATGGCCGCCGCCCGCGAGGAACTGGCCGACCTGGACCTGCAGGCGCAGGGCTATATGCTGGCGGCCGAGGTGTTCGGCCGGCTGGCCGAGAAGTCCACCGCGGCTTTCGAGGAGCTTTCCAAGCAGGTCACCTTTATCCTCACCCGCGCCCTGCCCGAGTCCGGGGCCTCCTTCGGCAGTTTCGACGCGGCAGAGGCCGCGATGAAGGACGCCGGCGGCAAGGCGCGCCCGGTGAAGTACCTCTCCTCCGGCGCCAGGGACCTGTTCATGCTGGCGGCGCGCCTGATGATGGCCAAAAAGGCCAGGGAGGGCGCCGGCGGGACCCTCTACCCGGCGCTGATAGTGCTGGACGACCCCTTCTACACTCTGGACCACGGCCGCACCCTGGCCGCGCTGAAACTGCTGGCGGAGTTCCAGAAGACCACCGGCTGGCAGGTGATAATCCTCACCAAGGATTTTACCCTGGCCGACACCGCCCGAGACGCCGGCATAACCGGCATCACCGAGCAGAAGCTGATCTAGCCCGCCCCCCCCCAATTAGGGTGGCACCTTTTTAAGTATTTCCCCAAAAAGGAGGCAGGCTCCTTTTGGGTGTTTTGGCCTAAAAGGAGGCAGGCTCCTTTTTAGGCGAATTTGAGGGCGCGCATGGAGAGGGAGGCGTGGTGGTAGCCTTCGTAGGGGTAGGAGGCTTGGTCTTCGAGTCCCGCTCCCAGGGCTACCAGGAAGGGCCAGTAATGGTCCGGAGTGGGCACAGAGAGTTTGCCGCCGGGCAGCTTAAGATAGTCCGCCAGGTCCGCCCTGCGGCCCGAGTCTATGTACTCCTTCACCCGCAGGTCGAAGTCCCTGTTCCAGGAGAACGGGGCGGCGTCCATGTCAGGGTCCATCAGGCGCAGGTTATGGACTATATTGCCGCTGCCCAGTATCAGCACGCCCTTGTCCCGCAGCGGCGCCAGCCGGCGGCCCAGCTCATAATGGTATTTCCCCTCCGCCGGGTAGTCCACGCTGAGCTGGAACACCGGGACGTCGGCGGCGGGGTACATCATGCGCAGGACCGTCCAGGCGCCGTGGTCCAGGCCGCGGGCCTCGGGCTCCGGGGCCGGAGACAGCAGCGAAGCCGCAGCGCGGGCGGCCACGGGGGCCGGCGGCGGCGAGTAGGTTATCCGGTACAGTTCATCGGGGAAGCCAAAGAAGTCGTAAATGGTCTCGAAAGGCTCCGCGCCGTTGACGCGCAGCTCCCCCTCCGTGAGCCAGTGGGCCGAGACGCAGAGCACGGCCTCGGGCCTGGGCAGGGAGGCGCCCAGCGTTTTAATCGCGCGCGTGAAGGGGTTGTCGAGCACGGCGTTCATGGGCGAGCCGTGCCCGACGAAGATGACCGGGAGCCTGCCGGTCACAGCTTGAACTTCGGCAGCTTCAGCTTGCCGGGGGCGAGGTCCTTGAGCAGTTTCTCGCCCTGGCCGTTCAGGCGGTCGCCGGCCTCTTTCAGGCGGCTGTCCACCTCGGCCTGCTTCTCCGCGGCCAGCTTGTCGAGCTTGTCCTGGTAGGGCTTGACGGCCTCGTCCACCTTCTTCTTCGCCTCTTCCTGCGCCTTCTTTATCTCTGCGCCCACGGCGCTGGAGAAGGCCCGCGAGAGGGCGTTGGCGAGGTCGGTGCTGACGTCGAACTTGGGGTCCTTGAGCGTGCCGGAGATGCCGGCCTCGATGACCGCGGACGAGAGGCCGGCGAAAGAGGATTCCACCGCGCTCTTGAGCGGGCCTTTGATGCTGCCGCCCTGGGGGCTGAACTTCGCGCCCGAGAGCCTGGCCGAGGCCTTGCCGTCGAGGTTGTCCCCCTCGGTCTTCAGCGCGGCCTCGACGGCCCCCGTGCCGCCGGTGATGTCCACCTCGAGCGACGAGGGCGAGCCCAGCTTCAGCTCCTTGACCGGCATGCCGCTGTAGGAAAGCACCGAGGAGGTCTTGAGCGCTTCTCCGCGGCCGTCCACCTCGGCCTTGAAGTCCAGCCTGCGGGCCCCCTTGGCGCCCTTCACCACGGCCACGGCGGGCTTGCCGTACAGGGCGGGCTGGGTGGTTATCCCCTCCACGGTGCCGCTGTAGTCCAGCGGGTCCTCCGTGCCCAGTTCCCCGGTCAGCTGCAGCTTCTTGATCAGCAGGGTCGGGTAGGCGCGCTCCTTCGGGAAATGCACCACGCGGCCGCGCGGGGCTTCTTTCTTGAGCGCGCCTGTCGCGCCGGCGGGCATGTATTTCTTCGCCAGCTCTATGAAGCGCATGGCCTTGTCCAGCTTCTCGGCCGCGGCCGGGCCGGCCAGCATCCTGGCCAGCGACTTCGAGTCCAGGGACGGCAGCTTCAGTTTGGACATGACGGCGGCCTGGTCGCGGCGGCGGGCCTCTTCCAGCGCCTTGAAGCCGTCCTTGGCGCGGGCGAGCGCTTCGGCGGCGGCTTTCTTGTCCTCGGCGGCCTGGGCGGTGAGCTTCTTTAAGTCCTTGGCTATCTCGGCGTAGTCCTTGGCCTGTTTGGCTATGTTCTTCTCGCCTTTGGCCTTCTCGTAGCGGGCCTTGAGCGCGTCCAGGCCGGCCTGGTACTTGTCGCCGGAGAACCGGGCAGTGATGTCGGCGCTGTCCTTCTTGTACTGCTCCTCTAGCTGCTTGGCCAGCTTGACGGACTCCAGGTCCGCCGGGTCAACCTTGTAATCGGCCGTCACGCTGGCCTTGGCGCCGGCCGCGGCGTCCAGGGCCATATCCTTGGTCTCATCCTTGACCTTGGAGGCCAGGCTGGGCGCGGAGTCCTCCTCCTTCTTTTTCCTGGCGAGCCTCGGCAGGAAGCCGGAGGTCCTGCGGGCGGTGCCCAGCTTAAGTCCCTTCAGGGAGGCTTCGTCCACTACGAGCTTCTTCTCCAGCAGCGGGGCGCCCTCGGCGGCGAAAGAGAGCTCGGAGAACTCGGCCAGGTTGGAGAACTCCTTGTCCGGGTCGGCCAGCGTCAGGCCCTTGATGGAAAGCGACGGCGGGAAGAACGTGGTGCGGAGCGAGGAGATATCGGCCTTCGCCTTTACCCCCTTCTCCATGCCCTTCTCCAGGCCCCACTTGAGGAGCGGGTCGAAGGCGAATACCGAGAAGGCCCAGACCAGGACCAGCAGGACGAGGCGGGGTATTACGTAGGACCAGCGCATATTACACGCCCTCCTTGAAGTACCAGTCGAAGAGGAAGGAGGCCTTCAGCCCTTTGACCAGCTTGGAGTTCATCACGCGGTCGCGGAACTTCTCGTTGTAATAGACGCCGAACTTTTTGCCGGCCATATAGACGGGGGCCAGCAGCAGGCCGCCGAGCACGAGGCCGCCGGGCACCACGGTGTTGTTGAAGCCCGTCCACGGGACTACCGGCGTGTTGTAGAGCTTCGTCCAGAGCGGCTTCAGGGCTTGCGCCGTGAGCAGCGCGTAGCCGATGGGGTCGGAGACCTTGTCGAGCAGCGGGTTCAGCAGGCTGACGCCGAGCGCCGTGAGGACGGCCATCGGGATGTTGACCTTGCTGGCCATCATCACGACGATGAGCAGCTGGGCGGTGAGCGTGGCCTTGGGCAGCAGGCCTATCAGGAAGCCGATGGCTATGCCCGCGCCTATCTGGCCGGGGGTGGTCTGGGCCGTGAGGCCTTTGATGAACTGGCGGATGAGCGCTAAAGGGTTCATAGGCAGAATATATAAAAGAAAGCCCGCCCGTTCAAGGCTGGGCCGCAAGGGCTAATTTGTATAATTTATACCATGAGAACGGCAGAGATACTGCTTATCGCCCTGGGACTTTCCATGGACGCCTTCGCCGTGGCCGTGGCCAGCGGCGCCACCATGAAGCGCCTGAACATCCCGCACGCGCTGAAGATGGGCCTGTTCTTCGGGGGCTTCCAGGCCCTGATGCCGGTGGTGGGCTGGGCCGCGGGCCTGAGCCTGAAGGAATATATCTCCAGCTGGGACCACTGGCTGGCCTTCGGCCTGCTGGCCGCTATAGGCGGCAAGATGCTCTATGAATCCTTCGAGATAAAGGAGGAGGAGGACTGCGGCGGCCCGAAGACCTGCCCTTTCGACACCGGCACGCTGACGGTGCTGGCGCTGGCCACCAGCATAGACGCGCTGGCCGTGGGGCTGACCTTCTCCGTGCTGAAGCTGTCCATCATAGCCCCGGTGCTGGTGATAGGCCTGGTCACCTTCGCTATGTCGCTGGCCGGCGTGCGGCTGGGCTCGGCCGGAGGCCACTTCTTCGAGCACAGGATGGAGGCCGCCGGCGGCCTCATCCTGATAGGCATAGGCCTAAAGATCCTTCTCGAGCACCTCGGGCTCTTCTGAGCCGCCGCGCAGCGGCAGGTAGATGTCGAAGCGCGTGCCGGTCTGGGACGAGGAGACCGTGATCTCGCCGCCGTGCTGCGAGATAATGGAGTGCGCCATGGCCAGGCCAAGGCCAGTCCCGGCGCCTTCCGGCTTGGTAGTGAAGAACGGCTCGAAGATCTTTTCGGCTAACTCCTGGGGTATCCCCGACCCCGTGTCCGAGGCCGCTATCACGGCGGCCGTCATGCTCCGCTTCTTGCCCGGGAAGCCGACCTCCCGGCACGAAGTTTCCAAACGGAACTCGCCTCCCCCCGGCATCGCGTCCCTGGCGTTGGAGGCGAGGTTGAGCAGCACCTGTTCCAGCTGGCCCCGGTTGCAGCGCACCGGGAGCGGTTCGCTGTACGGCTTGAGCGAGACCTTTATTCCGGCGCCTGAAAGGTGCCGTATCATCTCCGACGACTCCTTTACTACCAGGTTCAGGTCCTCGACGGAGTATTCTTCCGGCCATTGGCGGGAATAGAGCTTCAGCTGGCGGGTCAGCAGCGCGCCGCGGTCTACTACGGAGATGATATCGCGGATATCGCCGGCGGCCTGGGAAGGCCCGGGCAGGCCGCGCAGGGCCACGTCGCAGTAGCCGCGTATGGCCGAGAGGATGTTGTTGAAATCGTGCGAGATGCCGGCCGCGAAGCGGTTCAGCGCCTCCACTTTCTGCATCTGGCGGAGCGAGCTTTCCAGTCGCTTCGCTTCGACGATCCTGGCCACGATGGCGCAGACCGAGGAGATGAAGCGCTCTTCGGCCGGGTCGCGCCGGTGGCCAGGGTCCAGGTACAGGGTCAGGACCCCGAAAAGGTCGTTCCCCGACAGGATAGGGAAACAATAATGGCCGTGCGGCCTGCCGCCGCCGGTCCGGACGTGACGGCGGTCGTCCACGTCGGAAGCATAGACGGGGCGGCGGCTTTCTATCACCGCGCCGCAGAGGCAGCGCCCGGACTGGATGGCGGAGCAGGACTGCCGTTCCGCTTCCGAAAAACCGACCTCGGCCTTGAGCCGGAATTCCCCGTTCTCTTGCAGGAAGATGGCGCCTTTGCGCTGCAGCGGGATGGCGGAGGTGTCCAGCAGCTCCCGCAGCACCGCCGCCAGGAAGGCGTCCCGGGAGAGGGTGTTCATGGACGCGTTCCAGAGGTTGTCCACGATGCCGTGCAGCTTGGCGTCCAGGGCCTCCTGCTTCTCGAGGCGCCGACGCTCCTTGCGCATCAGGAGATAGAGAGGCCAGATCGCGATGGCCACCATCAGCAGCGGATCGAGCGCCACGGCCAGCGGCTTGGAAAGCTCGACGCGCGAAAGCAGCGCCATAACCAGCAGCTCGGAGCCGGCGAGTATCAGGGTAGCTCTGATCAGCAGGGTGGTCATTTCCCCTGGCCGGGGTGCTTGTCCTTGAACCACTTCTCGTGGCCGTAGAGCTTCTCCATGCAGTCCTCGCAGAGGCCGTGCGTGAAGCGGGCCTGCGAATGCCCCTCCAGGTAGGTCTCCACCTTCTGCCAGAAGCCCTTGTCGTCGCGGATCTTCTTGCACTGCGCGCAGATGGGTATCAGCCCCTGCAGCGTGCGCACTTCCTTCAGCGACTCCTCCAGCTTGATGTTGGCCTGTATCAGCTCCAGGTGGTCGGTGATGATCTCGGCGAACTCCTTCATCACCTTCTGGATGGGCGCGGAGAACTCGTTGGGCTTCCTGTCGAACAGGCAGATGCTGCCGAATATCTCCTGGTCGGGGCGGAAGATCGGGACTCCGGCGTAGGCGATGTAGCCGGCCTTGGCGCCCTCGCTGTCCTTCCAGAAGGCGCTCTTCGTGGCGTCTGGCACCGTGAGCGGCTCCCGGGAGTTCACGACGGCGCTGCAGTAGGTCTTCAGCCCCAGGTCTACGCGCGCGTCCGGCTGGCCGGCCGGCTCGCCGCCGTGCTCGCCGCCTATCACGCGCAGCGAGTCTTCCTCGTCGAGGATGTTCACGGTCGCGGCCGGGACTTGGGCCAGCTCGGCCAGCAGGTCGGCGATGGCGCGCCATTTGGCCACGGCTATCGGGGGCAGCTTGAGCGGTTTTTTCTTGTCCATAGGTCCTCGTCAGGGCGCGGGCAGCCTGGAGATGGAGATCCAGTAGGTCTCGAAGCTGCGGGCCAGCTGCAGGAATTCCTCCAGCGAGGCGGGCTTGGTCAGGTACGAGGCGGCGCCGCTCTCGTAGCTGCGCGCTATGTCCTCGGCGCGGGAAGAGGTGGTGAGCATCACCACGGGGATCGTCCTCAGGGCCTGGTCGGACTTGAGGCGCTTGAGCAGCGCGATGCCGTCCATCAGCGGCAGAGTTATGTCGAGGAAGATCATGGCCGGGCGCAGCGGCTTGCGGCCAGAGAAGGGGCCGGCCCCGGTCAGCATGTCCAGCGCCTCGTGCCCGTCGCGGGCCACGGCCAGGTCCGTGAAGAACCTGAACTCCGAGAAGGCGCGCTTGGCTATCAGGATGTCGTCCTCGTTGTCCTCTACCAGGAGTATGGTGTACTGTTGCGTATCTTTCGTCATGGGCTCTCCTATGGCTTGCGGCGCAGGTCCTCGGGCAGGAGGAAGAAGAACGTGCTCCCCTCCCCCTCGGCGGACTCCACCCAGATCTTGCCGTTGTGCTCCTCGATGATCTTCCTGACTATGGCCAGGCCGGCGCCGGTGCCGCCGCCGTACTCGCCGCGGGCGTGCAGGCGCTTGAACATGGTGAAGATCTCCTCGAAGTACTGCGCGGGGATGCCGATCCCGTTGTCCGCGACCGAGAACTTCCAGTAGTACTCGCCGAACTTCTCCGCGGAGACCGTGACCTTCGGCGCGGGGCGGTCGTTGTACTTCATGGCGTTGGTCACCAGGTTGTGGAAGACCTGGCGGAGCTTTACCGGGTCGCAGTAGATCTCGGGCAGGGAATCGGAGACCGCGACCTCCGCCTTGCGCTCGTCTATCATGGCCGCCAGCTCGGAGACCGCCTGGCCGGCCAGCTGGCGGGTGGAAGCCGTCTCGTAAGGGTTGCGGATGCGCGAGATGCGCGAATAGCTGAGCAGGTCGTCGATCAATTTGCGCATGCGGCCGGCGGCCCGGGCGATGCGGCCCAGGTAGTCGGCGGCCTGCGGTTCCAGCGGGGCCGCGTGGTCCGACAGCAGCATCCCGGAGAACATCTCTATGCCGCGCAGCGGCTCCTTGAGGTCGTGCGAGACGGTGTGGGCGAAGGCGTCCAGCTCGCTGTTTACGGCGGCGAGGTCCTTGATGTACTGGGACATGCGGGCCTCGGCCTCCCGGTGGCGCGTGGTGTCCTTGAGCAGAGAGACTATCTGCCGGTGGCCTTCGGAGCCTATGAAGACGGCCGATAGCATGGCCGGCAGGCGGCGGCCGTCCTTGGCCTTGACCCAGAGGTCCAGCTCGCTGATGCGGCCGCTCCAGGAGAGCAGCGCGAAGGGCTCGCCGGCGCCGTCGGTGTGCTGCTCCAGGATATCCTTCATGTTTATCTTTTCCGGGCCGGAGAGTTCGTAGCCGGAGAACTCGGAGGCGGCGCGGTTGGACTTGATGATCCAGCCCTCCTCGTCGGTGATCAGCAGCGGGTCGGGGAGGCTTTCCAGGACCGAGTCCAGGTAGTCGCGCGAGACCGTGGTGTCGGAGAGGTCCTGGCAGAGCTTGTTGAAGCTCAGCGCGGCCTCGCCAAGCTCGTCGGAGGATACCACCGGCACCGTGACGCCGAAATGCCCGCCGCGCACCTTCCGGATGCCTTCGGCCAGCAGGTTCACCTGGCGCAGGATGACGTGGGCGGAGAAGGCCCCGAGGATCACGGCGATCACCGCCACGGCGAGGCCGATCAGCAGCAGGTGGTACTGGATCTGCCCCTCTGCTTTGCTGGCCGGGGTAAGGGGCAGGCCGGCGCGCAGGAAGCCGGGAGAGGGCTTGTTCCCCTCCAGCCCCACGAACATCAGGTCCTCCCCGGAGGAGTTCTTGGGCTGTACCGGTATCACGGCGTCCAGGATGGGCTGGCCGTTGAAGACGATGCGGTCCCAGGCCATCGCGCGGGTTTCCCTGGCCCGGAGGAAGAGCGGGTCGTTGAGCCTGGCGCCGGTGATGGCCACGTTGGTGTGGGCGAGGACGGTGCCGTCGGGGGCCAGCAGGCCGCAGTAAAGGGCGCCGGTCCTCTGCATATAGGCCTGCAGGGCCTTCAGGGCCTTCATCTCGCTGCCGGAAACCAGCGCCGAGCGCAGGTCCTCCGACATGTGCGCGGCCGCACCTTCGGCGGCGTCGCCTATCTGCCCGCTCATCGCGGCGGCCACGGCCTTCCGGGAGAAGTGGATGTTGGCCCAGAAGGCCACGCTTATCAGGGCCAGCAGCAGCAGGATGATCTTGGCGTAGAGCTTCATGGGAAGAGGTAGGCCGCCTGGCCGAGGATCTCCTTCGAGAAGGTTATGCCGCAGTTCCTGGCCGCGGAGGCGTTAAGGGTGGTCTCCACTTTTTCCGGATAGACTATGTCGGGCACCTCCTCCCCGGCCCGCAGCGACATCAGCGCCTGGGCGGCGGACGCGCCCGCCTGCTTGAAGCTGACCCCTATAGCCGCGACGGCGCCTTCCTGGGCGAGGCCGCGGGTGGTGGCGTACATGGGCACCGAGTTGCCCCAGGAGAACTGGCGGAAGATCTGCAGGGTATCCGGGGTCACGAGCAGCGGGTCGGGCGGCAGGAAGAAGGCGTCCATGCCGGGAAGGGCCCTGCGCAAGAGCGCCGGCAGCTGGGAAAGGCGCTGCACCTGCAGCAGCGTGACGTCTATGCCGGAGGCGCGGGCCACGGCGCGCAGGTCCTTCATGTGGGGCGTGTAGCCGTCGCTGGCCCAGAGCACGGTAAGGCGGCGCAGGCCGGGCTGGATGGCCTTCAGCTTGGCCAGGAACATGTCCGAGGCCGGGCGCATGCTGATCTTGACGGTATGGCCGGTCCTGCTTTGCGCCGGCAGGAAATAGCCCGGGGACAGGCAGTAGACCAGGTCGGCTTCGGGAGGATATTTGAGCGAGGCGGCCCTGGCGCCGAAGGCGACGGCCTGCTTCACGCCGCCGGGTATGTCGGGGTGCTGCTTCGATGCGTCGAGGTGCGGGACCTCCGCGCCGAAGCCCGCCTGGAAGGCCGAGAAGGCCTCCACGTACGCCCCTTCGGAATGGGAGATGACCGCTATCACGTCGCCCTCCGCGGCGGAGGCGCGCGGCGGAGCGACGCAGAACAGGAGCAGCAGGGCTATGGCCGTCTTCATCGTCAGAACCGGTAATCGAAGGTGTATTCCAGCCTGCGCCCGGTATAGAGCGGCAGGGTCTCCACCACGCGCAAGCGCACGTATTCTGGCACCTGCACCTCGCGGTCCGTCACGTTCCTGACCGCCAAGGTGTGGCGCGCGTTGCCGCTGCGGTAGCCGGCGCTCAGGTCGGCCCAGAACTGCGAGCCCAGCGAGGTGCGCAGCGTGCGCGTCCTGCCAAGCAGGTTGAAGCTGCCCGCCGCGAAGAAGCTCCCGAACTGCCGCGAGACGCCTCCCGCCGCGGTGTAGTCCGGAGAGTACTTGAAATTCCAGGAGCTGGAGGCCGGGAGCGCGCCCGAGGCCGGTATCGGGTGCTCGTCGCCGCGGGTGCCGCGCACGCGGGAGAAGGTGAGGAAAGCCCCGGTGTCGCGGGCGGCGTAGCGCGCGGTGAGCTCCAGCCCGTCCGCCCCGAAGCCGGGCGCGTTCCTGTAATGGTTGGCGTTGACGTACGTGACGCCGTCGCGCGTGAAATCCCCAAGGTCGCGGTAGATGGTGTCCAGGTAATGCTCGTGGTAAGCCGTGAGGTGCAGGAACAGCGGGCCGAACGAGGTCAGGTAGGAGAGCTCGTAGGTCTCGGAGCGCTCGGGCTTCAGGTCCGGGTTGCCCACTACCGTCACGGTGGAGGTCAGGAAGTACTGCTCGAACGGGGTAGGCGCGCGGAAGGACTGGCTGAACATGGCCTTCAGGCTGTTCCGGTCGCCGAAGCTGCGGATAAGCGAGGCGCGCGAGGAGAGGTTGCCCCCGGTCTTGCTGTTGCGGGTGTAGCGGCCGCCGGCCAGGAACTTCCAGTCGCCGGACTCCCCGCCGAGCTGCGCGTAAAGGGAGGATTCCTTCGAGCCCCGGTCGTTCATGCCGTTGTGGTCCAGCGGGATGCCGGTGTTGCTGTCGTAGTTGAGGTAGCGCTGCGCGGAGCGGTACTCGTACGACGCCCCGCTCTCGAGGTAGCAGCCGCCGCCCAGGCGGGTAACGGCGGACAGCGTATTGGTCATCCTGGCGCCCACGATGTCGGAGCGGACGTCGTCGGTGGCGTCGCGCGGGACGTTGCGGCGCTGCCAGTCGTAGGCGGCGGTATACTTTAGGTCTCCCCACGAGGGAGCGAAGGAGTAGGAATAGGCCGCGGCTGCGGCTTCCTTCTGTTCGGCGAAAAGCTCTCCGCTGGCCAGCGAGATGGAATTGCCCAGGTAGTTCTGCGCGCTGTCGAAGGCGTTGATCAGCAGCGTGCTGCCGCCGTAGGCGGCGGAGAAGCTGGCGGAGCGGGAGTCCAGGTATTCCCGCACCGAATGCTGGACGCCGGTCTCGTCCCTGAAGGCTATCGAGGGCTGGACCTCGTCCCGGGAATTGGCTGAGATCATGTAGGAGCCGTCCTCGTCCTTCCTGGCGTATAACCCGCCGGCCCGCGAAACGCGGAGCGCCCCGCCGTAGACGCCGGCCCCCGAGCTGACGCCGCCCCCGGCCCTGCCGATGGCGCCTTCCGTCTTGGCCTTGCGCAGCACTATGTTGACGGCTCCCGTCAGCGCGTTGGAGCCGTACAGCACCGAGGCCGGACCCAGCAGCACCTCTATGCGCTCCACCGAATCTATGTCCACCCGGTCCAGGTCCCCTTCCCCGGTGACCGCGTTCCACATCGGGACGTTGTCCACCATCACGAGGACCTTGTTGGCGTAATGCTCCTGCAGGGCGCCGCGGGCCGTGGGGACGTTGTGCATCAGGTACGTGCGGGTCACGTCCATGCCCGGCACCGTCCGGAGGGCCTCGGAGACCGAGGCGAAGTCGTACTGCTCGATGGCGGCCCGGTCTATCACGGTCACGTTGGAGACGCTGTCGAAGACGTTCTCCGGGATAGGCGAGGCCACCGTGACGTTGCCGGCCTCCTCGCCCATGAAGGTCCAGAAGTCGCTGGTATCGTCCGCGGCGGCGTCTCCGGCGGCCGCCGCCAGGGCGCCTAACAGGAAAATGACAGGAAGGGCTGATTTTCTCATAAGTTCGTCGCGGTTCCCCGGGAGGCGAGCCCCGGACCATACTTATTGTAGCCAATTCTCGGGCCGCCGGGGGAGCTGTCCGTTATGCGGAATATATTTCCCGCTTGACTTATGAAGTAATATTATTCGGGGTTCCATCCCCCGCGCCCCCCCGGGCTTCTGACCATTCTATTAAAGCACTCGTGAAAAGGCAAGCGGGCGGGGACCGGGCGGTGTTATTTTGTAGAATAGGCTTATGGCTTACGACGTGGTCATAGTTGGCGCGGGGGTGACGGGGGCGGCCATAGCCCGCGAGCTTTCCCGCTACCGGCTCAGGCTCCTCGTCCTCGAGAAGGAGGCCGAGCCGGCCTTCGGCGTCTCCAAGTCCAACAGCGGCATCATCCACGCCGGCACGCAGAATCCACCCACCTCCCTCAAGGGCTGGCTCTGCGTCGAGGGCAACCGCCTGCTGCGCGAGGAGCTGGCGCAGGACCTGGGGCTTTCCTTCACGCAGTGCGGCCAGCTGGTGGTGATCTTCGACGAGGCCGACCGGCCCCGCCTCGAGGAGATACGCCGCGACGGCGAGGCCATGGGCGTCAAGGGCATGTCCCTGGTGGACCGCAAGTGGCTCGACGAGAACGAGCCGAACCTGGGCCCAGAGGTGAAGGCCGCGCTGCTGGTGCCCTCCGCCGGGATCATCAGCCCCTACCGCTTCGTCTACGCGCTGGCGGAGAACGCCGTCAGGAACGGCGCCGAGCTGCGCGCCTCCTGCCGCGTCACCGGCATCACGCGGATAGAGAAAGGCGGCTTCTACGTGGAGGCCGGCGGGGACGTGATAGAGACGCGCTTCCTGGTGAACGCGGCCGGCCTGTACGCCGACGAGATCTCCGCCATGGCCGGGGCCCCCACCTTCAGGATCACCCCCCGCAAAGGCGAGGAGTACCTGCTGGACAAGAAGCGCGAGCACATGACCGGCCGCATAATCTTCCCCCTGCCCGCCGGCGACTCCAAGGGCATACTCGTCATCAAGACCTCCGACGGCAACCCGATGATAGGACCCACGGCGCACGAGACGGCGGACAAGACGGACCTCTCCACCACCGACGAAGGCCTGGCCGAGGTGCTGGCCGGGGCGCGGCGCCTGATCCCGTCGGTCTCGAAGGACGACATCATCGCTTATTTCGCCGGCCTCAGGCCCGCCAGCGGCAAGGACTTCATCATCCGCCACGAGGATTCCGCGCCGGGGCTCGTCAACGCCGCCGGGATACAGTCTCCCGGCCTGACGGCGGCGCCGGCCATAGCCGTGATGGTGGCCGACATCCTGAAGCAGCGCGGCCTCCGGCTGGAGCCCAAGGAACAGTTCCACCGCCTGCGGCCGAAGCCGGTGCACCTGTTCCAGGTGCCGCTCGAGGAGACGAGGCACCTGATAGAGAAGGACCGGGCCTACGGCGACATAGTCTGCCGCTGCGAGCTGGTCAGCGCGCAGGAGATCCGCGACGCGGTGAAGCGCGGGGCCCGGACCATGGACGGGATAAAGTTCCGCACCCGGGCGCAGGCGGGCCGCTGCCACGGCGGCTTCTGCACCACCCGCATCATGAAGATCATGGAAGAGGAACTGGGCCTGCCCGCGACGGCCATCACCAAGCGCGGCCCCGGCTCCGAGCTCATAAAGGACGAAAGAAAATGACGCTGATATTCCTGAGGCACCACACCCCGAAGACGAAAAAGTTCATAAAGAAGCAGCTGCGCGGCGGCGAGCCGGCCTCCATCTACGACATCGAGGCCGGCGACTGCTGCCTGGCCCCCGCCGACGCCGGCGGCCCGGACAGGCTGCTCACTTTCGTCAACGACGTCACGCCGGAGATGGTGGGTTTCATCTGGAAGAACGCCGGCTGGGCGGACCCGAGCCGGAACTAGGAGAACGTCTGAAGAACAGGGAACTGGTAGTCGTAGGAGGAGGCCCCGCGGGAATGGCGGCGGCCCTGGCCGCGCGCGCCGCCGGTGTCAGGGACGTGCTGCTGCTCGAGCGCGACCAGCACCTGGGCGGCATACTCAACCAGTGCATACACCCGGGCTTCGGCCTGCACCATTTCAAGGAGGAGCTCACCGGGCCCCAGTACGCCGACCGCTTCGTGCGGCAGGTGCGCGAGGACCACGGCATAGAGGTGAGCCTCCGCTCCTTCGCGGTGAAGCTTACGAAGGACCGCGAGCTCTCCTACCTGCGCCCCGGGGCGCTGGAGCAGGTGAAGGCGGGCGCCGTGATACTGGCCACCGGCTGCCGCGAACGCACCCGCGAGATGATACCTATACCGGGCTCCCGCCCCGCCGGCGTCTACCCCGCCGGGCTGGCCCAGAAGATGGTCAACATGGAGGGCTGGATACCCGGCAAGGAGGCCGTGATAGTCGGCTCCGGGGACATCGGCCTGATAATGGCCCGCCGCATGGCGCTGGAAGGCGTGAAGGTGAAGGGCGTGGTAGAGATACAGGCGGCCAGCCGCGGCCTGGTGCGCAACGTGGTGCAGTGCCTGGAGGATTTTTCCATCCCGCTCTACCTGCGGCACAGGATCTCTGCCATACACGGGCGCGACCGCGTGGAGAGGGTCTCGGTAGTGCGGGTGGACGACGGTCTTAAGGACGTCCCGGGTTCCGGCTTCGAGATGGACTGCGATACCGTGCTGGTCTCGGTGGGCCTGATACCCGAGAACGAGCTGCTGGAGATGGCCGGGGCCGATATCGACAGGAAGACCAACACCCCCGTGGCGGAGAAGGTCAACCTCACCTCCGTGCCCGGCGTCTTCGCCTGCGGCAACGCCTGCCGGGTCTACGACCTGGTGGACTGGGTGACCCGCGACAGCTCGCTGGCCGGGCGCATGGCCGCCGAGTTCCTGGGCGCCGTCCCGGAACGCCCGGGGGAGCTGGCATGAAAAGGAAGATGACCTGCATAGAATGCCCGCAGGGCTGCCAGCTGGAGATAGACTCCGACGGGGCCAGCCTGGTCTCGCTTTCCGGCCATAAATGCAGCCGCGGCGCGGCCTACGCCCGCCAGGAGATCGAGGCCCCGGTGCGCACGCTGACCACCTGCGTCCTGACCAGGGGCCTGGAGCTCAAGATGCTGCCCGTACGCACCTCCCGCCCCATACCAAGGGAGAAGCTTTTAGAGGCCATGCAGGCCGTAAGGCGCATCACCGTCACTTCGCCGGTGAAGGAAGGCTCGGTCATAGCCGAGAACTTCCTGGGTCTCGGCGCGGACCTGGTGGCCTGCCGGCCGCTGGAGGCGCTGTGAGAGCGGCGTCCCTGGCGGCGGCCGCGCTGCTGCTGTGCGCGTGTACGGCGAAATCCCCCACGGAGGCCCCCATGGACGAGAAGCTCAAGAAACTGACGCCGCTGCAGCTGGACGTCACGAAGAACTGCGGCACCGAGCCAGCTTTCCGCAACGAGTACTGGGACAACCACAGGCCGGGCATCTACGTGGACGTGGCGGACGGTACTCCGCTTTTCGTCTCCTCGGACAAGTTCGACTCCGGTTCCGGCTGGCCCAGCTTCACGAGGCCGGCGGCCGGCGCGGACATAGAGGAGCGCGCCGACGACTCGCACGGCATGCGGCGGACGGAAGTGCGCTCCCGCTCCAGTGATTCCCACCTCGGCCACGTCTTCAGCGACGGTCCCGCCCCGGGCGGCCTGCGCTACTGCATAAACTCGGCCGCCCTGCGCTTCGTCCCCCTGGAGGAGATGGAAAAAGAGGGCTACGGCAAGTACATCCCCCAGGTAAAGAAGAAATAGCCCGGCATTCCTGTTGACAGCCTTTCCCTAAGTTGTTAAATTGAAAAGGCGGACTACTTGAGGAATGTCAAATGACCAGGCTTATACTTCCCCTCCTTCTGCTGCTGCCCGCCGCCGCCGTCGCCGCCCCGCAGGGCTTCGCGCTGGAACGGCTCGCGCTGCCCCAGCTCCGCTCGGCCGCGGTCCCGGCCTCCGTGCCGGTGCCTCTGCGCGCCGACCCGCAGCCTGAACCCCGCTATTTCAACGCCTATATCCTTAAGGCGGTCGACTACCTCTATACGAATTTCGGCAAGCTCGGCTACGACATCAATTCCATACTGACGCACGACATCGAGTACTACAAGTACGGCACCATACCCGCCAGGCATCCGCCGCTCACCATGTGCGTGGCCGCGCAGATGGAGGTGATACTCACCGCCTTCCAGATCTACGCCGGGGAGACCGGGGACTACTCGGTCTACGACTACCTGCCGAAGAGCAGCTTCGAAGGGCTGGCCATAACGGACATCAAGGGCCACATCTGGGTCAACCACGCTTTCCATTCGGACGGCACCGCTGACGCGCTGATAAACTTCGGCATGGGCGAGCGCCGGCCTTTCCAGCAGTTGAAGCCGGGAGATTTCGTCAACATCAACCGCACCACCAAGACCGGCCACGCGGTCACTTTCCTGGGTTATATCAGCGGCACAGGCAAGATGCTGCCCGAATACGGCCCGGACGTGGTGGGGTTCAAGTATTTCTCCTCGCAGGGACGCAAGGAGGCCGGCAAGGGCGGCTTCGACTACCGCTACGCGGTGTTCAGCCAGTACGGCTGCCCGGCCATGCCCTACCTGCGCGACTGCGACGTGATCTACTCCGAGAACCAGACCTACCTCAACACCGGCACCATGCTCTCCCCCGCCTACTGGACCGGCGAGAAGCCCCAGGCGGCCGGCGAGCTGCCGGCGGAGACCACGCTGGACCGCGGCTACTTCAACGGCCTGACCACCGACGATTGAGTCCGTACGGTGCAAAAAAAGCCCCC
>JAJZOZ010000192.1 GCA_021811405.1 bacterium | reverse complement strand
GGCTTTTCATCTACACCGAGGAAGGCGCCGACCTGCGGGTGCACCTCGACTACGTCGCCGAGGACTACCGCGACCTGAAGAGCGCGCGGTTCCTGTTCAACGGCGCGCGCGGCGGCGGGGCGTTCGCCGGCTTCGAGACGTTCACGGCCGCGGCGGCCTCGGAGAAGCACGCCGCTTACCTGAGGAAGATGGGTTTCGAGGAAGAGGCCGGCAGAAGGGGTTTCTTCCGCCGGAAGATCTGACTCAGGGCACCTGGGAAAGCTTTATCTCTCCCCTGGCCGGCACCACCGAGGCCGAGTAGAAATCGTGCTGGGGGACGTCGCTCGCGGCCGACATGGCCATCGGGTCCACCTTGTAACTGACCACCACCTGACCGCCCTGGGCGCCTACGGCCGTTATCCTGAAGATGCCGTTCGGCAGATCGGACAGGGAGACCAGCACCAGCACGCGCTCCCGCGAGAAATCGGGAGAAACGGCGCCTCCTCCCGCCGCGGGAGCGGGGCGCAGGTCGTAGCGGCACTTGTGGGAATTCGAGAAGGCCCACCAGGTCTCGGAGCTCTTGAAAACCTTGAAATCAACCGGCGCGGTGAGAAGCGTGACGCCTTCCTGTCCCGCGCCGCGCCCGAGCTCCGGCATGGCCGCGGCCTTGAGCTTCTGCTCCGCCGGGTCCTCGCCTATCTTGCGCATCTTGCGGTCCAGGTCCGAATCTTCCAGCTTGACGGGGGACGGCTTTTTCCGGCCGCCGCCCATCTCGTTGAGCATGTCCATCATGCCCTGCGGCTTTTCCGCCACCCCGTTGAAATCGCGGTCCTTGACCAGCCGTATCCCGCCCTCCGTGGTCACTGCCGCGGAAGTGGAAAGGCCGGACCTGTATGGGATGTACTGCGACCCGCTGCTGCTGCCGGCGCGCGCGGCCGCCATCGCCTGCGCCGCCATGGCCCTGGGGTCCTGCTCCTCCTCTTCCCTGACTTCGGAGCGCCGTTCGGCCCTCTCTCCCGTCAGAGTACCCAGGTAGTTCACCAGCATCAGCAGCGAGAAAGCCGCGATGAGCCCGGAGAAAATGTAGATAAGCAGGCGCACTATCCTGTTGTCCATGCCTGTAGTATACAAAAACTCCCGCACAAGGATTTAACCAATAGTTATTATTTCTGTAACAGTGCGGCGCTAAAATTTAACCGTATAATTATGAACGAGATGAGTTATTTCCTTAATCCTATCGTTATCCCCGCGGAAGGCCGCCGGGGCGGAGTACGCCCGGCAGCCGGGGACTGGAAGGCGATATGAAATATTGGGCGTACGTGAACAACGAGATCCTCGGCCCTTTCGAGAAGGAGCAGCTGCGGGAGCTTCCGGCATTCTCGCCGTCCCTGCTGGTCTGCCCGCAGACCCCGGTTGGGGAGAAGACGGCGGACTGGAAGGAGGTCTCTACTTACCCCGAGCTGTCCGGCGGCGCGTCCGCCCCGGCCGTAGAAGCGCCCGCTCCCGCGCCTGCCCCCGCCCCGGGTCTCGCCGCGCAGCCCGAGCCGGCCAAGAAAGCCTTCGCAGAGCCCGCCATCGAGCCGGTGAACCTCTCGTTCAAGCCTTTAGGCGGAGGAAAGAGCGTTGACCCTACCCCTCCCCCGTCGCACGCGGCCGGACTGGGGAACATAGAGATAGCGCATTTCGGCAGGCCGGCCTCAGGTCAGCCGGCCTCCGCGCCGCAGCCGCTCCCGGCCCGTGAGCCGGTGCAGGAGCAGGCGCAGGGACCCGCCCAGCAGTCCTCGTCGGCTTTCGACCCTATCAGCCTTTCACAGATAGTCCGGCGCACCGAGACCATCTCGGGGCAGGAAGCGCCGGCTTCAAGGAACGAAGATATAGCGCTGGAACCCAGGGCATCCGGCCTGACCACGCCGGCGCAGGAGACCCCGGCCCCCGCGCCCGAGCCTGTCCGGATGGAGCAGCCGGTCAGGACCCAGTTCCCGCCCGAAGCAGCTCCGGAGGTCAGGCCCGTCCCGCAGCCGGTCATGGACGTGGCCGGCCTGGAGCGCCTGATAGAGAAGCTCGACGCGCTTTCCCGCAGCGCCGCCACGAAGAACGACGTCGAGGCGGCCGTTTCGCCGCTGCGCCAGAAGCTGGAGCAGATGAGCCTGCAGCCGGCCTCCTCCGCCTCGGCCGGCGATACGCAGTTCCAGCGCCAGGTGATGGAGAAGCTCTACTACCTCGAGACTTCGGTGGGGGATATCAAGAAGAACCTGCAGGCCCCGCCGCCCGCCGCCGTCAAGGCGGCGGAGATGAAGCCGGAGAAGATATCGGAAACGGTGTTCGGCGTACAGCCCGCGCGCGAGCCCGAGAAGAAGAAGAAGGAGCCGGAACCGCAGAAAGAGCCGGCCAAGCAGGAGATCAAGGACGAGGGCACGAAAAAGTCCAACATAGGCATGGCCGTCAAGAAGGTGCTGAAGCTGGTGGTGACCCTGGTCCTGCTGGCCGCGGTGCTGCTCGGCGCCGTTATCGGCCTCAAGAACTTCGGCGTCTTCGACGCCACCAAGTTCATACCTTTCCGGCTGCCGTTCATAGGCGCTCCGGCGGCTAAGCCCGCGGAAGGCGCGGCCCCCGAAGCGCAGGCTCCCGAGGCGCAGGCCCCGGAGGCGGCAGCCCCGGCCCGCGAAGCCGCCTCCCAGCAGCCGCAGGCCGCGGCCGCGCAGGAAGCCAAGGCCCCCGCGATACCGCCCGAGGTGGTGCCGGAGATAATCTACATCGCCCGGACCTTCGTCTTCAAGAGCAGCGGCGAGACCCTGGAGAACACGCTGGCCGCGACCGCCGAGAAGGCCGGCGGCACTTACAGCGTGGACAACTGGGTGGTCTCCCTGGGGGACGGCGGGAAGTATTCTATCGTGGCCACGGTGCCCGCGCAGGCGGCCGGCCTGGTCTACGCTTTCACGGTGGACCGGGAGAAGAAGCTGGTGGAGCCGGCCAACGACCTCGCCAAGGCGCTGTTCGCCGAGGCGGCGAAGAAGCGCGCCCCCCGGGCCGCCAAGGCGGCCCGGAAGCCGGCCGCGGCGAGGAAACCCGCCGCCAAAGCCGCGGCCAGGCCCAAGCGCCAGGCGGCCAAGGGCGCGGCCAAGCCGGCCGAGGACGAATACGAATACGTGTACGAGGACGAGGAATAGCGGAGCCGCGGTTATAGGCCCGCCCGACGCGGCCCCGCCCCCGGCGGGGCCGCTCTATTTCCTGGAGATGCGGAGAGACCGCTTGGCCGCCGCCGTCCGCAGCCCGTAGCCCACCAGCCTGGCCACCACCTTAGCCGGCGGGACGCCGGTCCTGGCCCAGAGGCGCGGGTAGAGGCTGTGCGAAGTGAAGCCGGGCAGCGTGTTGATCTCGCAGAACCAGGCCCGCCCGGGCCGGCGGGGATCCACGAGGAAATCCACCCTGGCCATGCCGGAGCAGCCCAGCGCGTGGAAGGCCTTCACCGCCAGGTCCCGCAGGCGGCGAGAGACGGCGGCCGGCAGCGGGGCCGGCAGCAGGAACTCCATGCCGGAGTCGTCCAGATACTTGGCCTCGTAGTCGAAGAATTCGTGCTTGCCCTTCGGCACCACTTCGCCGGCGACGCTGGCGGAGGCCGCGGCCTGGTCTCCCAGCACGCCGCAGACTATCTCCCTGGCCCGGTCGACGCCCTTCTCTATCATCACGGCCGAATCGAACCGGAAGGCCTTCAGCACGGCCGGTTTCAGCCCGGCCAGCGACTTCACCTTTGAAACTCCCACCGACGAGCCGAGCGACACCGGCTTGACGAAAAGCGGATAGCCGAGCGAGGCGGCCTTCTTCAGCAGCGGCCCCATAGCGGCCTTCTGATGCGCCCGGATGACCACGTGCGGCAGCACCGGCACGCCCGCCAGGGCCGCCAGCGCCTTGGAGATCTCCTTGTCCATCCCCACCGCGGAGGCCGTGACGCCGCAGCCGGCGTAGGGAATGCCCGCCAGTTCCATGAAGCCCTGCAGCGCGCCGTCCTCGCCCA
>JAJZOZ010000191.1 GCA_021811405.1 bacterium | reverse complement strand
ATAGAGATAGACGCGGCCTCCAACACCGGCGTGGACAAGGTGCGCAGCGTCATCATAGAGCAGGTGGACTTCGCCCCGTCGCGCGACAAGTACAAGATCTACATCCTCGACGAGGTGCACATGCTCTCGACCGGCGCGTTCAACGCGCTCTTGAAGACCGTGGAGGAGCCGCCCTCGCACGTGGTCTTCGTCATGGCCACCACCGAGCAGAACAAGGTGCCGGCCACCATCCTTTCCCGCTCGCAGTGCTTCCGCTTCCGCCCTATACCCGAGGCGGAGATAGTCGCCCGCCTGAAGGAAGTGGCGGCGGCGGAGAAGCTGAAGACCGAGCCCGAGGCCCTGCGCCTGATAGCCCGCTCCGCCGGCGGCGCGCTGCGCGACGCGCTCACGATGCTCGACCGCGCGGCCTCTTTCGCCCACGGCGACATCAAGGCGGACCTGATAGCCGAGCTGCTGGGCTTCCCCGGCGGCGAGGTGGTAAATTCCATGGCCCTGTCGCTGGTCAACCGCGACGCCAAGGCCCTGCACGCGGCCTTCGACAAGCTCAACGCCGAGGGCTACGACGCCCTTTCCGCGCTGCGCGAGCTGCGCAACGCCATGGCCGAGGCCTTCCTCGCCGCCCAGGGCTTCCTGGAGGGCGAGCCGGTCAAGGGCCTGCCGAAGGACGTTCAGGCCGGCACGCTGGCCCGCCTGTCGCGCAAGCTCAACGTCATCGTCGAGGAAGTGAAGTTCTCCGACTCCCCGGCCCTGGCCGCCGAGGTCGCGCTTTTCACCCTTATAGAGACGCCGCAGGACCTGGAGGGGCTGGTCAGGAGGCTGGAAGGCCTCGAAGGCCGCCTGTCCTCCGGGGCTCCCGCTCCAGCGCCGGCCGCACCGGCCGCGCAAAAAAAAAATCCGGACATAACCCCTGAGCCCGGGCCGGCCGGGACCCCCGGGCAGGAGCCCGAGGAGGAGCCAGCCGCGCCGGCCGCCGGCACGGCGGCCGACCCGTCCTCCGGCGCCGCGGCCTGGAAGAAGCTGCTCGGCTACGTCAATTCCCGCAAGCCGGCCCTCTACAACATGATGCTTTCGGTGAAGCTGGTGCCGCAGAGCGCCTCCAGCTGGCGCCTGCTGACCTCCAACAAGTTCGGGGTCAGCATGATGGAGAATTCCCGCGCGGAGCTGGAGGAGGCGCTGGCCAGGTTCGCCGGGGCCAGGATAGCCCTGAAGCCGGAATTCGCGGCTTCGGTGCAGGCGCAGCCGGAGGAGCCGGCCCTGCCCGAGCCCGACGGCACCGAGGTCATGGACGAGCCGACCGAGACGGAGGAGGCCCTGGAGTCGCACCAGGCCCGCCCCGCGCAGGCGGCCAGGCCGGTTTCTCCGGAGACCGAGCCGGAGCTCAGGCACCTTAACAAGGTCTTCCACGGCCGCATCACCCGCATCAACAAGGTGAAATGAAAGCTTTAGAGAAGATCATCGGCATTTTCCGCCGCTTCCCCGGCGTGGGTCCCAAGCAGGCCGAGCGCTTCGCGATGTACGTGGTGCGCGCCTCCGCGCCGGAGATAGAGAACCTGGTGGAGGCGCTGCGCGAGGTGAAGGCCTCGGTGAAGTACTGCGGAGAATGCTTCAACTACGCCGAGGGCGGGCTCTGCTCCGTCTGCGCCGACTCCGGCCGCGACCGCTCCTCCATCTGCGTGGTGGAGCGCCCGCAGGACCTGGCCGCCATAGAGAAGGCCAAGAGCTTCTCCGGCGTCTACCACGTCCTGCACGGCGCGGTCTCTCCCGCGGAGGGGATGCTGCCCGAGCACATCAAGCTGCAGGAGCTGGTGGACCGCGTGAAGGCTTCCGACGGCGGGGTGAAGGAGCTCATCATCGCCACCAACCCCGACGCCGACGGCGAGGCCACCGCCATGTACGTCACCAGGCTGCTCAAGCCGTACGTGCCTAAGATAACCCGCATAGCCTACGGCGTGCCGCTGGGCGGGGACATAGACTACATGGACGAAGTTACCCTGGGCTACGCGCTCAAGGGCAGGGTCAAGATCTAGGGAGTTTTAGGGGGACCGGGCGGGGGCCCGGAAGCGTACAACCTGTAAGGCAACATGCCGGCGCTTATCACGCGCTATGCTGCTGTCGTATTACCGCAGGCCGCTCTTCCTGCTGCTGCTGGCTTACGCCGGCACGCTGTTCCTTTTGCGCGGCCGGCTGCTGGAACCGGAGCCTTTGCCCTTCCCCCTGCCCAGGAGCGGCGTGCCAATAACCGGACGAGTGACGGAATACCCGGCCGCCGCGCCGGGAGGGGCGCGTTTTGCGCTGAGGACGGAGAGCGTCTACGGCCGCCCGCTGGAGGCCGGGCTGATGGTCTATGCGGCCGGCAGGCCGGAGGCCTCCTACGGCGACACGGTGGAACTGCTGGCCGACCTCTCGCTGCCGCGCGGAGCCGAGTCCCCCGGCGGCCTGGACTGGGCCGGGTATCTCTCCGGGCGCGGGATAACGGCCGAGGCCAGGGCGCTGGAGCTGCGCCGCGTCAGGCCCGCCGGGCCGGTGCTGCGGCTGGCCAGGCGTTTCCGGGAATCCGCGCTGGCCGCGTTCAGAAGGGGCCTCTCCGGGGAGGCCGCTGCCGTGTTCGGCGGGATAGTGCTGGGGGAAAAGAGGAGCGTCCCGGCGGAACTGAAGGCCGCCTTCCAGGATTCCGGGGCGATGCACCTGCTGGTGGCCTCCGGCTCCAACGTGGGTTTCGTGGTGGCGGTGGTCTACTTCCTCTGTTCCAGGCTTGGCCTGGGGCGCCGGCGAGCCGGCCTGGCCGCGCTGGCGCTGGCCGGCTTCTACGTTCTGGCCGCCGGCCTTGACGCGCCGCTGGTGCGGGCCTACCTGATGTTCTCGGCCGGCCTGCTGGCTTACCTGCTGCGGCGCGAGAGCGGGACCTTCCAGGCGCTCTGCGCCGCCGCGCTGCTGATACTGCTGGCCGAACCGCGCTCGCTCTTCGACGCCGGCTTCCAGATGTCCTTCCTGGCCGCCTACGGCCTGACCGTGGGGCTGGCGGCCTGGGGCCGCCACCTGGAGGCCGGGGGTCCCGCCCTGGCGCTGCCGGCCGTCAGTTTCTTCGCCCAGCTCTGCCTTTATCCGCTGCTGGCGGTCTACTTCCGCAGGGTGTCCCTGGTCTCGCTGCTTTCCAACCTGGTCCTGGTGCCGGCCTCCGGCGCGGCCATGGGGCTGGGTTTCGGCCTGGCGTTGTCCGGCGGGATGGTCTTCAGGGCGCTGGCGTGGACCGGAGGCGTGTTCATGGCCGCCTTCCTGTGGCTGGTGCGCTTCTTCGCGGGGCTGCCCTTCGCCGCGGTAAGCGTGCCGGAGCCGTCCGCGCCGGCCGTAGCCGGCGCGCTCGCGCTGGGGCTGGTGGCGCTGCACGCGCCGCTGCTGGGCTTCAGGCGGCCCAGGCTGTACGCCGCCGCGGGCGCCGCCGCCGCCCTGCTCTTCGCCGGGCTTTTCACCGGACGGGCGGCCGCTTCGCGCGGGGTCGCGGTCAGCCTGTTCGGGGACCGGGAGACCTCCTGCGCGCTGGTCTACCTGCCGTCGGGCCTCTACCTCGTCAACCCGGGGCTTTCGGGAGCTAAGCTCGCGGCCGCGGTGCTCGCCTCCGGGGCCTCCGCGTTGGAGGGGGTGGTGCTCACCTCGCTGGAGCGGCGCAACTACTCCGGCCTCAAGGCTTTGGCCTCCAAGGTGAAGATAAGGACCGTCCTGCTGCCGCCGGGCCCGGAGCCGCCCTCGCTGCGGGCGGCGCTGGCCGCGGCCAGGGAAGGCGGAGCCGGCGTAAGGGTGCTCTGGCCGGGCGAGGAGGCCGCGGGCGCGGGACCGGACTGGAACGGCCGCGGCTATACCGGGCGCGGGGACTCTTATTCGTGGCGGATAGGGCCGGTCAGGCTGAGCGGCGGCGGCGGGCTGGCGGAATGGGACTGCGGCGGCCGGCGTACCCGGTTAAGCGCCGAGAGGGGGAAGGTGGTTGCCGGCGGTTTCCC
>JAJZOZ010000035.1 GCA_021811405.1 bacterium | reverse complement strand
ACCTGCGCTGGGATTCGCTGGGAGAGTTCTCGGCGCTCGGGGCCTCGCTGGAGCACCTGGGGCACATGTTCAAGAACCCCAAGGCGCTGGTGCTGGCCGAAGCCCTGGACCAGGCCATAGCGCAGTTCCTGGACAACAACAAATCCCCGGCGCGCAAGGTCGGCCAGATAGACAACCGCGGCAGCCACTTCTATCTGGCGCTGTACTGGGCCCGCGCGCTGGCCGCGCAGGGCAAGGACGCCGAGCTTAAGGAGCGCTTCGCGAAGGTCGCGGAGCAGCTGGGCGCCGGCGAGAAGAAGATAAACGCGGAGCTGATCGCCGCGCAGGGCAAGCCGGTGGACATGGGCGGCTACTATCATCCCGACGAGGCGAAGACCTCGGCCGCTATGCGGCCCAGCCCGCTGTTCAACGGCGTGATAGACGCGCTGCTCGCGCAGGAAGCCAGGGCCTGACGGCCGCGCCGCAGCCCTGCGAAAGGGCCCCCGCTAAACGGCGGGGGCCCTTTTTTTAAATACCCCTTGACAAGTCAAGCGGCGTCTGTTATATTAGATTTGCAGTACAGTTCTTTTCCTTGCGCCGGTTGTGGTTGCGGGCCCCGCGGTTCGGTCTGGTCGCTGCGTCGGGGGGCCCGGTGCGGTGGTTGGGTCGGGGGTCTCCCGGCCCCGGCGCGTGTCCCCGGTCCGCTGGCTCGCTTGGCGACGCGGCTCCCCGGGGTCTCCCGGTCCGCGGCGCGGTCGCCCCGGCCCGGGCGGGCGTTCCGGCCCTGCGGCGGCGTTTCGTGCCCCGCCGGTCCCCCGGCCGCCCCTTGCGCGGTGCTGGCCTCCCGGCCAGGTGAAGAGCCCCCGTTTTGCGGGGGCTCTCGCTTTTCCGGAGGCGGGGTTATTTTTGATACCATAGGGCTGGCGCCCGCCGGGCGCCGCGCATGCGAACCATACTCGTCACCGGTCCCACCGGGTACATAGGCGGCCGCCTCATCCTGCGCCTGCTCGACAGGGGCTACGACGTGCGCTGCCTGGCCAGGCACCCGGAGAGACTGGAGGACCGGGCCTGGGCCTCCCGCGTCAGGATCTTCCGGGGCGACGTTTACCGGAACAAGGGACTGAAAGAGGCCCTGGCCGGCGCCGACGCCGCCTACTACCTGGTCCATTCCATGGCCGACGTGCCCGGCTACGAGAAGATGGAGGAGGTCTCCGCCGTAAATTTCGCCGGGGCCGCGGCCGCGGCCGGCTGCGGAAGGATCGTCTACCTCGGAGGCCTCGGCGGGGAAGGTCCCGAGCTGTCCAGGCATTTGAGCTCCAGGCACCGCGTCGGGGAGAGGCTGCGCTCCAGCGGCGTCCCGGTCACCGAGTTCCGCGCCGCCATCATCGTGGGCTCGGGCAGCGTCTCGTTCGAGATGATACGCTACCTCGTCGAGCGCCTGCCGGTCATCCCCAGCACCTGCTTCCTCGGCGCGCGCTGCCAGCCCATAGCCGTTCGCGACGCGCTGAACTACCTGGTCAGCTGCCTGTCGAAGCCGGAGACCGCCGGGCGGGTCATAGAGATAGGCGGCGCCACCGAGCACACCTACGAGGAGCTGCTGCGTATCTACGCCGGGATACGCGGCCTGAAGCGCCGTTTCATAGACCTGAAGGGGTGGAGCACCGGGCTCTGCAGCGCCATGGTGGGGCTGATCACCCCGGTGCCGCGGGTGCTGGCCAGGCCGCTGATAGAGAGCCTGGCCTGCGACGTGACCTGCGTGCGGGATGACGCGGCGCGGCTGTTCCCCGAGATAAAGCCGCTGGACTATTCCACCGCCGTCAAGTACGCGCTGGTGCGCCTCAGCGAGAACGCCGTGGAGACCTCGTGGACCTCCGCCTTTACCCCGTCGTACGCCAAGCCCTACGCCTTCGAGGACAGCGAGGGCCTGATCCGCCACGCGCACGTGATCCGCGTCGAGGCCCCGCCGGCGGCGGTGTACCGGGTGTTCTCCGGCATCGGCGGAGCTCGGGGCTGGTTCTACGGCGACTGGCTCTGGGCGCTGAAGGCCCTGCAGGACCGGCTCGTCGGGGGCATAGGCATGCGCCGCGGCCGGCGCGACCCCGACCGGATCAGGCAGGGCGAGGCTCTGGACTGCTGGCGTATAGAGCGCGTGATACCGGACAGCATGCTGCTGCTGCGCGCCGAGATGCGGCTGCCGGGCAAGGGCTGGCTGCAGTTCGAGGCCGTCCCGTCGGGGGAGGGCTCCGAGTTCCGGCTGACCGCCTATTTCGAGCCGCACGGCCTCTTCGGCAACCTCTACTGGTACGCGCTGTACCCGGCGCACGTGTGGATGTTCCGCGGCCTGGCGCTGGAGATCCGCAGGCGGGCCGTGGCCGCGCGCGCCCGCGTGACCGTCCCCGAAAAAAGTGTATAATCAAATATGTGCCCAGTAAGCCCGCGCAGCACCAGGGTTTCCGGGGCCGTATCCTTGCAGGAGGAAAAATGAAAAAACTGTCATTGCTGTTAGGCGTGGCTATGCTGGGTCTGGCCGGTCTGGCCGTCTCCCAGGATGCCCCCGCCGACAAGCCCGCCGCGGCTACGTACCTCGGCGCGGCCAAGTGCAAGATGTGCCATTCCAAGCAGCACGCGTCCTGGATGAAGATGAAGCATTCCAGCGCGATCAGCTCCCTGTCCGCCGAGGAGCAGAAGAAGCCGGAGTGCGTGAAGTGCCACGTTACCGGCTACGGCGAGACCGGCGGCTTCGAGTCCATGGAGAAGACCCCCGACCTGGCCAACGTGCAGTGCGAGGCTTGCCACGGTCCCGGCAGCAACCACATGAAGGCCCCGATGGCCGAGAAGAAGAAGACCATCAACGGCAAGGGCCGCGACTGCCGCGACTGCCACAACCCCCACATCGACGTGGACAGGAAGAAGGCCGAGGCGAAGGCCTGAGTCCTTCTGGACTTTCCCGCCGGAAGGCGGGGTGATAACGGGGGGGACGGCGCCGCGGACGGCGCGCCCCCCTTTTCATCCCGGAGCCGGCGGCGGGCGGAGGGGCGCCCGGTTTCACGGGGGGGATATGACCAGGATTGGCCGCTACGGCCGGGGTGAGAGACATGAAACTGATCGGACCTAAATGCAGCTGTGATTGCTACAAGGCGGGGAAGGCGCGCTGTCCGATAATGAAGCTTTCCATATTTTCCGGCGTGCCCGAGGCCGCCTGGGACAACTTCTTCAAGAAGCGCATCAGCAACGACTACCGCAAGGGCAATATAATCTTCTACGAGGGGAACAGGCCGTTCGGCATCTACTTCCTCTGCAAGGGCAGGGTCAAGATAGTGCGCACCGACTCCGGCCTGCATTCCAGCATCCCGAGGGTAAAGGAAGCGCCGTGCCTGCTGGGCGAGCGCGCCTTCCTGGCCAACGAGGCGTACCGCGGCACCGGCGAGGCCATGGAGGACTGCCGGATCTGCTTCATAGACACGGCCTATTTCGAGAAGCTCTTCCTGGAGGACCCCAAGGTCTGCCGCTCCATGCTGGCCGAGATGTCGGCCGAGCTGGGCAGGGCCGAGGAGCACCTGCTGGACCTCGGCTTCAAGACCGTCAAGGGCCGCCTGGCCAAGCATCTGCTGGAGGAGTCCGTCCACGCGGGCAGCGCATCGATAGAGCTGCCCTCCAGCCGCGGCGACCTGGCAAAGATACTGGGCACCTCGCCCGAGGTGCTCTGCCGCCTGCTGGCCGAGTTCCGCCGCAAGGCCTGGATAACGGTCTCCGGCCGCAGCATCACCATAAAGGACCGCCCCAGGCTGGAGCAGGTCTCCCGCCGCTGAACCCTTAATATTAAGGAAGGCCGCCGCGGAACCCCGCGGCGGCCTTTTATTGACATCCCTTAAAATATAGATATTGCCTTAAATCAATTTTTATGTTGTATTAGGTCAACGAAACTACTGTCATATTTTTGTCATAATTCTATAGAAGTAGCCTGTTCGGGCAAGGCACACCCGCGCGGGCCGACAGCTGAAGCACCAAGTCGTGCCCGGCCGCAAGGCCGGAATCTACGGAGGTTAAGGGAATGAAACTTAAGAACTTTGACTGCATAGTGGCGGCCCTGGCGGCGCTCGTTGTCTGCGCCGGGGCGGCCTCGGCGCAGCAGGCCGCGACGTACGTCGGGTCTGATACCTGCGTGGCCTGCCACTCGGAACAGGCGGCCGCTTACAACAAGTCGCTGCACGGCAAGACGGTCCCGCTCGTGAAGAAGATCGCCGCCGACAAGGCCTGCGAGACCTGCCACGGCGCGGGCTCCCTGCACGCCGCCGCCGCCGGCGACAAGACCAACCCCGGCTTCGCCACCATCAAGAACCCGGCGAAGCTCAAGGGCTCCGACGCCTCCGCGGTCTGCTTCACCTGCCATAACCAGAAGAAGGTGATGCTGTGGGACACCGGCACGCACGCCGCCAAGGGCCTGACCTGCAATACCTGCCACAGCGTGCACAACGGCATGGGCTCCAAGAACCTGAAGAAGGACGCCAACGACCTATGCTACGGCTGCCACAAGAGCAAGAAGGCCGAGATGGCCCTCCCCTCCCACCACCCGCTGCAGGAAGGCAAGATGACCTGCACCGGCTGCCATAACCCGCACGGCGGCGCTATGGGCAACCTTAACGGCGAGACCGTGAACGAGACCTGCTACAAGTGCCATTCCGACAAGGCCGGGCCGTTCGCCCACGAGCACGCCCCGGTGGCCGAGAACTGCGGCACCTGCCACAAGCCGCACGGCTCCGCCAACCAGAACCTGCTCAAGCAGGCCCAGCCTTACCTCTGCCTGCGCTGCCACAAGAGCGAGCACAGCTTCCCGCAGATGCCTTCCAAGTACGGTTCCTTCGACGCTTCCGCGAACGCGCTCATCAAGCGCAATTGCTACGACTGCCACAAGGACATACACGGCTCCGATTCCAGCGGCGGGTTCGGTCATTAATCGGATCTTAACATAGAGGAGAATAAATAATGCGTACTTTAATAGCGATGCTTATGATGGCCGCGACGGCCTCCCCGCTGATGGCGCAGGACCTCAGCGCGGACGCGACCCTGAACGCCCTCGTAAAACAGACCGACGGCAGCCAGGGGCTCGTCCAGGAGTACACCAAGCAGGAGGGCACCTTCAAGACCGGCTCGGTCGGCTTCAACGCCAACGCCGCCGGCGCGAAGACCTATCTGGACGTCTCCGCTACCGGGCTCGGCAGCGGCGAGGAGAGCGGCGAGCTCTCCCTGAACCTGGGCACCCTGGCCATAAAGGCCTCGGAAAAGTCCATGTACCACAGGCAGCCCTGGATAAAGACCGGGATGATCGTCAACGGGACCTTCTACATCAACACCAACGAAGTGCCCACCAACGAGCTCTGGAACACCAAGCTCCCGGTGGACCTGGCCAGCCAGTCCTTCAAGAGGACCGAGAGCGACATGTCCGTGAACTACACCTGTCCCAAGACCGGCAACTACGGAGTGCACGCCGGCCTCTGGGAGGAGAAGGAGAACGGCGACGCCGCCACCAAGTCCTCCGGCAAGGTCATGCAGACCTACGTGGACCGCTCCCTGAAGCTGCTGGACCTGGGCTTCGACGCCAAGCTGGGCGACCGCTCGGCCATGGCCTACGACTACACGCAGGGCAGCTTCGCCGACGATGCCGCCCCTGTGATGATCTCCACCACGGCTTCCTTCTACTGGCAGAAGGCGAAGGCCCCGGCCTTCAGGATGGACATGCACAGCCTGGCCTTCCGCTCGCAGCCCCTCAAGGGCTACAGCGTGACCGGCAGCGTGCTGTCCCGCACCCGCGAGGCGCTGGTAAGCGGCTACAAGATGGGCTCCTACACCGCCACCCTCGGCGCGGCGCACCGCTTCGGCGAGAAGCTGGCCGTCACCGTGAAGGGCTATGGCCGCACCGAGACCAAGGCTGAGAACGATGCCTACTGGTTCATGAACACGACCAAGAACGGGATACAGTCCTCTACCAAGCAGGGCGAGACCTCCTTGGTTGACAAGACCAACTTCACCGGCGAGTTCCTGGCGATGTACGACTTCTCCGACAAGGTGGACTTCAGCTTGGGCTACAAGCTGGACCATAACTACCGCCGCCATGCGCATGAGGAAACATGGACCTCCACCAACACCTTCGCGGACGGCGGTTACCTGGACGCCAGCACGCAGGAGAACGCCTGGGCGAAGAAGAACACCCAGAGCGTCTATACCGCGGGCGCCAACCTCAAGCTGCCGCTGGCGGCCGAGCTGGGCCTGGGCTATAAGGCCGTGCGCGCCAACAAGGCGGTCTTCGAGTCCCTGCCCACCACCTCCGACGAGTACTCCGCCGACCTCTACGTTCCCGTGGCGGGCAGCCTGAGCTTCCTCGGCTCCGCTTCCGCGATGAACGGCAAGAACGAGAAGTCCGAGCACACCAACAGCAAGGACCACCAGAACAGCTACCTGGCGGGCCTCGAGTGGTTCAATGAAAAGTACGCCGCGGGCGCCAACTACGCCTTCGACCAGATGTCCAGCAACAGCGACATCTATTATGCCGGCTACGGCAATTGGACCATGTCCTACCAGGCCACCTGGCCGCCCGTGCGCGTGTTGGGCGAACTGTACCAGTACAAGAACGACACCATCGGCCTGCACGCCAGCGCCAAGCTGGGCAGCGAGTATGTGCTGATGGGCGACAGCTCCTACACCCGCTCGCTGGCGAAGTCTCCGGTGTACATCGTCGCCTCCAACGGCGTGATCTCCGACACGGAGCCTTCCGACATCCGCATGGTCAACAGCGGGCTGAACCTGAACTACAGCCCCAAGGGCAAGAACCTCTCCGCCGACCTCGGCGTGCGCCGGGCCCAGTGGAACGACAAGCTGAACGGCGGGAACAGCGGCTGGGTCAACTCGGCCTCCCTGTCCCTGTCCACGAAGTTCTAAGCGACTACGGAAGCGACAAAGACCCGGGCCCGTACAGGCCCGGGTTTTTTGTTAGCCGGAAGCAGGTATGATATCTCCCTCCCGCCAGATAAGATCGCTGGTCTCGCTCCTCTTCTTCCTTTCCGGCGCCACCGGCCTGGTCTACGAGGTGCTCTGGGCGAAGCGCTTCGGCCTGTTCCTCGGCAACACGGCCTGGGCTCAAACCATCGTGCTGGCGGCTTTCCTTGGGGGCCTCGCGCTCGGCAACGCCTGGCTGGGCGGGAGGGTGGACGCGGTGAAGAAGCCTTTGCGGCTTTACGCCTGGCTGGAGCTCGGCATCGGCGCCTGGGGCCTGCTATCTCCGCTGCTGCTCACCTATGTTTCGGACTGGTATGTCGGGTGGTCCCGCTCCGCCGAGGCGCTGCCGGCCGGGACCGGGCTGAGGTTCGTTTCTGCGGCGGCCATACTCCTTCCGCCCACCGTCCTCATGGGCGGCACCTTGCCCGTTCTCGCCAGATTTTTCATTTCTTCCCTTGATACTTTCAGGCGCGAGATCGCGCGGCTTTACGCGGTCAACAGCCTCGGCGCGGTGGCCGGTACGCTGCTGGCCGGCTTCTACCTTATCCCGAGGCACGGGCTGGAGCTGTCCTTCGTCTTTGCCGGGGCAGTCAACCTGGCTATCGGCGCCGTCTGTCTATTACTGCCGGGCCCGGACGCGGTCGCTGCCGGAGTCGCGGCCGCGGGGCCTGGAGGAGGGGGGAGCCGTCCAGGGGTCCCGGGGACGGCACTCCTGTTGGCCGCCGTATTTCTGTCCGGGTGGGTCTCGTTATCATACGAGGTGGCGTGGATACGCCTGCTGACGCTCGTCATCGAGTCGTCGGTTTATTCCTTCACCATCATGCTGTCCGCTTTCATCGCCGGGATCTCGCTCGGCGGTTACGCGGTAGAGAAGGGGCTGTTCGGGAAGGTGAAGCCGCTGCCGCTGTTCGCCGCGGCCGAGATCGGCGTCGGGCTGGCCGTTATGGCAACTTTGCCGCTGTTCGGACACCTCCCGTACTGGTTCATGTCCCTCAAGCAGGCGCTCCCGGCCACTCCGCGGGCGTTCATCGTGTACCAGGCCGTCAAGTTCCTGTCCTGCTTCCTCGTCACCCTGCCACCCACCATCATCCTCGGGATGACCCTCCCCCTGGCGAGCCGCGCCGCGGCCGGCCGGGAAGGGGAAGTCGGAGGCCCCGTGGGAAAAGTGTTCGGCCTCAACGCCTTAGGGAACATGGGCGGCGCGGTCTGTTCCGGGCTGTTCCTCCTGCCCGCGGTCGGGATGGGCGGGATACTGGAGGCGGGAATAGCGGCCAACCTGGTCATAGGGGCCGTTCTTGCGGCGTTCCTGACAGACTGGACTCGCAGGCGCAAGATCGCCGTAGCCGCGGCCTGCGTTCTGCTCTGGGCCGGCCACCTTGCGTACCCGGTACCCTGGCGGGACCTTGCGCTGTGTTGGGGCAGCTACCGCGCCAGAGGGACGGAAACTGCCGGCTTCAGGGAGTTCATGGACAGCTATAAAGAGAACGCCGAACTGCTTTATGCCAGGGACGGGACAACGGCGACCATCACGGTGACGAAAGACCGTAAGTACGGGAACGTGAGCCTCAGGGTGAACGGCAAAGCGGACGCTTCCACCGGCAAGGATATGCGCACGCAGGTCCTTCTCGCCCAGCTCCCCCTGCTGCTGCGCCCCGCCGCCAGGGAGGCGCTCGTCATAGGTTTCGGCAGCGGGGTAACGGCGGGATCCGCCTTGCTCCACCCGCTAAAGCGGCTAGACGTGGCGGAGATCTCCGGGGAGGTGATGGAGGCGGAGCGCTTTTTCCGGGGAGTCAACAACGCCCCGCTGGCCGACCCGCGCCTGAAACTTCACATAGAGGACGCCGCGGCGCTGCTGCGGCGCTTCGACCGCCGCTACGACGTCATCATCAGCGAGCCTTCCAACCCCTGGATGGCGGGCGTAGGCAACCTCTTCTCAAAGGAGTTTTTCGGCCTGCTGCGCGCCAGGCTCGCCCGCGGCGGGGTCCTGGTCCAATGGCTCCACACCTACGAGCTCAGCGACGACATCCTGCGCCTGGTGCTGAGGACGATGCTCTCCGAGTTCCCGAACGTGGAGGTATGGCAAGTCGGCTCCGACCTGCTCCTGGCCGGCTCGGCGGAGGCACTTGACCTGGATCTTAAAGCCGCGGGAGAGCGCGCCGCCGTTCCCGCCGTACGCGCCGACCTGGCGCGTATCGGCATCTATGGGCTTGCCCCGTTGCTGTCCCTTGAGACGGTTTCCGGCGCCGAACTGAAACGGCTGGCGGCGGAAGGACCGCTTAATACTGATATGCTGCCTGTCCTGGAGTACGAGGCGCCCGAAGCGTTCTTTATCGGCAAGGGCGCGACCTTGCTGGACAGCTGCGCCCGCGACGTTTACCGTGGAGAGGCGGCGGCGAAGCAGCTGGCGCGCTACCGCGCCCTGCGCGGGGGATTATCCTCCAACGAACTGGCTTCCCTGAAGGCTCTGCACGCGGAAATGAACACCGGAGCCGATAAGCTCTACGACGAAGAATGGCGCCGGCGGTATCCCGACCGGCGGCTGGCGCTGGAGAATGCGGTGAAATTCGCCCTGCGGCTGCCGGCCCCCGCGCTGGCGGCGCCGAATATCAGGGAGCTCCTGAGCCTGGCGCCGGAGGACCCGCGTTATCTTACATGGGCGGCGGAACTGGAAATTCTCATTTATAAGGCAAGCCCGGAGAATGCCCGCCCGGCGCGCAGAGCGCAGGCGCGGCGCTATATCAGAAAGGCCATCGCCGCCGGCGCGAACGCCTCCGCTCTCGAGTCCAGGGCCTCGGCCGTATTCGGCCCTGAGGCCGGCGTCCGGGCGGACCGCGGCCAGGCCTATTACTAAAATCAACGGTCGGGTTGTCTTTGGTAATAGAGTTCATTGTCTTTTTTTAATATGCTGTATTAACCATGCACGGAAAATCCTTTTCCGCGGCCGCGCTGGCCGCCGCTTTCGCCGTTGTTATCCCTTTTGCCGCTCCGGCCTCCTCCGCGCCCGCCCAGAACCAGGTCTGCCTGGACTGCCACGGCCATAAGAAGGCCGGCTACGAGAGCGCGCCGCAGGTAAAGGCCGCCGACCTCTCCGCCTCGCGCCACGCGAAAGAGGCCTGCGTCTCCTGCCACAGCGACGCCACGCCCGGCCCCCACCGGGAGAAGCCCTCGAAGATCTCCTGCCGCGACTGCCACAAGAAGCAGGCCGCGCAGTACGACAACACGATACACGCGCAGGCCAGGGCCAAGGGCGAGGCCGAGGCCGCGTCCTGCCAGGATTGCCACACCCCGGGCCACCGCATAATGAGCAGGACCAGCCCGGAGTCCTCGGTCTACCCGTTCCGCGTGCCCGAGACCTGCTCGCGCTGCCACGCCGACCCGGCGCTGGCGCAGAAGTACAATTTCCCGCCCGACGTGCTGAAGGAGTACTACGGCACCATACACGGCCGCGCGCTGGTGCGCAGCGGCCTGCTGGTCACGGCGGTCTGCACCTCCTGCCACGGCTCCCACGCCATACAGAAGCGCAGCAACCCGGCGTCCACCATCAGCCGCGGCCACGTGGTGGAGACCTGCGGCAAATGCCACGCCGGCATAGCCGAGACCTTCAGGAAAAGCATACACGGCCAGAAGCTGGCGGAGGGCAGCGCTCTCGCCCCGGTCTGCACCACCTGCCACAGCGCTCACCGCATAGAGCGCACCGACGCGCAGGGCTACAAGCTGCTGATCATCAAGGAATGCGGCGACTGCCACGCCGACTACCTGGCCACCTACCGCGACACCTACCACGGCAAGATAACCCGGCTGGGCTATACCAAGGTGGCCCGCTGCTCCGACTGCCACACCGCCCACAACATCCGGAAGGTGGCCGACCCGCTTTCCTCGCTGTCCCCGGAGAACAAGAAGGAGACCTGCCGCAAGTGCCACCCCGGCGCCAACGACAACTTCGTAAAGTACATAGCGCACTCCACGAAGGGCAAGCAGGTGCAGTTCCGCGTGATGTTCTGGACCGTGCTGCTGATGTCCGCGCTGCTGATAGGCACGTTCGCCTTCTTCGGCGCGCACACGCTGCTCTGGATGGCCCGCCTGGTGGGCGACTTCAGGAAGCGGCGAGAGGAGGAGGCCGAGAAGCACAAGTCGGGGCAGTACTACTTCCGCTTCCGCCTGTACCACCGCATCCTGCACGGCATCATCATCACCAGCTTCCTGGGCCTGGTGCTGACCGGCATGCCGATGAAGTTCTCCCACATGTGGTGGGCCTCGTTCCTCGCCCACCTGTTCGGCGGCTTCGAGATCATGGGGCTGCTGCACCGCTTCTTCGCGCTGCTGACCTTCACCTACTTCGGCCTGCACCTGTCGTACGCCGCGCGCTATATCATCTCGCACCGCGACTTCCGGGTGTTCGGCCCGGACTCGATGATCCCCCGCTGGAAGGACGTACAGGACTTCATAGGGCAGATCAGGTGGTTCCTCGGCAAGGGCCCGCGGCCGCGTTTCGACCGCTGGACCTACTGGGAGAAGTTCGACTACTGGGCCGTGTTCTGGGGCGTCAGCATCATCGGCTCCTCGGGCCTCGTGCTCTGGTTCCCCGAGTTCTTCGCGGCCGTGCTGCCCGGCTGGGTGTTCAACGTGGCCACGATCATCCACAGCGACGAGGCGCTGCTGGCCACCGGCTTCATCTTCACGATACACTTCTTCCACACGCACCTCCGGCCGGGCAAGTTCCCCATGGACGACGTGATCTTCACCGGCAGGATCTCGCTGGAGGAGATGAAGGAGGAGCGGCCCGAGGAATACGAGCGGCTGGTCGCCAGCGGGGAGCTCGAGAAGCTGAAGACCGAGCCCACCCCCGAGTGGCTGTGGAATTTCGCCAGGGTGATAGGCTTCACCGCGCTGTCGATAGGCGTGGTGACCATCATCCTGATAATCATAGCCCTGGTGTCGCAGCACCTGTAATAGGCCCGCCCCCCGGGGGCGCGGGCCGGGCGATGTCCCGGTGAACAACATGAAGAAAAACCTGATATACCTCTCCCTCGCGGTACTGATCTGCGGCGCCGCGGAGGCGGCGCGCGCAGAGGAAAGCCCCTGCCTGATGTGCCACGGCCAGAAGGATTCCGGAGCGCCGTACGTGGACCCCAAGCTGATGGCGGCCTCGACGCACAAGGATGTGTCCTGCGACTCCTGTCACATGGGCATAGACTCCTACCCGCACCCGGACCCCAAGCCTAAGCCGGTCTTCTGCGGCGGCTGCCACAGCGACGTCTCCGAGCGCCTGCTGAGCTCCGACCACGGCAAGGCCATCTCCAAGACCAAGTCGGGCTTCGCCATCTGCCTTTCCTGCCACGGCTCCCCGCACAACGTCCGCCGCCCCGAGGACCCCGCGTCGCCGCTGCACCGCTCCAACATCCCGAACACCTGCGACACCTGCCACAAGGAACTCTTCGCCGCCGGCAAGCTGCTGTTCGAGCCCAGGATGACCTACGACAAGACCGTGCACGGGCGCGCGTTCATGAAGAACAAGGACGCGAAGGTGGCCATCTGCACGGACTGCCACGGCGACCACGACATCAACTTCCCGGCCAACTCCAAGAGCCGCATCAACAGGGTCAACGTGCCGCAGACCTGCGGCCGCTGCCACAAGAAGCAGGTGGAGCTGTACTCCAGGTCCGTGCACGGCAAGCAGCTGGCCGCCGGGCACAAGGAGGCGCCGGTCTGCACCTCGTGCCACGGGGAGCACAACATCGTGGCTCACGGGGAATCAGGCTCCAGCGTCTATTCCGGCTCCATCGTAAAGACCTGCAGCAACTGCCACGGCTCCGAGAAGATAACGGCCCAGTTCGGCCTGCCGATCAGCCCGGTCAAGAGCTACATGGACAGCTACCACGGCGTGGCTTTCCGCGCCGGCAACCTGACCGTGGCCAACTGCGCCTCCTGCCACCGCTACCACGACATCCTGGCGCCCTCGGACCCGGACTCCTCGGTCAACCCGGCCAACCTGCAGAATACCTGCGGCGTCTGCCACAAGAAGGCGGGCGAGCTGGTGGCCAAGGGCAAGATCCACTCCGACCTGTCCGTGATGCAGGACAAGGGCAGCTACGAGTGGCTGTTGAAGACGGTCAAGGAGGTCTACATCCTCCTGATCGTGCTGACCATCGGCTTCATGCTGCCGCATAACCTGATAGACCTTTACCGCAAGGCCGTCAGCGGCTGGCGCGCCCACCCGGCCGAGGACAGGATGACCGTCAACGAGCGCTGGCAGCACGCGCTGCTGGCCCTGACGTTCATAGGCCTGGCCTACACGGGCTTCTGCCACAGGTACCCTGACTCGCTCTTCAACACGGTTTTCTTCCCCGGACAGGAAGGCGCGGCCATGCGCGCGCTGCTGCACCGCGTGCTGGCGGGCCTGTTCATGGCCCTGGCGGTCTACCACGCCTTCTGGCTGGTGCTGCTCAAGCACGGCCGCAGCCGCCTGCTGGCGCTGCTGCCCACGCTTGACGACCTGCGCGACCTGATACAGCTGATCAGGTACAACGTCTTCAAGACGGGAGAGCCCCCGCACTTCAAGCATTACAGCTACATGGAGAAGATGGAGTACTGGGCGCTGGTCTGGGGCAGCTTCGTGATGGTCCTGACCGGCTGCGTGGTCTGGTTCCGGGAGTGGACGCTGGCTTACCTGCCCAGGTGGGCGATAGACCTGGCCCTCCTGATACACTTCATGGAAGCCATACTGGCCTGCCTGGCCATAATCGTCTGGCACTTCTACTGGACTATCTTCGATCCGGCCGTCTACCCGATGAACTGGGCCTGGCTGACGGGGAAGGTGGCGCCGCCGCACTCCGAAAAGGACGAAAAATAGGCCCGGGCCGGCCCCGCGGCCACCGGGAGCGCCGGCCATAGGGGCCGGCGCTCCCTTTTTTCAGGCTTAAAATTTAAATATAATTTAGTTATCCTATGAAAAAGCTCGTCAGCCTCCTCGAACATTTCGGCATCCACTTGTCAAAAGACAACGGATGGCACATACATTTCTCACCCCGCTTCAAGATTTCCGTCATGGCCGGGGCGGTGCTGATGTTAATTTTCACGGTCTCGATGATGCACTACTCCGAGACCCCCAATTTCTGCAATTCCTGCCACATCATGAAGCCGTACTACGACGCCTGGAACGGCTCCAAGCACAACAAGATAGCCTGCGTGAAGTGCCACTACCCGCCTTCCACGCTGAAAACCCACATGTGGCAGAAGTTCCAGGCCCTGTCGCAGGTGGTCAAGTACGTCACCCGCACCTATTCCTCCAAGCCCTACGCCGAGGTCGAGGACGCGGCCTGCCTCAACAACGGCTGCCATTCGACCCGTCTGCTGCAGGGCAAGGTGTACGACAAGGAGAAGAACGTAAAGTTCGACCACACCCCGCACCTGACGGAGAAGCGCCGCGGCCGCCAGCTGCGCTGCACCTCCTGCCACTCCCAGATCATGGTGGGCAAGCATATGGAGGTCACTTTCGACACCTGCTTCCTGTGCCACTTCAAGGGCATGGGCTTCGGCAAGGACCTGAAGCCCATTGGCGGCTGCCTCGCCTGCCACGACCTGCCGGCGCAGAACTTCAAGATAGGCAACATGACCTATAATCACAAGGACTTCGTCACGAAGCAGAAGGTGAGCTGCTATAACTGCCACCTTGACGTGGTCCGCGGCAACGGCGACGCGAGGAAGGACCGCTGCTTTACCTGCCACAACCAGCCCGAGAAGCTCGAGCGCTTCGGCGACATCCCGTTCATCCACGAGAACCACGTGACTAAGCACCACGTGGCCTGCTTCCACTGCCACGACGAGATAAAACACGGCTTCCTCGAAAGCAAGGAGACGCCGGCCGCCGAAGCTGCCCCGCAGGGCCATCCCGAAACGGGCTCCCTCAACTGCGCGGACTGCCACAGCGGCAAGCATGCCGGCCAGCAGGAGATGTTCCGCGGAAAGGCAAAGGGCCTGGGAATGCCCGACATGCCCAGCCCGATGTACCTGGCCAAGGTGGCCTGCGTCGGCTGCCACTACAAGGATTCCGCCCCGGGCACGGCCGAGTTCTCCGGCACCACCGAGAAGGCCTCCTCCGGAGCCTGCGTGAAGTGCCACGGCGAAAAATTCAACGGCGTCTGGGAGGAGACCAGGGACGAGCTGACCAAGGCGCTCGCGGAGCTGCAGCCGAAGCTCGAGGCCGCCAAGGACGCGCTGGCCAAGGCCGGGTTAAAAGGCGCCGACCAGAAAGAAGCTGCGGAGAAGCTGGCTTCCGCCGAGCATCAGCTGCGCTTCGTGCGCTACGGCCGCGGCGAGCACAACATCTACCTGGCCTCGGAGGCGCTGCGCCTGGCCAACAGGGCCATGAACGAGGTCGGGAAGAAGACCGGCGCCTCGCTCAAGGACCTGTCGGCGCAGCCGCTGATCTCCGGGAGCTACTGCGCCACCCTGTGTCACGGACGGGTCGGGGTGAAGGTGCCGCCCGAGACCGTGCGGCCTCCGGCTTCCATAGGTATCGCCGCCATCGCCGGCAAGACCATGCCGCACAAGCAGCACACCGAGATGATGGGCTGCGTCAGCTGTCACGACATCGGCGCGCACAAGAAGGTCCCGCTGCGCAAGAACGTCGGAAAGGATACCTGCTCCGGCTGTCACAGCTGAGAGCTGCGGACAACGCGCGGGGAACGCGGGCCCGGTTCAGCCGGGCCCGCTCTTTTTTAGTCGGAGCGGCCGGGCCCGCCGGCCAGCAGGGAGACCCAGATGCTGAGCTCGTAGAGGACCAGCATCGGGGCCGCGAACATCAGCATGTTGAAGATGTCGGAGGTCGGGGTGATCACGGCGGCCGTGATCATGATGGCGACTATCGCGTAGCGGTACTTGCCGCGCAGGAAACGGTGGTCCAGCACCCCCAGCCTGGTCAGCACGTAGCTGAGCACCGGCATCTCGAAGACGAGGCCGCAGCCCAGGGCCGTCCAGACCACGAACGAGATATAGCTCTGCGCCGAGATCATCGGCTGCAGGTCCGGCCCGGCGAAGCCCAGCAGGAACTTGAGCGCCGGGGGTATCAGCACGAAGAACGAGAACAGCACGCCGGCCGCGAACGAGGCGGTCACCGCGGCCACGAACAGCACCGGGCCCCTCCGGAGGCGGCCGGTCATGGCCGGCTCCACGAACTTCCAGGCCTGATACAGCAGGAAAGGCATGGACAGCGCGAGCCCGGCCGCGAAGGAGATGTTCAGGTAGATGGCGAGCGCCTCGGTGGGGGAGAAGAAGACCAGCTTCTGGACGCTGCCTTCCAGGGGTTTGCGCAGCAGCCGGAAGAAATACGAAGAGTAGTTGAAGGAAACGCCCGCCGCGACGGCGAAAAAGACGGAGGAAGAGATCAGTCTCTTCCTCAGCTCGTCCAGATGCGCGGTGAGCGGCCTTTCCTGGTCCATCGCGGCATGGCGGGGCGCCGGGCGGCATGGGCCTGCCCGTCAGCCCGCCGCGGACTTGGCCTACTTCTGTTCCTTGGTCCCGGGCGCCGGCTCGTCGGCCAGGCCTTCCTTAAGGCCCTTCTTCAGCTCCTTGATCGTGACGCCCACGGTCTTGCCCAGCTCCGGCAGCCTCTTGGTGCCGAAGAGCACCAGGCAGATGATGCCTATCACCAGCAGCTCCGGCGTGCCCATTCCGAATATCCTCATATTCCCTCCCGACTCCCTGTCCCTAGCCGTTCGCCGCCGTCCCGCGCTCCTCTTTCTCCCACGGGGGGAGGAGGTACAGGAGGCCGGCGAGTATGATGAACGGAAGGATCTCGAGCGTTATGGCGCTGAACAGGCCCTCGCGGCCGGCCAGCTCCATCTTGTAGGTGGTGAAGCCCAGGAAGCTCTTGGAGAAGAACTGCCCGCCTATCACCACGTTCCAGCGCATCGCGAGTATCCCTATCAGCGCGAGGCTCCCGGCCAGCGCGTAGAAGAACTTGCGCGCCTTTTCCGAGAGCGAGACCAGCTGCGTTATCGACAGCAGGACGATGGGGGTTATCGACCCCATAAGGATCTGTATCAGGATCATGCTGACGAAGAGCTTGCCCTCCACCAGCAGGCTGATGATGTCGAAGTGCTCCTCGGCCTCGTAAATGGTCTGGATGCTCTCCAGCATCTCCAGCGAGAAGGCCACGATGATGGCCGTAAGCAGGAACTTGGCGATCATGTCCAGGCAGGGCATGTCTATCTTCACGTTTCGCGCCCAGTTGAGGAACATGTAGATCAGCATCACGCCGGCTATGCCGGAGGCCATCGCGGAGAAAATGAAGATGACCGGCATCAGCGGCGAGGACCACCACGGGTTGGCCTTGATGGAGCCGAAGATGAAGCCGACGTAGCCGTGCAGCAGCAGGGCCGAGGGCAGGCCGACCACGGTGAGGAACTTGCCCACCTTGTCGTCTATCTCCAGCGAGCGCGGGGAGATGTTGTCCACGCCCAGAGTAAGGACCTTGTAGGCGAGCCGCTTGGGCCAGAAGGTCTCGCTCTTCGACCACAGCACTATCTCCTTGCGGTAGTCCAGCCAGATCTCCATCAGCAGCACCACCATCAGGTACCAGATGTAGACGAAGCCGAACATGGCCATCGCGGAGGAGGTGTGCGGCGTCAGGAAGATCTCGATGCCGCGCTCCGGGTGGCCCAGGTGCATGTTCAGCGGCAGCGGGGCCACCAGCAGGAAAGCCAGCGCCACCAGCAGCGCCAGGCGGTAGGTGGGCTTTATGACCTTGACTTCGAAGACGCGCTCCAGCGAGGCCAGTACGAACGCGCCGGCCACCAGGCCCGTGATGTACGGGTAGAGGACTATCAGCACGCTCCACTGCAGCTCCAGCTCGTTCGGGTAGATGAACCCGGAGACCAGGTGCATCGCGTCCCGTAGGGCGGGGATGACGGAATGGTCGAACATTAGCGGACCTCCTTCGTGATGCCCTTATAGACGACCTTGGGCTCGGTGCCGATGTGCGCCTTGAGCACCTGGGTGGGCTCGTTCTCGTAGAACTTGGAGATGGCGCTGTTGGGGTCGCTGAGGTCGCCGAACATGCGTGCGCCGGTGGGGCAGCACTCCACGCAGGCCGTTTTCTGGCCGCGCTTTATGCGGTGGTAGCAGAGGGTGCATTTGTCGGCCACGTGCTTGACCGGGTGGAAGTAGCGGCTGCCGTAGGGGCAGGCCTGGATGCAGTAGCGGCAGCCTATGCAGTACTTCTGGTCCACCAGGATCACGCCGTCCTCGGATTTGAACGTGGCGCCGACGGGGCAGACCTGCACGCACGGGGAATGCTCGCAGTGGTTGCAGAGCTTGGGCACGAAAAAGCTGCGGGTGACGGTCTCCGGGTCCTGGATGTCGGACCAGCCGTCGATGCCGCCGTTGGGGGATTCCACCTGCACCTCGCCGCTGCGGCGCAGGACATAGCGCTCCACCCAGGTGCGGAAGTAGAAGGGCTCCTTGGGGACGTCGTTCTCGTTCTTGCAGGCTTCCGCGCAGCGGCCGCAGCCGATGCACTTGGTGACGTCGATAGCGTAGCCCCAGTACGGCTTCTTCGTCTTCCACGGGGGTTCGCGGAAGAATTTTTCCGCGGCCGCCAGCGGGGCGGCGAAGGCCTTGGTCGCGGCGACCATGGCCGCGCCCACTGCGGTCTTCAGGAACTGGCTGCGGGTGAATTTTCTCATAGATAATAGCCTTAATTCGCGGGTATCCGTCCTCACATCGGCTGGTGCGGCTGGTGGCACATGTTGCAGGGCGCGTCCGGGTTATGGACGGCCAGGTCTACCTGGGGGAACTTGGCCGGCTTGGAGACGGACTTGGCGTGGCAGCGGCCGCAGAAGGCGCGCATTTCGGCCTCCTTGGGCCTGCGCGGCTTCGTATCGGACTTCGGGTTCTCGACGTGTGCCAGCAGGGCGCCGTGGCAGCTCTCGCAAGCTATGTGCTTGTGGCTGGATTTAGCCTTGTCGGCCGCCTGCTGGGAGTGGCAGCGCTTGCAGGCCGCCTCCCCGGCGTAGTGCATCGGCAGGGCGGCTATCTCGTCCACCGAGGCGGCCCTGTAATGCCCGTATTTTCCGAAAGTTTCCGGGACCAGGAGGTGGCGTATGGCCAGGAAACCGATGACGGCTGCCACAAAGAGGACTGCAACCCTTAGGAGGTGCTGTACGTCTTTCATATATAGGGATATTAAACAAAATTACGGAAGCCGGTAAATAGCGGTCCGAAAGGCGCTAATGTCGCTCCGAAAGTTAAAATGCTAAAATAAGGCGTGCCCGGGCGCTGCCCGGGCCCGACAAAGCGCCGGCGGATACATAATGAAAAAAATCATCGACCAGTTGGCATCGTTAAAATTCTTCTTCATCATTTCCGGCCTGCTGCTGGCAGCCTTCATTATAGGCGGCGTCATCCCCCAGGGGCAGAGCCCCGAAGATTACAAGGCCATGCTGGGCAGCTTCGGCACCCTGCTGGTGATGAACCTGCGTCTCGACAACGTCTTCTCCAGCCCCTGGTTCCTGCTGCTCCTGGCCGCGGGCGCGCTGAACATGCTGGCCTGCACCGTGAAGCAGTGGAAGGTGCTCAGGCACCGCCCGGGAGTGTTCCTCAGCCACCTGGGCGTCTTCCTGATGTTCGTGGGCGGGGCCGTGAGCGGCCTGTTCGCCACGCACGGCGTGCTGCCGCTGGAGACCGGCCTGCCGCGCGGGGACTTCTTCCTGCGCTCCGGAGGAATGGCCGAGATGCCCTTCCGGGTCCTGCTCAAGGAATTCAACATCCGCTACTGGGACGACGAGAAGCATATCATCCACGTGCTGAAGACCATCGGCGCGCCCGGCATGGAGCAGGAGGGCGTGGTCGAATCGGTGGAGGTCAAGCCCGGCCAGGACGTGCGGTTCAAGTCCGGCGCGCCGGCCCTGTCCGTGCTCAATTTCTACCCTGATTTCTCCATCGGCGAGAACGGCCCTATGAGCGTCGGAGACGCCAGGAACAACCCCGCTCTTACCGTGAAGCCGGCCGGGGACAAGGCCGCCAGGATGAGCTACCTGTTCGCCGCCCATCCCGACTTCCACGGCATGGCGGATACCGGGGGCTACCGCTTCGTCTACGAGTACCGGCCCGGCCAGATAAAGCAGTTCGAGAGCCGCATCGCGATCGTAGAGGACGGGCAGGAGAAACTGGAGAAAGTCATCAACGTGAATACGCCGCTGACCTACAGGGGCTACCGGTTCTACCAGTCCGGTTACGACGAGAATAATCTGAATTCCTCCACGCTGCAGGTCTCCAGGGACCCCAGCGTGCTGGTGATATACGCCGGGTTCCTCATCCTGATGGCCGGGCTGACCTGGGCCTTCTGGAAGGAGATGGCGGCGAAGTAAGGAGCGCCGCTCCGGCGGCGGGAGGTGGCAATCATGATGCAGATCGCTCTGAAACTCTCTTTCGTGTTCTACGGCATGGCCGTGGGGCTGACGCTGGTCGGCTTCCTGCTGGGCAAGAAGTGGAAGTTCCGCTATTCCGGCCATTCCCTGCTGGCCGGCTGGCTGGCCAGCACGGTCTATATCATCTCGCGCTGGTACGTGGGCGGCCGCGCCCCCATGTCCAACCAGTACGAATCCATGATCTTCCTGATCTGGGCCTTCGTCGGCGCCTTCCTGGTATTCCGGAAATATTCATCCCGCGACATGGAATGGCTGTCCCCCTGGACCGGCGTTATGGCCCTGCTGGCCCTCGGCTCGGCCTCCTTCCTCGAGTCCGACATAACCCCGCTGGTGCCGGCGCTGCAGTCCAACTGGCTGCTGATACACGTCAGCACCGTGATGACCGGCTACGGCGCGCTGCTGTTGTCCTTCCTGGGCGGCGCCGTGCTGCTGTTCATGGACAAGGACCAGACAGAGAAGCGCCAGGGCCTTGAGTCCATAACCTACCGCTCCTGCCTGGTGGGCTTCTGGCTGCTCAGCATGGGCATAATCACCGGCGCGGTCTGGGCCAACTCGGCCTGGGGCACCTACTGGTCCTGGGACCCGAAGGAGACCTGGTCGCTGATCACCTGGCTGTACTACGCCGTGGCCATACACCTGCGCCGCACGCGCGGCTGGAAGGAGGACAAGTTCGCCCACCTGATGATCTGGGGCTTCGTCCTGGTCCTGTTCACCTATTTCGGCGTGAATTACCTGATGAGCGGGCTTCACAGCTACGGCCGCGGCCGGTGAACGGGCTCTTGCGGCAATATACACCGGGTAAAAGGAGAGCATATGCGTAAACTGATCGTCTCGGCCGTCCTCGCGCTGGCCGCCTCAGCGGCATCCGCCCAGCAGACGGTGTCCGGCAAGGCCGCGGAGATAATAAACTCCGGCAACTATACCTATGTCAGGGTGGAGAGCGGCAAGAGCTCGTCCTGGGTGGCCACCTCCCAGCAGGAGATAAAGAAGGGGCAAAGCCTCTCCTTCACGGGGATGATGATGCAGGATTTCTTCAGCAAGAGCCTGAACAGGACCTTCAAGGAGATCCTGTTTTCCGAAAGACCCAACCCGGCCAAGGGCGGCGCGGGCGGTGGCTCTCCGCATGGCGCCTCCGCCGCGGGCGCTTCGCCGCACGGCGGCTCCGGGGTGGCCGAGCCCCCCGGGCCGGTCAAGCTGCCGGAGCTGTTCTCCATCAAGATAGCCAAGGCCGAAGGCCCCGACGTCTACACCGTGGCCGAGCTGTACGCGAAGGGCAAGGCCCTGAACGGCAAAAAGGTGGCGGTGCGCGGCAAGGTGGTGAAGTTCTCGGAGGGCATCATGAACCGCAACTGGGTGCATCTCCAGGACGGCTCCGGGGACGCGAAGAAGGGCACCCACGACCTCGTGGTGACCACGGACGGGTCCGCCAAGCCCGGCGAGACCGTGACGGTCCGCGGCGTGCTCGCCAGCGACAAGGATTTCGGCTACGGCTACGCCTACTCCGTGATAGTGGAGAAGGCCGAGCTCAAGAAGTAGGGCCCGGCGGCCGACCTCCGGCCTCCCGGCGCCGCGGCGCGGGAGGCCGCTCCGTTTATTGGCGCGGGCAGCGGGAGCGCCCGGGACCAAAGGCCGCGGGCGCATGGGCCATGCGCCCCATGACAGCCGGCCGCGCCGCTGGTAAACTCGTTCTGTGGCCGCCGCCGGAGAGCTTTGAGCGAGCGGCAAATAAAGTGTAGTATAGGACAAATCCGGATTTCGGAGTATCAAATGCCCCACACGAAGAAGCGCCCGTACAAGATCTCGCTGATATCCACGCACGGCACCGGCAAGACCACCCTCTGCTACGAGGTGGCCGCCGAGCTGAAGAAGCGCGGGCTCAAGGTGAAGGTCTTCTCCGAGCTGGCCGCC
>JAJZOZ010000190.1:1387-4007 GCA_021811405.1 bacterium | reverse complement strand
AGGTCAGGCCGCGGGTCAGCAGCGTTCTGGCGGCCTGCTTCTCGAACAGCCCTCCGGCCGTGAACGGCACCGATCCGGGCAGCGGCATCTTAGCGCGCGCCTCCTCGGAGCGGAAGTCCACGATGCGCATCTTGTCGCCGCCGTCCATCAGCCTGAGCGCGAACTCGTCCGGCGTCATCGCGGCGGCCTTATAGGCCTGCGCGGCGCCCGGCGCTTCGGAGGCCTCGAGCAGCGAGGCCTTCCTGGAGGGCAGCAGCAGCGCGGCGGCCGCCAGCACCAGGCCGGCGGCCCCGAGGCCGGTGTAGTACGGCGTGAGCCTGACGGCCGGCTTCTTCACCCCGTTGACCCTGTTCTCGATTATCGAGACCGCCCAGAAAGCCCCCAGCGCGGCCAGCACCAGCAGGAAGGCGAACAGGCTCTGCGAGATGCGCAGGCTGTCGAAGACCTGCGGGCTGCCCCACGGGGCGGCCATATAGAGCTTCTCGAACAGCGGGTAGCCCTCGGCGAAGACGAACACGCCGAGGAAGGCGCCGCCTATGAAGACCATAGCGTCCAGCTTGCCTATGGCCGCGGCGCATAAGCTGGTGCCCGGGCAGAACCCTCCCACGACGAAGCCCAGCCCCATTATCAGGCCGCCGACTATCGCGGCCCAGAGGAAGGTCGGGTTGATGTAGACCAGGCTCATGTCCAGCAGGCCGAAGTGCTCCAGGCCTATCACGCCCAGCATGGCCGTCACGCCCGCGGTGAAGAACACGCGCAGCACCGTGAAGTCGTAGCCGTAGAACAGGCCGACGAGCTTCCTCGTGCTCGAGAAACCGGCCTGTTCCAGCACCATGCCGAAAAGCAGCCCTACCCCCAGGGCTACGATATAGTTCAGGTTATTGCTTATTATGTCGGGTACTAAAGGCCCCATATATGTCTCCTAGATCCAGAGCTTCCTGAAGAAGTACGCGAAGCCGTACGCGCCGGCGAAGATGAAAACCATCGTTATTATGCCGCCGGTGGACATCACGGCCATGCCGCTGAGCGCCGCCCCGCTGGTGCAGCCGCGGCCGAACTGCGCGCCGATGCCCCACAGCACGCCGCCGGCCAGCGCGCCCCAGACCCTCATCCTGTTGGTGGCGGAAGGGCCCTTGTCGAACTTGAAGGCCAGCCGGTCGGAGATCAGGCCGGACAGGAAGGCGCCTATGATCACGCCGACGGCCTCGAAGACCAGCCAGTTCTTCAGCGGGCCCTCCGGGTGCTGGGCCGCGTATTCGCTGTAGAACTCGGAGGCGGCCGCGTGGCCGGGCGCCACGGTCTGCACGGCCGCCACCACTCCGCTCTTCAAAGCGCCGCTGGCCCCCAGGCCGCGGCCAGTCATGAAGATCGTGGCGAGCAGCACCAGGCCCAGCAGCAGGCCCGCCAGGTACGGGTTCATATATTTAGTTTCCTGCGCGTCTTTTAAGTGTTCACTCTTCATCTTCCAGCTCCTCCCAGCCCGTAAGCATCGCCTTAAGGTTCGACGTCACCGCGCTGCCGGTGGTCATGAGGTAAAGGTGCCCGATCAGGAACGCCGCCAGCGCGAAAGCGCAGGCCGTATGCACCAGCGCCACGGGCCCGAGGGCGCCGACGGACAGGAAGCCCGGCAGGCCGCCGCCCCGGTAGCGGTAGAACATGTACAGCAGGCCGGACAGCAGCGTGGCCGGCAGCAGGAAGACCTTCAGGCCGAAGTAGGCCAGTTTCTGCAGCGGGTTCAGCTTGGAATGCGCGGTCTTCTTGGTGGGGTGCGGGGCGTTCCGGAAGATCCCGAACACGTAGTACTCGAGCTGCGCCGAGATGTTCTTCGTGGTGGGCACGTACTGCTTCCACTCGCCGGTGGTGAAATGCCAGAAGATCGCGAAGGCTATCAGCACCATCAGCAGCCAGGTGGCGTCGTTGTGGTAACGGACCGCGTCCCTGAAGCCGAGGAAGGAGTAGGAGCCGTGTATCTCGAACCCGGTGAAGCCGAGGAAGATGATCAGCACGGCCTGCGTCCAGTGCCAGAACCGCTCGAAGCCGGTGTAGATCCTCACTTTCTTATGCGTCTTCATTTCTTCTCACCGCCTTTGTAGGCCCTGCGGCTTATGATGCGTCCCGCGCCGTGCAGCAGCACGCCCAGCAGCGTAACGATCAGCAGCAGTTTCCCGAGTATGTCCAGCGCCTTCGAACGGTCCCTGCCGGGCAGGTAGAAGCCGCCAAGGCCCGCGAGGCGGCCGCCGTCGCGCTCGTGGCATTCCGAGCATTTCAGCGTCTCTTCCTTGGGAGCCACCATGTGGTTCAGGGGCCAGTTCATGTCGGTACGTATGAAGCTTATCTTGCCGCTGAACGGCAGCCCGACCTTCTTCATCCCCAGCCTGGAGGCCTCCTGCCAGTCGAAGTCCTTCCAGAAGCCGCCCTCGCCCTTCCTGTCGGCGTACAGCTTCGGCTGTATCAGCGTCCTGTTCACCGGGTCGAAGGGCTGGTTGGCCCGGTGCACCTTCACGGGGATTATCTTCGCGTTGTCGTCGGAATACGAGCCGTAGAGCGGGTTCAGCACCAGCGGCTTAGAAGTGTCCTCCACCTTGTCGCCGCTCAGGTAATGCGAGGCGGTGCCGTTGGA
>JAJZOZ010000190.1:0-1377 GCA_021811405.1 bacterium | reverse complement strand
GGTGTGGTTGCCCTTCTCGTCCTCCTCGGAGTAGGGCTTGCCGTCCTTCAGCTTTCCGGCCGTGGACCAGTCCCAGAACACCTTGGTGGAGTTGGCCTTGGCGTACACCGGGATATGGCAGCTCTGGCAGGCCACTTTGGCGGTATGTTCGTTTATCACCCTGTCCTTGTGCGGGGAGGAGGTGTGGCACTGTTCGCAGGTGACCCTGTTGCGGTCCATCGAAGAAAGCGAGTACATCTTCCCGGAGATCTCGTGGTTCTTCGTCAGGTGGCAGTCGACGCACTGCATGTTGGCGCCGTTCTGCGCCATGTGCACGTCCACCTCGCGGGAGGGCTCGAACTGGGCCTTCTCCAGGTCGCCGTGCTTGACGTTGTTGCCGCCGCCGCCGAAGAAGTGGCAGACGCCGCAGTTGGCGCGCTTCGGCAGGCCTACGCTGCGCGCGGACGCGCCGAGGTCCGCCTTCGGGTCGGGCGCGCCGCCCATGTCGGAACCTTTAGCGTAGGTCTCGGAGTTGTCGTGGCAGACCAGGCAGTCCACGGCGTCAGGGTCCTTAGGGATGGACCCGTCGGGGTTGCGCCCGTTGCCGGCGTGGCACTTGGCGCAGCTTTTCTCGTTGCCGGGGGTGCTGATGCAGAAGTTGTTGATCGCGTTCCTCTTGCCGAAATAGACGACGCCGCGGCCCGGCATGTACTCGCCGCGGTCCCAGGTCCAGTGGTTAGTGCGCATCACCTCGTCCTGCGCCTTGTTGTGGCAGGTCAGGCAGGCCGCGGTCACCTGTTTCGGGTCGCTGAACTTCCTGTTCAGGGCCTGGAACTTGGAATGGTCCACAGAGGCCTTGTGCTTTTTGGGATACTCGGCTTTCAGTACGGACAGCGTCCCGGGGTCCGTTCCCCGCAGGGCGAGCGCTCCGGCCGGCGCGCCTCCTATCAGGCACGCCAGCGCCATAAGCATAAGAGAGTTCTTCATATCGTTCATGGCCTGCCCGCCGCCGCCTTGCGGCCGGGGCAGTACAGCCTCCTCATCATGGCCACCATCTCGGACATCTTCCCGTCCCTGACGCCGTAGAAGACCTTGTTGCCTTCCTTGCGGCGCGAAAGCACGCCGTTGTCGGTAAGGATGCGCAGGTGCTGCGAGACGTTGCCCCTGGTGGTGCCGAGGGGGCCGGAGATGTCCCCGGCGCATTTCTCCCCGGAGGAGAGCATGCAGACTATCAGCAGGCGCAGCGGGTGGGCTATGTGCCGGAGGGTCTTCGCGAGCCTTCCGGCTTCGGCGTGGCGCGGTGGTTTCATGTAAGTATTTTAGGAAATACTAAAATACTCCGGAACCCGCGCCGGTCAATCCGCGGATTGTTTTTTGTCAAGAATTCCGAGATAGGAA
>JAJZOZ010000034.1 GCA_021811405.1 bacterium | reverse complement strand
CCGATCTTTTCTACGGCCGAGCTCTACGACCCTTCGGCCGGATCCTGGTCCACTACCGCCTCCATGCTGACCCCCAGGGACCTGCACACGCTCACGCCGCTCTACGGCGGGAAGCTGCTGGCTGCCGGCGGTTATGACGGCTCGGCTTTCTCGTCCACTTCCGAGGTTTACGACCCGGCGTCTGGGGTGTGGACCTCCTCCGCCGCCCTGGCCGGCGGCGCCAGGGGGCGCCACGCCGCGGTGGCCCTGCCGGACGGCAGGGTCATGCTGACCGGAGGATATAACGGGGCCTCCGGTCTTTCCAGCGTGGAACTCTACGATCCGGGGAAAGGCTGGTCCACCTCAGGCGCAATGACCACCGCGCGCATGTACCATGCCGCCGTGCTGCTGCCGAACGGCAAGGTGCTGCTGACCGGCGGGCGTTACGGCGACGCCCTCGGCACCGGGTTGTCTTCGGCGGAGTCGGCTTCCTACACGGAGTACAATTACTCCGGGACACTGGCCAACGGCGCCCGGCCGGAGATCGCCTCCGTAAACGGGGGGTCCTCTTTCCCGGTCAGGATCTCCAGCGGCGCCTACATGACCCTCTCCGGTAGCCGCTTCAACGGCATCGGCCCCGGCGGCTCGGGGCATTCGCAGGGCGGAAATTTTAACTCTCCCAAGATCTACATGAAAAAGCTGGGCGGCGGCAATTCCTCCGGAATGTCAGACGAGGGCGGGCTGCTTAACCTCTCGGAAAGCCTCTATTCCTACGACTGGTCCTCGAGCACCGTTAAGGCCCTGGCCCCGGCCGGCCTGCCTTCCGGCTACTATTACTTGTGGGCGGTCAGCAACGGCATGCCTTCCGACTTCAAGATAGTCCAGGTGGCAACGTCAACGCTGGTCACGGTCCCGCTGCGCCTCATGTCCGCCAGCGCCGTTAGCAGCGGCACTTTTAAGGTTTACTTCAGCACTTACGTGGACGAGTCGGCCGACCATGTCAACAGCTACCGCCTTTCACCTTCCATATCCCTTACCGGGGCGTCCAGGAAGGATTCTTATCTCTCGGCTGAGATAAAGCTCTATACTCCTCTGGTCAACAACACTACCTATACGGCCTCGGCCCCCGGCATAGCCTCACTTTACGAGGGGGCCGTCCCTATCTCCTCTTCTGCCTTTTTCTCCGGCGTCAACCCGACGCCCTATTTCCTGGACGACTTCAACCGGCCTTCCGGAGTTTTTACCACGGATTCGCCGCTGGCCGGCGGCTGGGACATCGCCTCGGTCGCTTCCGGCAATTCGGTCGAGATCTCTACCATGTCCTACCGGGGCGGCTACGGCCTGGCCGCCGCCGACCTCTCAACGTCCGGCAGCGACGCCTCGGCGGGGAGGACGCTCTCTCCGGCCGCGCCGTCCCTCTACTACCGCTACTATATCTATCTACCGCAGTCCTTCTATGACGCCATGGGCAACGGCGCTTCCCAGTATCTGGGCAGCGTGACAGCCTCTGCCAACGGCAGGGCCGTCTCTTCGATAGCCTACAAAACCGCTTCCGGGGCCCCGCAGATACAATGGGAGGTCTATGATTCCCTGGGGGGCTACCCGGGAGCCTACTCGGACATAACCACGGACCGGTGGCATTCGGTCGAGATCTACGCGCCCGCTATATCCGCCAATACTACCGCCTATTTCTGGCTGGACGGCAAACTGGCGGCTAGCATCAACACCAACCTCTCCGACGCCGCCAGTTGGGACACCATCTGGCTGGGCCTGGGCTGGGGCTCCAGCAATACGCCCTCCCACACGGCCTACTTCGACGAGGCGAGGGTATCCACGGCGGCTTTTATAGGCCCGGCTGATATTCCACGCCCGGTCTCGGCCTCGGCGGTGGACAAGAACCATTTCAAGATCTATTTCGACCAGGGCGTTTCCCCGGAGGACGGCCGTTACGGCAAGTCTTTGAACTATTGGTCGGCCCCTTATTTGGCGAGCGTCTCCGCTTCTCCAGCCGATTCTTTCCGCTCGGTGCTCGTAAACACGGAAGACCAGTACAACAATGTCTACTCCACGATAACACTGTACGAGACCGACCCGGGCTGGCCTAATACTGTGAACTATGTCGGGACCAACGCCAACCTCGCTTTTATAGAAGACTTCAACCGGCCGGACAACGCGCTGCTGAAGACGGAGCTCTTGGCGGGACCGTGGGACAGCTCTTGGCTGCAGGCCGGAACGTCCCTCTCGCTGTCCACCTTCAGCTACCGAGGCGCCTATGCCCTCTACGCCAACGACGCTTCTGCCTCCAGTACCGACGCCACGCTTCTTAAGAACTTCTCGCCGGGGCTGCCCAAGGTGTATTACCGTTTTTATGTTTACCTGTCGCAGGCCTTCTTCGACGCGATGAACAACGGTTCGCAGAACGTGCTGGCAAAGATAGAGTCCTCTTCCAACGCCCGCTATGTGGACGTCATGGCCTACAAGGACGGCTCCGGAGTGCCCCGGCTGATGATGGAGACCTTCGACTCGCTGGGCGCGTACAGCAGCGCTGCTTCCGGCGCCCTTGCCGTCGGCGCATGGCATTGCGTGGAGATCCATGCCCCTTTGGCCGGAACGGGGACCGCCCAACTCTGGATAGACGGCGCCTCGGCGGGAACGTTGACCAAGGACTTCTCCGATGCCGGCTCCTGGGGGCAACTCCAGTTGGGCCTGGGATGGACCAATTACGCTGGGGCCGCCCATTCAGCCTGGTTCGACGAGGTGGGGGTCTCCTCCATAACGCAGGTAGGCCCTATAAACCCGGCGCCCACTTCGGCCTCGGTATACCTGGTCTACCAATCCAGCATATCGGCTTACGCGCTCAGCAATTACATGGGGGCCGACGGCTACGTCATAGAGGCTTCCTCTGCTCCGGATTTTACCGGGGTAGTCCATTCAACGGCCACCGACGTGGAAGGGTATTATACTCCCACGCTGGCCGTTACTGACCTTCAGCCCAACACCTCTTATTACCTCAGGGCCGGGGCCTTATGGGCCGGGACCACGTCCTACGGCATGCCTTATTTCTCCGTAAAGGCTACGCTAGCCTTGCCCCCGGTCTGGGCGGGGATCTCGGAACTGAACTACTCCAGCATGTCCGTTACCTGGACGCCCCGGCCGCCTTCACCTTCCACAGACACATGTGAGGGGTATTCTGTGGATTATTCGTTATTCTCCAATTTCTACAGCTTCTACACGTACAACGTTTACGATGGCGCCGCGTCTACGGCCGTGCTGACCGGCCTGCTGCCGGGCACTACGTATTACGCCAGGGTGCGCTCGCTGAATTGGGCGGCGGCCAGAGGACTTGACTACGCGTCGACCCAGGGTTTTACCGCCGAGCTGGATTACTGGGAGCGAGTCTGGTCCGCGCCTAACGCCTCGGACTTTTCCCCTAAATGGGGAGACCTGGACGGGGACGGCCGCCTGGACATCCTGCTGGACGGCTCAGGCCTGAAGGTGCTCCGCAATAACGGCGACGATACCTTCACCCAGGTCTGGAATTCGGCCGACATCGCCATGGCCGATCTGTGCGATATGGACAATGACGGCGACCTGGATATCGTGACCGATTACCCCATGGTCTACCGCAATAACGGCGACATGACCTTTACCCTCGCCTGGACCGGCACCGGCCTGAGCGGGTCCGGGAAAGGCGTAACCTGCGGCGACTTCGACAACGACGGTTTTCAGGACTTCTTTAACGCCAGGAATCCACCTAACGTGGTCTTCCGCAATAACAGGAATATGACGTTTTCGGCGTACTGGAGCGATACTTCGGGCCTGGACGGTAACTGGGCCAGGGCCGCGGACTTCGACTCCGACGGCAGGTTGGACCTGCTGGTCTCCTCTTACTACGAGACCAAGCGGCTGCGCCTCCTTCGCAATACCGGGAACGGTTTCGCGGAGGTCTGGGCGCCTGCCGAGACTCTGTTGAGCGATTTGGGCTATAACGCGATAGGGGACATGGACGGAGACGGCCGTCTGGATTTCGTCGATATGTCCTATCTGAACAACTACGGCCGGGTTTTCTTCCAGGAAGAGGGTGTAGTTTTTTCCTCCTATCCCTTCTATGCGAAGGTAGCCTCGTATGGGGCCGAACTGGCCGACTTTGACAATGACGGCCTCATGGACATAGCCCAGGCTATCAGCGGCACTATCTCGCAGCTGATCCCGTCGCTGGTGCATAAGGCGGCTCCCGGCAGGACTTTCTATCCCGTCTGGAAAAGTTCGGCGATTGTCGGCGGGCAGTATCAGTACGGCCTGGTGTTCGGCGACTATGATGACGACGGGAAACTGGATATCCTGGCAGCGGCGTCTAACGCCATCGCTCCCGCCACGTATCCCACATCCGTCTATAAGGGTAAGATGCCGTTCGTGAACCCCCGGCCGCTGGCGCCGGGCGGCCTGGCCGTCGGCCTGGACTACGACTACTCCGACGTTTTGAGCACTATAACTTTCAGGTGGGACCCCGGCAATTACGACGCCGGACTCTCGTCCTGGACTCTCTATTACAACGTGGCGGCGGCCACCGCCCCTATGGCGCTCTCCGCGGACGGCGTGCGCGTGGTGTTTCCGTCCTCGGCCACGGCGCACCGCTTCCTCTATACCCCGGTCAACGCCACCCCCTTGATGGGCAACTATGTGCGCCCCGCGGTAAAGATATGGCCGGGAGATTCGGCGCCGAAGCACGGCCTGCTGCTGGAGTCGGCTTCCAACGCCTCCATGCTGATGAATACGACCTACTATTTCAGGGTGCAGACGATAGACGGCGGTCTGCGCCGCAGTACCTGGAGCGAGGAGATCGTCCTGCCTGCCACTCCTGCCCTGAAACCGGGCAATTCCCGGCTGTACGATGCCGGGGTATCCAGCCTTACCATTACCTGGGACGCCGTGCCCGGCTCGCCGCAGGAGCTCTCATGCCGCGGCTTCGAGGTGCGGGCCTCTACTGCGGCTGATTTCAGCGGCACCATATTCGGCGGATCCAGCGCCCTGTTCTCAGTCACGCGGCTGGCCGCGACCGGCCTGTCCCCTAACACGACCTACTACTACAAAGCCGGTTCTTATAACTGGAACCGCTACGTCAATTTCGCCTCCCCGGCCCCCGGCTGTACGCTGGCCTACCCTGTCGCCTCCGCCTCGCTGGCCGGCGTCTATATGTCCAGCGTGACCGTGAACTGGCCGCCCAGACCGGCCTCGCCGCCCTCCGACACCGCCGAGGGCTACGTCCTGCAGGCGTCCACCTCCCCGGCCTTTACCGGCACCGTGTTCTCCACTTATACCTACTCGCTCCACGGCACCACGCTGACCGTCTCGGGCCTTAACCAGGGCGCCACCTATTACCTGCGGGTAGGCACTCTCAACTGGCGGGAGATGCCTAATTATATGCTGGCCGGTTCCACCTGCACGCTGGCCAACACCCTGCCGCCGGACCCGGTCACGGATCTGGCCGCTTACGCCACACCAGGCACGACGCAGCAGATCCTGCTCACCTGGACCGCTCCCGGCAACGTGCTGCTTGGACAGCCGTATTACGACGTCCGTTATTCCACTTGGGGCCCCATAACCAACGATACGGACTTCTCTACCGCCGCGCCGCTCTCCGGTGCGCCGCTGCCCGCCTTGGAAGGCGCGGGCGAGACGATGTCCCTTGCCGGACTCGTGCCGGGGGTCACCTATTACTTCGCAATAAAGGCTGTGAACAGGAACGGCCCTTCAGCGCTGGATACCAGTTCCCCTGAGCCAACGGCCGTGCCGCCGTCGTTCCTCCTGCGGCAGTCCCCGCTGGGGAGCGGCGCTGGGCTATACTACGGCCGTTCCGTTCTCGGCGATATCGACGGAGACGGGGACCTGGACCTGGTGGCTTCCGGTTATGACGGCGTTTACGACAGGCTCCTGGTATATAAGAACGATGGCGCCGGCTCTTTTTCGCTTGTTCAGGAACCCAAAGGCGCCAATGCCGGCGTCCGGAATTCTTCGCTGGCATTGGGCGATATCGACGGAGACGGGGATCTGGACCTGGCGGTGCTGGGCGGTTCTCCTGCAGCAGATTACGTCAAGTTTTATAAGAACGACGGTTCCGGCGCATTTACCTATTACAACCAGATCACCACCGGCCTGATGGACGGCGACCTGGAATTCGCTGATGTGGACAACGACGGCGACCTGGACCTGGGTATCGCCGCGAGGGGGTCCGCCTACAAGCTGATAATCTACGCCAATAACGGCGCCGGTTCGTTCTCCGTTCTCCAGGAGCCGCTGGGCGCCAACATAGGTCTCTGGTTCGGTTCCATAGCCTTCGGCGATATAGACGGCGATGGGGACATGGATATGGCGGCCAGCGGCATTTCCTCCGCCACCCGCCTGCTGATCTACCGCAACAACGGCGGCGCCGCGCCTTACGCGCTGCTGCAGGAGCCGCTGGGCGCCAACGTGGGCCTGGCCTACGGCTCGCTGAAGTTCGCAGACATCGATAATGACGGGGACCTGGACCTGCTGGCTTCCGGCCAGGACAGCTCCGGCAACCAGCGGTTGCTCTACCTGGCGAATTCCGGGGGCGCTTCGCCCTTCTCCGTGACGCAGGAGTTGATGGGCGCCAACGTGGGGCTCTCAAGCGGCACTATTGCGGTCGGAGACATCGACAACGACGGGGACCTGGATCTCTTGGTCTGCGGCTCCAGCGGCACCGCCTTCTACTGCCGTTTCTTCCGTAACGACGGCGGGGCCTCTCCTTTCGTCTCCGCCGAGGATATCCTGGGACCGGCCGGCGGCCTGGCCAACGGCTCCGTAGTGCTGGGCGATCTGGACAAAGACGGGGATCTGGACGCGGTCGTCAACGGCATAGACGGCGCAGGCGCGAAGGCCCTGCTTTCGTTGAACGGCCAGTGGTCCGCGAAGCGGGCCAACACTTCGCCAGGCGCCCCGGTCTCACTGGGAGCGGAACTGTCCGGCGGCAAGCTCAGGTTCAAATGGTCCGACGGGCAGGACAACGAATCTGCCGGCCCTAACGAACTTTATTACGCCATCCGCATATCCACTACCGGCTCGCTGGCCGGACTGGCCGAGGGCGAGGAACCGGCCAAGGCCGTGGTTCCCGGCAGGTACGGCAGCCCGCTGCTGGGTAATTACCTGCGCCCCCGGAACATCGCCAACACCCCTCCCAACATGGCGTTGCTGAACACCTTTACGATGGGGACTTCCTACTACTGGCAGGTGAAGACCATCGACTCCGGCCTCAGGGCCAGCGCCTGGTCGGCGCAGAACATGTTCTACACGCCGAAATACGTCTACCCGACGGCCAAGGACACCGCCGCCGGGGATACGACCACGGATACGACCATCTCCGATATTCAGGCCGCCGATACCAGCGGGGCCTCGCCCACCTCGGTCGTAGCGAACGACGGCTGGTTCTCTGTCTACAAAGGCAGGGCCATGTACATGAAGGATTTTGATACCTCCACCATAGTGGGCCTGCCGCCCTACACCAGTTGCTATATGGAAGTGCAGTATTCAGCCGACGGCAACTACGCCGGCTCCAATTATATCCAGTTCTCCACGGCCCCGCCGTACGCCAACTGGATCAACATCGTAAAGCCTTCCGCCAGCCAGCAGGATATAACCACGCAGGTGGACCTGTTGCCGTACAATATCCGGACCTCCACCCAGGTGGCCGCCCTCAAGGTCAGGTTCATTAACGGCAGCCCCACTAACGGCAGCACCTCCAAACTGGTCTCGTTCGACTATATCTTCGTCTACGCGGCCGTCATAGACACGACGCCGCCTTCTGCCCTGACCACTTTCTCGGCCGCCCGCGGCGCGCCGCAGGGGACCATAGACTTGTCGTGGACCGCCACCGGCGACGACGGCGACGCCGGCGATATAACCGCCGGCGGCTACCGCATAGAGTATTCCACCGATCCGCTGCACATCTTCGACGACGCCGACGTGCAGGTGGCTTTCAGCACCGACGTGACCGCCGGCTCGGCGCAGGCCTATACGCTGGCCGGGCTGGAGCACGGCAATACCTACTACATCCGCGTCTTCCTCTCCGACGAGCTGCCCAACTGGTCGGGGCTTTCCAACGGCGCCACCGTCTACCTGCCGCCCCCGCCGGACCATCCGGAACTCTTTAACGTCTTCGGGAGCAGCGCCTCGGTGGCCTACGGCAAGGTGGGGGCCGCCAAGTACCGCGTCGAAGCCTCTACCTCCTCGCTTGGCGTCACGGATTTCCGCGGGACCATAACCTCGTCGGAGACGCTGACGGCCTCCGCGCTGACGCTGACCGGCCTTTACCCCAATACCACCTACTATTTCCGCGCCGGCGCGTTGTGGGCGCCTACCACGGTCTACGCCTACACGGTCCCGGCCGCCAGCTCCACGCTGGCGCTGCAGGTGCGCGGCCCGGCCATCTACGCGGTCTTCCCCACCAGCGTCACCGTGAACTGGCTGCCGCACGACCTGGCCGTCTCCAGCACCTCCTGCGAAGGCTACGTCGTGGAGGCCTCCACCGCGGCGGACTTCAGCGGCGTCGTCTACAGCAGCGCTACCTACGACCCGCAGGTCTCCACGCTGACGATAGTCAGCCTGGCGCCGTGCAAGACCTTCTTCGTGAGGGTGGGGGCCTACAACTGGGGCTATCTCCCCAGTTACCTGTACGCCGGCTCTTTCTCCCAGGGCAGTTACCCGCCGACTTGGGATTCGCCGGAGAGCGACGCCGGCTACACGCTCAACCGCCGCTTCAGGATGTGGTTCACCGTCAACGCCTGCATGGCCGAGGACGCCCGGATCACCGTCTCCACCAGCGCCAATTACGACGCGAAGATAAGCACCTCTTTCGTCTTCTCGCAGGACGTCTCCGGCTGGGGAGGCATAACGGCCTGGGACAAGGACAAGGTCTATTTCACGCCGCCGCGGGACCTGACGCCCGGCACCACGGTCTTCTACCTGAAGGCCGCCACCTACGACGGCTCGGTCTGGAGCCCGGATTCCTCCGACCTGAAGGTGCTGGTGCGCGGCGACTGGGCCTGGACCGACCCGGTCCTGACCCCGCTGGAGAGCGTGGTGAAGGCCCAGCATATCCTCGAGCTGCGCGGCGTGGTGGAGAACGTGCGGGCCTTCCGCGGCTTCGCCCCTCCGGCCTGGACCGATTCCTCGCTGCAGGCGCGCGCGTCCATGGTGCGGCATATCCATATCAACGAACTGAGGGACAGCCTGTCCCCGGTACTGGACTTTATAGGCTACTCCTACGCGTGGACCGACAGCCCGCTGACAGGCATGGTGCCGGTCCGTACGGCGCACATAACCGACCTGCGCGGCTACGCGGCGCAGCCCTGAAATCTTTAGAATAAATTAATTTGACTATTGGAAACCGTCTGGTATACTATACTGCCGCAAATAAAGGTTAAGGGATAAGGGAGGGGTTCCATGAATACTAAGACTATCCTGTCGGCCGTTCTTGCCGCGGCCTGGCTTGCGCCTGCTTTCGCGCAGGAGGGCGGGGCGCGCGTGCAGGAGCGCTACCTGAAAATGGACCGGGCCGAGTACCGCCAGATGCTGGAGCGGGAGGGCAAATCCCCGGAGGAGATAGAGAGGTCCCTGGCCGATTACGACAAGGCCAAGGCCGAAGCCAACAAAAAGAAGAAGCAGAAAAAGGCCATGTCCGGCGAGCGGGCCGGCGGCGGCGACGAAGGCCGCGGCGCCAGGACCCGCTCCCGGGAGATGAACATGGAGCGTTCCCGCGCCGGCGGCGAGGCCGCGGGGGAACGGGGGGGGCTTTCCGCCGGGGAAGACGGGGAAAGAGCGATGCGGCAGAAGCGGCTCAAGACCTCCGGGGATAACGCCGGTAGCCGCGGCAACGGCTCCGGAGAGGAGCGCCGCGCGATGAAGCGCGACATGAAGATGTCGGCCTCGGGCGAGGCCGGCGGGGGGGCGGCCGGTCAGGCCGGCGGAGCCTCCGGCGAGCGCAGGATGACGCAGGAGCAGCGCCGCCAGATGGAGCAGGCCCGCGCCATGCTCAAGGATATGCCGCCCGAGCAGCGCGAGCAGGCCAGGAAGATGATAGACGCCGCCGAGAAGGCCATGAACGGCGAAGGCGGGGGTAACGGCGCGCAGTTCGCCGGGCAGGGCAATGGAAAAGCCGGCGGTTCCGGCGGCCAGGCTATGGGCCAGGGTGGCGGCTTCGGCAAGACCGAAATGGGCGGCGGCCAGGCTGGGGCTCATAACCAGACCCAGGCGCAGACACAGACCCGGGCCCAGACCCAGGCGCAGACGCAGACTCGATCGCAGAACCAGTCCCAGGGTCAAGGGAAGACTCAAACGCAGTCGCAGACCCAGACTCGCTCGCAGGCCGGCTCCGGCGGCGGCGCGGGCAAAGGCAGATAACCGGGCCGGCCGGGCGCTTTTACCGGCGCCCGGCGCGGCTGGAGGGGGCGGGCCATGAAAACGCTGTGTTGCCTGGCGGCCTTGCTGGCGGCGGCGCCTTGCGCGGCGCTCGCCGCCGGCGCTTACGCTGACCTGTACGGCGGGGCGGAGGCCGCGCCGCCTTCCGCGCCGGCCCCGGTCCCCCCGGCGCCGTCCCAGCGCGAATCCATGCAGTACCTGCCTCCGGCCAACGGAGAGCCGGGTTTCGCCTGGCCTTCCGCCGCGCGCCTGAAAGGCGCTGAGGAGGCGGGGCATTTCGTGCGCACCGGGCCCGGGGCGGTCCTGCTGGTGGACAGCGCCTACGAGACCGGGGCCGGGGCCTGCCTGCTCGCCCCGGAAACCCGCTACGAGACAGCCTCCAAGCCTTCCTTCCGCGGCGATTACCTTAAGGTGGACCTCCTGGCGGCCCCGGAGGGCTGCCAGAGCCGCTCCGGTTATCTCCCGCTGCCGCGCGTGCTGGCCACCTCCGCCGGAGGGGCTTGCGACCTGCCGCCTACCGTGAGAGCCTTCCTGGACACGCTGGCCTACTCGGAGGGGACCGACTGGCATTACGATTATATTTATACCTTCGTGGAGTTCGAGAGCTACTCCGCCCACCCCGGCAGGCGGATCTGTTCCGGGGGTCTGTGCTCTACGGCCGCCGGGCGCTACCAGTTCCTGACCAAGACCTGGGACGCGCTGGCGGCGGACCTGGGGCTGGCGGACTTTTCGCCGCCTAACCAGGACAAGGCCTGCCTCGAGGTCATCCGCCGGGCCGGGGCTTACAACCAGGTGCTGGCCGGGTATAAGTACGAGAACTTCTCGGCGGCCGTCTCCAAGCTCAACCGGATCTGGGCCTCGCTGCCCGGCAGCCCTTACGGGCAGCCCACGCACAGCAAGGCCGAGCTCTGGAAGGCTTACAAGGCCGCCCTGCTGGGCTACAAATGAGGTACTATGTCTGTCTGCAGGGCGGGGTACGCGGCCCTTTGCTCCCGGAGGAGATCTCCTCGCTGTTCGGCGGCATAGCCCCGGACGTGATGGCGTGTCCCGAACTGGGCTACGAGACCGGTTCCCCGCAATGGCGACGGGCCGCCCTCTTACCCGAACTGGCGCCCTGCGTGAAGGCCGAGATCTCGGAACCCCTGCCGCTGGGCAGCCCCTCCTCGCCCCCTCCCAGGGCGCTCTCCATCCTCTCCACCGACGACGACCAGAACATCCGGGCCCTGCTCTGGGGCCTGCTTTCGGACGCCGGTCATTCGGTGGAATTCGCCAGGGACGGCGAGGAGGTCTTCAGACGCCTGCGCGACAAGAGGTACGACCTGCTCATCCTCGACGTGAACATGCCGAAGATGAACGGCTACAAGGTGTCGGAGTTGATCCACGAGAAGCTGCCGGACCCGCCCAAGGTGATCATCTTCACCGGGCGCGACCTGGAGAAGGAGAAACTGCAGTTCGTAGTTTCCGGGGCGGACGCCATCCTCAACAAGGGCACCGGCAACGAGAAGCTGCTGGAGACCATCGGCCGCCTTTTCGCGCCGCCGCAGGTCAAAGAGGCGCCGGCGCCCCCGGCCTTCCTGCCTGAGCCGGAGCCGCCGGGGGTGAGCCTTTCGGAAAAGGATTTCGCCGGCGCCCCCGGCGCCCCCGAGCCGCCGCCGGCGCCGCTCCCCGCCCCGCTCCGGCCCGCGGCTTCGGCGCCTCCCGTTCCGGCGCCCCCGCCGCCCTCTTTCCCGGCGCCTTCCGATTACGCGCGCCTTTCCTCGGAACTGGCCGAACTGCGGGCGGAGGTCAGGAGCCATGAGCGCGCCTGTTCGCGGTCCGACGGCTGCCTGGCGGCCAGGGCGCTGGAACTGGCGGAGGCCAACCTGCAGGCCGTAAGGCGGGTGGAACTGGAGTGGCGGGCCCTGCGGCTGCGCCTGGGGCTGGCGGTGCTGGGGCTGGCCCTGGCCGTCCTGGCCGCCCTGTTCTCTCGCTAGCCGGGATTGGCTCCGCGTTCAGGTTGTTGTATAATCCTCTTCGTCCGGCGCCGCAACGGCGCGGCGTGACCGAGGTGCACCATGAAGATACTGATCGCCGAAGACGACGAGATGCTGAGGGCCCTGCTGGCCGACTTCCTGACCGAGCTGGGGCACGAAGTGCGCAGCGCAGCCAACGGGGCGGAACTGGTAAAGTTCGCCCTGGAGGGGAGGCCGGACCTGGTGGTCACCGACCTGCACATGCCCGAGATGAAGGGCAATACGATGATAGCTATGCTGGACATGTACCCGGACCTGGCCGGCCTGCCGGTGATAATCATCTCCGGGGCCACGGCTTACGAACTGGCCGACATGGGCATCCCCGCCGATATCCCGGTCCTGCCCAAGCCTTTCGATTTCGCCAGGATCTCGGCCGAGCTGGCGAAGGTCTCCGGGAGGATAAGGGAATGAAGCGTATCCTGGCGGTGGACGACGACCAGTCCATGACCGACCTCTACCGGGCCCTGCTCACGGACGCCGGCTACGAGGTGCTGACGGCCCCGGAGGCCGTGGCGGCCTCTCAGGCGCTGGCCTCCTTCAAGCCCGACCTGGTCATACTGGACGCCGAGATGCCGGGCGGCGGGGGGGAGAAGGTCTTCGAGAGCGGCGGGGGCCTGCTGAAGAGCGGCCTGCCGCTGATCTTCGTGACCGGCCTGCCGGAACGGGTGGAGAAGCTCGCGCTTAAATTCCCCAACGTCGGAGTGATGGCCAAGCCCGTCAAGGCCGAGGAACTGCTTTCGGTGATAGCCGAGCTGATAGGGCCCGGCGCCTGATCCCCGCCCCCATATTGCCGTTACGGCCCCGGCTCCCGACTTCATGATTTCTTCGGGATTCCGGGGTCTTCCGCTTATAGACTATTAACAGGGCTTTAAACCCTGTTTATGAAGAGCGGAAAGACCATTTGCCTGGCAGCGGCCGCGGCCGCCGCCTTTCTCTGCCCGGCCCTCCCTGCGGCCGCGGGGGATCCCGGCGCGTCTTCCGCCGCCTTCCTGAAATTCTCTCCCAGCCCGCGCGGCTCGGGTATGGGCGAAGCCTACACCTCCGTGGCCGAGGACGCCTACGCCGCCTGGTGGAACCCGGCCGGCCTCGGCAGCGTGGAGGGACCGCAGCTCGCGGCCACCTACAACGCCTCGCTGCAGGACGTCACCAACCAGTACGTCTCAGGCGTCTACCCGCTGCGCTACGGCTCCACGCTCGGCCTCAACATCACCCGGCTCAGCGTGACGCCGTTCCAGGGCTACGACGCGCAGGGCGTAAAGACCTCCAAGGTGGACTCCTCCGACCTGGCGGTGGGCGCCGCCTACGGGCGCGCGCTGCTCAAGGACGAGATAGAGCGCCCGGTGCTCAACGCCGGCGCCGGCCTCAAGGTGATCAGCGAGCGCCTCGACAGCGTCTCCGCGCGGACCGTCGCCCTGGACCTGGGCGCGGTCTATTATTTCCGGCCGGCCAGGTACTGGATGAGCAAGGCGCCGGCCCAGGAGTTCCGCGCGGCCTTTTCGCTGAAGAACTTCGGCCCGGGCCTCAAGTTCGACAAGCGCTCCTCGCCGCTGCCGATGTCCGCCACGCTGGGCGGCGCCTGGGTGTCCCACCCCGGCGGCAGCGACAGCCTGATCCTCAGCCTGGACCAGACGCTCTCCAACGACGAGAAATATTACGCCGCCGCCGGCGCCGAGTACGTGGCCTTCCAGCTGGTCTCTTTCCGGGCCGGCTTCCGCACCGGGCAGGCCATAGGCAGCGGCGTGCGCGTCGGCGTCGGCTTCCGCCTGTCGTTCATGGACCTGGATTACTCGATGTCGCCCTACGGCGAGCTCGGCTCCATGCACAAGCTGGGCGTCTCGATGCGCTTCGGCGAGCCCGCGGCCAGGCAGCCGCTGGCCGGCGGCACGCGGCGCGCGGCCAAAGCCAAGCTGATCGCCCCGAAGGAGAAGATAGAGCAGCTGGACCTGTTCGCCAAGGACTTCCTCGAGCTGGCCCGCAGGGACCTGGCCGCCGTGAAGTACGTCTCCGCGGAAGCCAATATAAAGAAAGCCTTCAACCTGGAGCCGGAACTGAGGCAGGGCGAGTGGGGCGGCAGGGAGAAGCGCCTCGCGGCCGTGATAGCCGGCCTGAAACTGGACGCCGAACCTTCCCGCGAGAAGCTGCTCGCCGGCGCCGCGGAGCAGCCCCGGACGGCCGTGGAGGCCGTCAACGCCTACCTCGACGGCAAGGACCTGAAGGCGCTGCTGCTGGCCGAGGCCGCGCTCGGCACCAACCTGCGCGGCGACCCGCTCTTCGAGGAACTGCTCTACCAGATAAGCGACCTGGTCAAGATCCACGTGCGCCGCGACGAGATCATGCCGCGGGAGGCCCTGATCAAGGAGAAGCTCAGGCGCGCCGCCAAAGGCTTCTATATCCAGCAGTTCGACATGGCCGCCCGGGAGTGCGAGGAGGTGGCCGTGCTGGACGAGAAGAGCCCCGTCGCCTGGACCAGGCTCGGTTCCGCCTACTTCATGATGGGCGACAAGGACAAGGCCCGCAAGGCCTACCTCAAGGCCCTTGAGCTCAACCCGAACGACCTGGTGACGCGCCGGTTCATGGAGGGACAGGGCTGGAGCACGGAGGCGGGCAGGCCCTGAGGACTTATGGAGATACTCGCCATCGCGATGATCCCGATGATGCTGCTCCTGCTGGGGGCCGGCTTCCTCATCGTCGCCCAGGTGTCGGGCTTCATGCAGTCCGCCTTCTTCAACCAGAGGCACAACTTCTCCAACATGATCATCCAGCAGTACATGGAGCGCATCACGCTGGCGCAGACCCAGCTGTTCCAGCGCAAGCGGGAGCTGGAGGCGATGTCGGCCAAACTTTCGCTTTCCAACCAGGAACTGGGGCGCCTGAACGACATGAAGTCGAAGTTCCTCTCGATGGTCGTGCACGACGTGCGCACGCCGCTGGCCTCGATCCGCGGTTTCAGCGAGCTGCTGATCAAGAAGAAGATCGGCGAGAAGGAGGCCGGCTACCTGAAGAACATCGTCAGTTCCACCGACCAGCTGGGCAGGCTGATCGCCGACCTGACCGACCTGGCCATGATCGAGGCCGGCAAGCTCAAGATGGAGAAGACGCCGTTCAATTTCCCGGATATGGCCCGCGACATCCTGCCCGGCCTCTCCATCAACGCGCAGAAGAAGGGCGTGGAACTGGCCGTGCACGAGTTCCCCGAGGGCGTGATAGTGGACGGCGACAAGTTCCGCCTGTCGCAGGTCTTCATGAACCTGGTGAACAACGCCATCAAGTTCACGCCGGCGGGCAAAAAGGTGGAGGTCTTCTTCCGCCGGGAGGGGAAGTTCGTGACCACGATGGTCAAGGACTCCGGCATCGGCATCCACCCGAGCGAGACCAAGAAGATCTTCGAGAAATTCTACCAGGCCAAGTACCAGAAGGACGAGAAGCTGCGCAAGCAGGGCTGGGGGCTGGGTCTTTCCATCGCCCAGGAGGTAGTGCGCTCCCATAAGGGCGATATCGGCGCTACCAGCCCCGGCCTGGGGAAAGGCTCGACGTTTTGGTTCAAGATCCCCGCGGCGGCGTAAAGGCCGCGGGAGGACCGGAGGAACTGCGACATGGACCTGACAACTATAATCGGAGTGGCGGCGGCGGCCGGGCTGGTGATCGCCGGCTTCGCCGGCAGCCAGATCTCGGCCTCGCTCCTCAACATGCACGGCATCGTCGTCGTGCTGGGAGGCACCGTGGTGGCCACGCTCATCAACACGCCGCTCAAGTACGTTTCACGGGCGGTGTCCGAGCTCTCTATCATCTTCCGCGAGCGGGAGGAGGCCCACCCGGAGAGGATAATCCCGGTGCTGGTGGGGCTGGCCGAGCAGGCCCGCATGCGCGGGCTCGCCGCCCTAAAAGAGACGGATCCCGCCGTCGCCGGCGGCTTCCTGAACCGGGCGGCCACCGCCGCGCTGGAATACAACGACTATAAGTTCGTGCGCGAGGTGCTGGAGCAGGAGATCAACCAGAGCGTCGACGACATGAACGAGGTCGCCAACGTCTACCGCACGATGGGGGTCATGGCCCCGATGTTCGGGCTGCTCGGCACGCTGATCGGCATCATCGGCGTGCTGAAGGACCTGGCCAACCCCGAAAGCGTCGGCCCGGCGATGGCCGTCGCCATCACGTCCGCCTTCTACGGCATCTTCTTCGCCAACATGGTCTGCGTGCCGATCGCCGGCAAGATGCGCGCGAAGGTCTGGATGGAGGTCAGGATGAAGTCGATGGTGCTGGAGGGGATACTGGAGATCATGAAAGGCAGCGTCCCCCTGGTAGTGGAGCGGCGCCTGCAGGCCTACCTGTGAGGCCGCCGGAGAAATATATGAAGAAGACCCTGACATTGATACCGGTCCTCGCCGCGCTGGCGGCGCTGGCCGCCCCGCTAAGGGGGCAGGACCTGCCTTTCGAGGACAAGGCCAAGTACGAGCGCGCGCTGGAGCAGAAGGTCGACGACGTGCTGGCCCGGCTGCTGGGCCCCAACCAGGCCAAGGTCGTGGTGGACGCCACGATGGACTTCAACCGGACCGAGAAGCTGGAGGTCACTTCGGAGGCGGGCCTGGACAAGGGCAACCCGTTCAAGTGGCAGGGGGCGGGCGGCGACGCGCAGTCCGGCGATTACCTGATGCCTGGTTTCCCGGCCTACGCCGCCGGCGGCACCGAGAACAAGTCCTACAACCGGCAGCTGCTCTATCCGTCCGCCATCGTCAAGAGGATGAACGTGACCGTCATCGTCAACAAGGACAGGGCCGACCTGGACGCCGAGAACATCCGCCGCGTAGTCTCCGAGATGCTGCTGCTCGACGCCAAGCGCGGCGACCAGCTCTCGGTCATCAAGGCGCCGTTCGCGCCGCTCTGGCGCACGATCTGGTACACCCCCGAGGCCATCAGCATGGTGCTCAAGTACGTCATGCTGGCCTTCATGGGGATAATAGCGATGATAGTAGTGGCCGTCGGCTTCCTCAAGCTTGCGGGGGCCATGAGCACGATGGCCAAGGTGCAGCAGAGCCACCAGATAACGATGGAACTCGGCAAGGGCGGCCCGGGCGGCGCCGAGGCCGGTCTCGACGGCGGCGCCCCGGCCCTGCCGGCGCCTTCCGGGGGGGCGGCCCAGGCCGGCGGCGAGGCCGCCGCCGAGGACGGCGGGAACGTCGTCTTCAGCATCAGGCCGTCGCAGGTGCCTTTCCTCGTCAGCCTGATGGTCAGCGAGGACCCGGCCAACGTAGCCCTGGTCTCCTCCCACCTGCCGGCGGAGGTAAAGTCCGAGTTCCTCAAGCGGCTGCCTCCCGCCTTCGCCTCCGACGTGCTGATCCACATGAGCAAGATCCGCTTCGTGGAGCCGGAGGTCCTCTCCACGCTCAAGGACGAGCTGGAGCGGCGGCTCAGCGGCGCGGTCGGCGGCCTGGACGGCGCGCTGAACGCCCTGGAGGGCGTGAACCTGCGGGCCAAACGCGTCATGCTGGCCGAGCTGGAGAAGAAGCACCCCGAGCTGGCCTCCGAGGTGCGGCGGCGCATCCTGCTGCCGGACGACCTGGCGCTGCTGCCTGAGAAGGACCTGTCGCTGATGGTCAGCGCGGTGAAGATAGACGAGTGGGCCCAGGCCCTCTTCGAACTGCCGGAGGCCGTGCGCCAGAAGATCAAGGCGCAGATGGCCGAGAAGACCTGGCAGATGATAGAGCAGAGCATGAGCTACGGCGCGCCCTCCGCCGAGAAGATGGAGGAGGCCGTGGAGCGCATCATGGAGAAGGCCGCGGAACTGATAAGGGAAGGCCGCATAGGCAACCCCCTCGACGGGGCGAAGCTGATAGCGGGCGAGAACGGCGCGGCCTGACGGAGGTCTTATGGACAGCCAGAAAAAGAATTCCATCTTCGCGGGCATACTGCCCTCGCAGCAGCCCGAGCCGGCCCACGCGGCCGGCCCGGCGGCCCCGGCCCCGGCCCCCGCGCCGCAGCAGGCGGCCAGGGTCTCCGAGGAACAGCTGGCGGCCATCAACCGCAAGATCGAGCTGATGGAGAAGAGCATCGTGGACAGCATAGGCAGGAAGATCTCGGAGCAGCCGCCCGCCCCGCCTCCTCCGCCGCCCCCGCCTTCACCGGTGATCCCGGCGGTGCTCTCCAAGATCGGCGAGATGGAAACCCGCTTCAAAGAGTTCCAGGAGAAGTTCATGCTCGGCGCGGCCCAGATGAAGAACATAGAGGAGTCCAAGATCAGCGCGCGCCGGGAGATAGAGGAGCTCCTCAAAGTGGTCCGCGAGCAGCAGAAATATTCGGAACTGGACCGGCAGATGCACGACCAGCTGGAGAAAGCCTGGCGGCGCGTAGAGGAGATGGAGAAGCGCCTGGTGGACGCCTACGCCGCCACCGCCGACCGGCCCTCCGAGCGGGCCCTGCGCTCCGAAGAGACGGCCGCCGCCGTCGCCAAGTCCCTGGGCGCGGCGCTGGACGAGAAGCTGAAGCTCATGGAGACCTCGCTGCGGGCCTCGCTGGCCAGGTCAGCGGCCGAGGAGCGGGAGAAGACCTCCGCTTCGGTCTCGGCCGTCCTCGACGCCAGGCTGGCCGCCTTCGCCTCCGAGCTGCAGCAGCTGCGGGTCGAGGCCTTCGCCGGCAAGGACAGGCTGGAGGACCTCCTCGGCGAGCTCAAACGCTCTATCGCGGAGACGGTCCGGGAGGCTTTCGACGCCGGCAGCGCGGGGCTCGTCCGGCACGTGGACGCGGCCGCGCTTGAGGGGCGGGAGCGCTCCGACGCCATGGCCTCGATGCTGGTGCGGCACCTGGACGGGCTTTCCGGCAAAGTCGAGGGCCTCTCCGCCAGGGAGAGCGAGACCGGCGCCGCCGCCCGGGCGGGCGCCGAAGCCGCCTCCGCCGCCAAGGCCGCAGCGGAGGGGTCCGCCCGCGCCTCGGCTGCCGCCGGCCGCGAACTGGAGGAGCTCCTGAAGGCCGGCCTCGCCGGGACTTCGGAGGCCATCCTGCGCGAGGTCGCCGCCAGGGAGGAGCGCCTCAGGGCCTCGCTGCTCGGCGCCGCCGCCTCGGCCGCGGCCGTCAGCGGGGCTTCCGCCGGGGTGGCCGAGGCCGAAGAACGCCTGAAGGCCGCCATAGCGGGGATGAAGGAATTCGTCAAACTGCTCGGCCCCGTCAACCTGGAATCCGTGCTGGGCGTTTCCGGCGCGCTGGTGCGCCGGAGCTACGAGTCCGCCGGGCGCCTGGCTTCTGAACTGGAGGCCGAGGCCGCCAAGCTGGAACGCATAAAAGGCGAACTGAGCGCCGGCCTGCGCGCGGCGTCAGGCGCCAGGGAGGGCGTGTGAGCGGCTCTTCGGACGGCTCCATTTTCTCCTGCATAAAACACGGGGAGGAGCAGGCCCTGCCGGCCGGCGGGACCATGCCGCATACCCCGCCGGCCCCGCAGCCGGCCGCCGCGCCGCCCCCCGCGCCGGCCCAGGGGCAGCGGCAGTACGAGGAGATCTGCGCCAGGCTGCGGGACCTGGAAGGCCGGCTGAAGAAAGCGGAGGAGCGGGAGAGCGCGCTGGCCTCGGCGCTGGAAGGCGCGAGGTCGGAACTGAAGGCCGTCTCGGCGAGGGCCGAAGCCCTGGCCCAGCGCCCCGCCCCGCCCGTGCCGGAGGCCGCTAAGGCGCTGGCCGCGGCCGGCGAGGCGGCCAGGACCGCCGGGGAGGCCTTTAAGGCTGCGGGGGAAGCTGCCAGGAGCGGCGGCGAGGCCGCCAGGACCGCGGGTGAAGCGGCGAAGACTTCCGGCGAGGCCTCGGCTGCGGCCGCCGCGGCGCTGAAGGCCGCCGAGGAGGCTGCGTCTTCGGCGGCCCGCCTGCGCGCGGAGCTGGCGGAACTGCGGCAGTCTTCCGGCCAGGCCGCGCAGTCGTTTTCTTCCGGCCTAGGCCTGGTAGAGGACAGGGTAAGGCACCTGCAGAGCGGGCTGGCGGAAGAGCTTAAGGCCAGGTTCGCCGCGCTGGATACGGCGCTCATGGACGCGTCCCGGAAGGCCGGCCTGGCGCAGGAGGCCTCGGCCTCGGCGGGCAGGCGCGTCGAAAAGTCGGAGGAGCGGCTGGCCCGGCTGCAGTACCTGGAGAGCAGGGTGGAGAGCAACGAGGGGAAGCTGGGGAAGATCTACGACCTTGAGGCCCTGGCCCAGGCGCTGAGGGTGAGCGTAGAGGGGATGGAGAAGAATTTCGACGCTGCCATGCGCGCCTCGGCGGTCATTTCCGCGGAGAACAAGCGGCTCAATTCAGACTTCGAAGGTCTTTCACGGCAGGTCCGGCAGCTTACCGCGCTTTTCAACCAGCTGCGCGCGGAGCTTGCTTTCCTTATGCCCAAGAAAGAGAACGAGACCGAGGCCCGCTAGGGCGGAGAGGCTATGGCGATATACAGGCGCAGACGCGACGAAGTGGAGAACGACCTGAACAAGGGCGCTCTGTGGGCGGTCACCTACGGCGACCTGATGAGCTACCTGATGATCTTCTTCCTGGTGCTGTTCTCCTTCTCGATAGCCAAGTCCGACAAGACCAAGAACCGTAAATACGAGGAGTCGCTGGGCAACATCCAGAAAGCCTTCGGCGGCAAGGCCGACACGAAAGGGCTGGAACGGGCCAAGGCGCAGGAGCAGGAACTGCAGGTGGAGAAGAGTCTTAAGGAGACCGTGCAGTCCGACGACCTCGGCGGCCTGGTGCAAGTGCAGTCCACCGAGCACAAGGTCAAGCTGGTCCTGACCGAGGGGATACTCTTCGCTTCCGGCAGGGCCGACCTTAAGGAGCCGGCCAAGCGGGTGCTTTCCCCGATAGCGGCCGAACTCAGGAAGCTGCCTAACGAGATAGTCATAGAGGGGTATACCGACAACGTCCCGATAAGGAGCGGCAGGTATACCTCCAACTGGGAATTGTCGATGGCGCGCGCCTACAGCGTGCTGCGTTTCCTGGAGGAACAGGGCATCTCCGACAGCCGGCTGGCCGCCATAGGCTACGGCGAGCAGCGTCCGGCCGGGGACAACGCCACCCCCGCCGGGCGCGCCCGCAACCGCCGCATAGAGATCTCCCTGATGAAGACGGATTGAGCGCGGCGCGGCCCGTCGCGCGCAAAAAAGAGCCCCGGGCGGTCCCGGGGCTCTTTCTCTTCGCGGGCGGACGCTTACAGGTCCGTCATGTAGGCTATTTCGTCGTACGGCGTGCGGTACAGCGGCTGCTTCAGGCGCTTCTGGTCGAAGATATGCCCGAAGATGCCGATGGAGCGCGCGACGACGAACAGCGCGTTCAGGCAGCCCATCTTCACCGTGTTGTCGATCTCGTCCTTCGTGAACGAGCCGGTGCTGTGCAGCATGTCCACGAAGGAGATGCCGATGCAGCCGTCGACGTTGAGGATCAGGTTGCCCTTCTTGGCGGTGGTGAGCTTCTCCACCTCGAGCGCGTAGTCCAGCAGCGGCGTGCTCTTGAAGTTCTTCTTGCAGAAGGCCTTCATCTGCGTCACGCGCATGTCCGGGTTGGTCACGCTCTTCACGCGGTGGCCTATGCCGGGTATCGGCACGCCCTTCTTCTTCATCTCGGAGATGAACTGCTCCGGGGTGAGGCCCTTGTCGTAGGCGCGCTTGAACTCCTGCGCCGCGCCGTCTATCGCGCCGCCGAAGCGCGGGCCTATGGTCAGCAGGCCCGAGACCAGGCTTGAGATGATGTCCTTGCCGGCGCGGGCCGCCACTATGGCGTTATGCGCGCCGCTGACGGCGGGGCCGTGGTCCGCGCACAGGATCAGCGCGGTCTCCAGGAACTTGGCGCCGTAGTCGGGCAGCTGCCGCTTGAACCACAGCAGGCCTATCACGCCGCCTATGCCCATGTCGCTGTCGAGGACCTTGGAGATCGGGATGTTGAGGTACTCGAGCTCCTCCTTCTTCTCGTTGGAGATGGTGTTGATGAACGTGGTGGACTTGCGGATCCTGCCTTCTTTCAGCGCCTGCGCGAAGT
>JAJZOZ010000033.1 GCA_021811405.1 bacterium | reverse complement strand
GATCATGCTGCTCATGATCGGGTCGCCTATGGTCTCGCGGGAATTGGAGAGGATGTTCACCTCGACGCCGCGGGCGCGGGCGTCCAGCAGGGCCTGGTCCAGCGCGGGCATCATCACCAGGATGGCGTTCTCGATATTAACGCGGGTCTTCGCGCCGTAGATGGCCTTCAGCATGGACAGGAAGATGTAGGGCTCCCGGCCGGGGTTGTTCCAGACTATCGCGGCGGCAGTGGGGCCGGCCGGGGAGGCGTCGTAATCGTTGGCGTCGGCGCGCGCGGCCACGCCGTCCTGCGCGGCCTGGGCGTTCCACGCCTCGGCGAAGAAGCGCATGGCGTCCTTCAGGACCGGGCCCTGCACCAGCACGTCGGTGTCGCGCCAGCGGGCCTCGCCGGCCAGGTGCGAGTACTCGTTGCCAATGTTCATGCCGCCGAGCACGGCGTACTTGCCGTCCACTATCAGGATCTTGGAATGGAATTCGTAGTATTCCTTGCCGGAGGGCTGGTAGCGCAGCACCGGGATGCCGGCGGCGGCGATCTTGGCGAGGACGCCTTTGTCGTAGAGGCCGGCGGTGTCCTTGTCTATCATCAGCCGGACGTCCAGGCCCTGCCGCTTCTTGGCGATCAGGATATCGGCGGTGGCGTGGCCGGTCTCGTCGTCATAGAAAGCCCAGGTGGTCAGGAAGACGCTCTTCTTCGCGGCCTTCATCAGCTCGAAGCGCTTGGGGAAGGACTTCCCGCCGTTGATGAGCGGTTGCACCAGGTTGCCGTAGGAGAAAAGGGTCTGCTGCACGCCGGCGAGCTCGGAGAGGAAACCGGAGGTCCCGACCGCGGCCTTGCCGGAACGGGCTATGGCCAGCTGGCGGGCGGTCAGCTCGTCCCACTGCTCCACGGCCTGCACGCCGTCAACCTTGCCGGCCGACTCGAGCTCGGCGCCGATATACATCGAAAGCATGCGGGCGGCCTCCGCGGGAGGCATCTTGGCGCCGGCCGGGAAGAAGCGCTTTAGGCGCGGGTCGCTCAGGGTGGAAACTATCGCGGGCTCGAGGATGCCGGCCTTGTAGGCGCTGGCGAGCTCGGCCACTATCGCGTCGTCCACGCGGGAAGGATGGTTCCAGTTGGAGGTGATCTGTTTGACCAGCCGCTCCTTGAAGGCGGCTATCTGCTTGTTCTGCTCCTCGCGGGAAGGCGCCGCGGGGGCCGGGGCCGCCTTTACTTCCGGCACGGAGCCGACCTCGAAAGAGCCGGAGCGCAGCTGGCCCAGCAGGGCTTCCTGGTCGAACTGCTGACCGTAGGTAAGATCTGCGAAGCAGGCTATGAAGATGGCGGAAAAGGCGAAGAAGATGAAGTTGAAGATGCGGAATTCGTAAGCGTGGGTTCTAATGACCATGTGCCTTCCTTTTGCGGCTGCTATACCTATAGTTTAGCCGTAAAATGGGCGGGCCATAAGGGCCGGAGGTACCGGAAAATCGCAAAAAAAGGCCCAGACCCCGGGACAAAGGGCCTAACGGAGGGACCTATATAAGGAATGGGTCAGTCGCGGGCCAGCAGCAGGCGGCCGAAAGCGCCCAGCGTCTTGAAGCCGGCCGGCAGGGCGCCCTTAGCGGTATAGCGCGGGGCCCTCTCGTCCACCTTCTCCACCACGCTCAGGCCCTCGCCTATGCCTTCCAGCAGGATAGGGTCCACGGCGTCGCCGAAGGCGGCGCGCCAGTTCGGCACGCAGACCTTCTCCGCCTTGGGGAGGTTGGCGTCGTCCATGACCACGTAGCCGCCGGGGGCCACGGCGCGGAAAGCGTCGTAGAACACTGCCTCGCGGCCGAACTCGTGGTGCGGCGTGTCTATCAGCACCAGGTCGAACGGGCCCAGCGCCTCCAGCAGGCCTTTAGGCAGGCTGTAGGAGAGCAGCAGCCGCGGGCCGTAGAAGCGCGGCCGCAGCGGGGCCACGCGGAACTCGGCCTTGGTCCGGCAGCCGGAGGTCTCGAAGGCCTCCCGGGCCTGCGCGGAGAAGGCGGCGGAATCGTCTATGGAAAGCAGGTAGTTGTCCTCCACCGGCTCTATCTCGCGGGCGAGCAGCAGGGAGGTGAAACCGGAACCGAACTCCAGCACCTTGCGGGCCTTGAGCGCGCGGGCGAAGGCCGCTATGAAGCGGCACGAGGACGGGTCCATGGCCTCGTCGCCGGGATGTTCCAGCTTGGAGATGTTGATCTTGTCCATCTCGGCTACGGCCGAGGCGATATAAGGGTTCATAGCCACTCCGCGGCTTTAGGGCCGCAATTCAACAACAGGTCCAGCGCCGACATGTCCGGCTCGAAGCCGGGGAAGGCCTGGGGATACGGGCGCGGCTCGAAATGCTGCCAGGACAGCTTTATCCCGGCATAGCCGAAGACGTTAGGGTCCAGGTAGGCCTTGGCGCCGGCGCCCGAAAGGTACTCGTCCGCGCCGGCCGCCGCGCATAGCCGGGCCAGGCGCGCGCTCGACGCCTCCTCCACCTTGAACTCCGAAGAGAAGCGCACCGGCGTCTTTATCCCGAAGCCGTCCTTCAGGAAGTCCATCGTCGCGATCGCCAGGTCCGCCAGCAGCCTGTAGTCGCGCGCGTAGAGCGCCTCCAGCGCGGGCAGGTGCTCCCTGAAGAACGGCGCGCGCGCGTAGTTGAGCTTCACGGCCTGCAGGTGGTCCGCCCGCCAGTCGGCGGAGTTGTCCAGCTCCACCTCGTTGATCTTCTGCGAGAAGCGCCCCTTGGAGACCACCGGGGCGGTCAGGTACTGCCAGCCTCGCGGCGTCCTGATGCGGTTGCGGTTCTGGAACTCCCGCTTCTCGAACTGCACGTCGTCCAGATAGATGAAGAGCTCCGAGGCTCGCATCTTGGCGAAGAACCTCAGGCCCGGCCAGTACTGCAGTTGGTGTATAGCGGCTTTCATCTCGACCGCGCTAGCGCTTCCTGGCGGTCACTATCAGCGCCGAGCCCGCGAACACGCGGCCCAGCGAGACCACCCACAGCGCCTGCGCCAGCCTATAGTATAGAACTTTAAGGCCGCGCGTAAGAAATGTCCCCAGCGCGCCGCCGGTGCGGTAAGGGTCCCCGGCCGTGGGCGGCGAATTGCGCACCTCGACGTCGGCGAAGCCGGCGTCCTCCAGCAGCCTGCGCAGCGTCCGCGCCCGGAAATTGAAATTATGCAGCACCGAGGGGCGCAGCCCCAGCGGCCTGAACGCACCGGCCGCCTCCAGGCGGGCCAGCGGCAGGTGGAAGGCCGCGTTGAACTCGCGGATATAGATCATGCCGCCCGGCTTGAGCAGCCGGAACAGCTCGGCCGCCGCGGCGGCCGGCTTGTCCATCAGGCAGAACACCTCCAGGACGCTCGCGGCGTCGTAGCCGCCGCGGTCTAGGCCTGCCTCTTCCACCGGCCGTGATTCCACCTGGAACCCCAGACCGACGGCCTTCAGGGCCAGCGCCGGGTTAAGCTCCACGCCTTCCGGCCGCCAGCCGCGTGCGGCCGCGGCCTTCATGAACCCGCCGGAGGCGCAGCCGATGTCGAGCAGGCGGCCTTTCTCCGGGAGCGCGGCCTCCAGGCGGTCCAGCGCGGCTGAAAAAAGCTTTTCCTTGGAGGAGCCGTAGATCCCGTCCGCCAGCCCCTCGCCGTAGACGGGGTCGCCGAAGAACCTGTCCTCGCGGAAGGCCAGCCCGCAATGCCGGCACTCCGGCAGACCGGGCAGCAGGGGCGCGGCCTCGGCGCCGCAGAGAGGGCAGTCCTTCATCGCCGCCTCCCCGCCGCCACGGCGTCCAGCAAAGCCCGCTCCACCGACTCGGCGTACCTGGCCCAGGAGTAGTTATCCTCGGCGAAACGGCGGCAGGCCTCCCTTATGCCGTAGCGCTCCTTAACGTAGCGCGGGATGAAGGCCAGGATGCCTTCCGCGATGCCGCCGGCTGTGGCGTCCTTCAGCAGCAGCCCTTTGTCCAGCCGCCCGAGGATCTCCGGCGTGGCCGCCACCGGCGTGGCCAGCACCGGGGTGCCGCTCGACAGCGCCTCCAGCGTCACCAGGCCGAAGCCTTCCAGCAGGCGCGTCGGCAGGATGAAAAGGTCCGCGCTCTGGTAGTAGGCCGGCAGGTCCGCCTCGGGGATATACCCCTCCAGCCTCACATGCCCTTCCAGCCCGGCCTCGGCTATCATCTGCTCCAGTTTAAGCCGCAGATAGCCGCTGCCGCCTATTATGAACAGCGCCTCGGGGCGCGCCTTCACCACGGCGGAGGCCGCCTCCACCAGGTTCTCCAGGCCCATGCGGCTCACCAGGTTGCGCACGGTAAAGATAACGAAGCGCTCGCGCGGTATCCTCAGCCTGTCGCGCAGCGCGCCGGGATCGGCCGCGGGGCTGAACTTGTCCAGGTCCACCCCTAGCGGCACGATGCGCGAACCGAGACCGTGGGCGGACCTGAGCCGCTCCGCCATGAAGCGGCTGGCGTTAAGCACCACCCGCGAGCGCTTCAGCGCGCCGCGCTCCATCAGCGAGCGCAGCCCGCCGAGCAGCAGCCGCCGCAGCGGGCTTATGCCGAGGTCCCTGCACCTGATGGCGTACTCCTCGGCCCACGGGGAATGGAAATTATAGACGGCCGGCGTCCCTTTGAGGAACATCATCGCCAGCAGCGTGGTGTAGGGATGATGGGCCTCGATCACGTCGAAGCGGCCGTGCCGCGCGGCCATCCGCCGCAGCATGGCGCGCAGGCGCAGCGGGCCGCCGCCGTAGCGGTAGACCTCCAGCCCCTCGAAGATTTCGAAATCCTTCTTCCCGGCCCGGCCCTTGGTCAGCACGACAGGACGATGTCCCATAGCCGCCAGCCGCTTTGCGGTCTCCCAGGCCACGCGTCCCGAACCGCCGGCGTCGTCTTCCTGGATTATATCCGTGCAGACCAGCACGTTAAGCGGCCCCGCGCCGGTCCTTATGCCGAACGCCGCCGGGGCCGCGGCCACCTTGCGATTCTTCGCGGCCCACAGCCCGAACATCATCACGGCGTGGATCTGGTCGTTAAGGTTGCGGCGGCCGCTCTCGTGCTCCTTGAGCAGGCCGGCGATATAGCCGGGCTCCAGCCAGCCGTCCTTCTCCAGCGTGCTCTCCGCCAGCGTCTCGCGGACGAAGGACCGAAGCTCCTCGCTGTACCAGCGCGCGAGCGGCACCTGGAAACCGCGCTTGGGGCCGCGCAGCGTCTCTTCGGGCAGGCGGCCGGCCATTATACCCCTCAGCAGGGCCTTCAGCCTGAAACCGCGCGTCTTCAGCGCGAGCGGCGCCGAGGCCAGCAGCTCGGCCAGGCGCACGTCGAGGAACGGCACGCGCAGCTCCAGCGAATTGGCCATCGAGACGCGGTCGGCCAGGCAGAGCAGGTCGTCGGAAAGATAGTTGCGCACCTCGTAGCCGAAAATGTCGTCCGGGCCCTCCAGCCTGCCGGGCAGCGCCGGGGCCGTGCCGGCGGCGGGAGCGCGGGAGGCGGCGTAGAGCGAGCCGCGCTCCTCCGCGCTGAAATAGGCCAGCCAGGATTCGTAAGCCCCGCGGAAATCCCCGCGCGCGCCCTTGAAGAAGCGCTTTATCCGCCCCGGGTTGTTGGTGGAGGAATAGGACTCGTGCAGAGTCCGCGCCGCCGCCCAGAACCCCGCGCGCAGCGGGGAAGGCAGCCGCAGGTAGCCCGGCAGCAGCCGCGCGCCGAGGTGGCGCGGGTAGCCGCCGAAGAACTCGTCGCCACCCACTCCGGTCAGGGCCACCGTCACCTTCCTGCGGGCCTCGCCGGTCACCAGCAACGTGGGCAGGGCGGAGGCGTCGGCGAAAGGCTCGTCGAAAACCGTGGCCAGGCGCTCCATCATCGTGCGCGGGTCCGGCTCGAGCACGGTCTCGGTATGGTCGGCGCGGAAATACTCGGCGGCCAGCCGCGCGCCGGCCGTCTCGTTGAAGCTCGCGTCCCTGGGGCCGTAACCTATGCTGAAGGTCTTCACCGGGGAGGCCCCCGCGCGCGACATATAGTAGAGCAGCGTCGCGGAATCCACGCCGCCCGAGAGCAGCAGCCCCAGCGGCACGTCGGAGACCAGCTGCTCCGCCACGCTGGAGGCCAGCAGGGCGTCCGCGGCCTCCCGGTACTCCTCCCAGCTCCGGGCCGGGGAAGAGCCGAACGCCGGCACCGACCAGTAGCGCCTCACGGCGGCCCGCCCGCCGGAGAAGGTGAGCAGGCACCCCGGCTCCAGCTTGCGGATGCCCTTGTAGACGGTCAGCGGCGCCGGGATATACAGGTTGGTGAAATAGGCGTCCACGGCCTCGGAATCCAGCGCGGCCGGGATGTCGGAGGCCGGCAGCAGCGCCTTGATCTCCGAGGCGAAATAGAGCTTCTCCCCCACCACGGAATAGAACAGCGGCTTTATGCCGAAGTGGTCGCGCGCCAGCAGCAGGGACGCCTTGCGGGAATCCCACAGCGCGAAAGCGAACATGCCGCGCAGCCGCGGCAGCAGGTCCGCGCCGTGCTCCTCGTAGAGGTGCACCAGCACCTCGGTGTCCGTATTGGTGCGGAAAACGTGCCCCTTGGAGCGCAGCTCGGCGCGCAGCTCCTTGAAATTATAGATCTCGCCGTTGAAGACGACGGTAATGCCGCCGTCCTCGCTGGAGATCGGCTGCGAGCCGGTGGCCAGGTCTATGATGCGCAGCCGCCGCATGCCTAGCGAGACCCGCTCCCCGTCCGAGAAAAAGCCGTCCTCGTCCGGGCCGCGGTGCGCGATCCGCGAGGCCATGCACTTGAGCAGGTCGTCGTTCCTGTAGTTAGCGAAACCGCAGATGCCGCACATTATACGGCTCCTTTGGCGCCGCGCCGGCGGGCCGCGGGGAAAACCCTGAACTCCCCGGCCCCGAACAGCGGTTTTTCCTTTGTCGCCGGGGAAGCCCCCAGGACAAGGATATACCCGGCCCCGTACTCCGCGGCCACGGCCCGAAGACGGCCCAGATCGCCGCTGGAATACGCATCGGACACTTTCCGGTAATCAGCGTACCAGCGCGCCAGCACCTCAGGGTCGCTCACCGAGGGGACCGTTTTATAGGAGGTCACTATCCCTCTTTCGGCGTAGATCATGAAATTGTTCAGCGATTTAGGCGGGATCAGGAAGACCGCGTCCTGCGGAGTAGCGCGTCTCACCTCCGCGGCGACAGTCAAAAAATCGGCCTGATCATACGGGGCCGGGCCTCGCGCGGCCTCGCCCCGCCCCCCGGGAAGCCGAAGCGGAGAGGTGAACAGCAGGTTGGCCAGGACCAGCCCCGCGCAGACCGACTTCGCGGCGGACCTGCCGGGCTCGGAGAACAGCGCGGCCGCGCCCGAAGCTCCGGCTATCAGGAACAAAAGGTGGAATAGCCGGCCGAGCCTCTGCGGCATTACCGGCAGTCCGGCCGGCACCAGATAAGATAAAAATCCCGCCGCCATCACTATCAGGACCGCCGGGACGACCCACAGGAAAGCCCTGAAGCGGCCGCCGGCGCGGAGAAGCCCCGGGGCGGCCCACAGCCCCGCCGCGGCCAGCGCCAGCGGCAGTGAAAAGTTTCGCAGGAACTCCCCGGCCATGGTCGGGAGGTCCGGGTATATCTGGCCTTGCCACCGATAATCGATTATCGCCCTGGTCGCCGCGGTGAAGGGGGCCGCCGCGCGCGCCATCGAGTGGAAGTTATAAGGAAGGAAGAACGCGGTGAAAGCCAGGCCGAGCAGGACGGCGCCGCGCCGCCGTCCCAGGAACAGCGCCATCAGGAAAAGGACGGCCGCGAGCTGCAGCGGATAGACGGGATAGAACAAGGAGGCCAGGCCAAGGACGCCGCCGATCAGGAGCTGCGTCCGTTCCGCACCGTTCCGCAGGAACAGCCAGAACAGCCACGGCGTAAGCGCGTCGATGAACATTCTGGGCTGATAGTTCCCGACGTAAACGGCGAACCCGACCCCGCCCATGGCCTCGCGCGGCCGCATGAGCAGCAAGCCGGCGAGGGATGCGGCCGCAGGACTGCCGGTAAGGCTTCTTGCGAGAACGAAGACGCCGGACACGAAGACAAAAAGCAGCGCGGTAGAATAGGTCAGCAGAAAAGCCCGGTAATCCCCTCCGGCCAGCTTCAGAAAGAACGACGAAAGGTCCAGGAAGACCCCGGTAGAGAGCTGGAAATGAGAGAGAAAGTAGTCGTTCGCGAAAAGTCCGGGCCTCGCATGTTTCAATATGGCCGGCAGATATATCGATTCGTCGCGGGCGGCGTCGACGAACCCGTCATAGACGGACCAATGCCTCCCGGCGTAAACCGCCGCCGCGAGCAGCAGAAGCCCCAGCCAGGCCCAGGTCCGCCGGTCCCAGCCTATGCGCTCAGGTATTGCCGGCGCTCTCATATACCCAGCACCTTCGCATAGACAGCCACGTGCCTGTCGATATAAGGGGCCACCCCGTAAGCGCCGGCCTTAAGCAGCGCGTTCCGGCCCAGTCCCGCGGCGCGGGCGTGGTCCCGGACCAGTTCCGCCAGGGCGGCGGCCAGCCGCTCCGGGTCTTTGGGCGGAACGAGCAGCGCCTCGCTGCCGGAGACCGCCGTATCGTTGATACCGGGGATATCGGTCGCCACTATAGGCTTGGCCATGGCCATGGCCTCGAGCAGCGCCAGGGGCTGTCCCTCGAGCAGGGAAGGCATAACGAAGATGTCCACGGCGGACAGGAACTCTTTCGGGGCCACTTCTCCGCAGAAGACGACATTCCCGGCGACGCCGGCCTCCGCGCAAAGGCGCTTCAACTGCGTCTCAAGACGCCCGGCCCCGCCTATAAGACAGACGAGCTTCTCCTTCAATTCCGGGTCCTTTCCCGTCAGGATACGGACCGCGTCTATCAGGTACGGATAGCCTTTCTGCCATTCCAGCCGGCCGAGCGCCCCAAGCACGAGACGCCCCCGGAGGCCGAACTTCTCGATCAGCGGCCCGGCGTCGAAATTGGAATGGTCGAACTCGGCCGTATCCACCGGGTTGGGGATCAGCGCCACCCGCTCAGGGGGCAGGCCGTGGCGGGAGACCAGGGCGTCCCGCAGCGTCCCGGAAACGGTTATGACCCCGGCGAGGCGCTTTTCGGCGAAAGAATAAAGCAGTGAATAGATCTTCTTCTTTAGATAGCAGACGTCGAACCCTTCCACCGGCATGGCCACGGTGGCGACGGCCTTCACGCCTGCGCGCGAGGCGGCGACGGCGCAGTAGAAATCGGCCCTGGCGCCCTGGCTGTGGACGACATCTATCCTGTGCTCCAGCAGCAGGGCCTCGAGCCTGCCGATATTGCGGAGATCGAAACGTCGAGACAGGTCCAGCGGCAGGAAAGCGCAGCGCCCCGCGGTCTCCTCGTAGAACCTGCCCCGGGGCAGGGAAGCGCAGTAGACGGCGAAGCGGTCGCGCGGCAGCCCCCTTATCAGCTGGGAGAACACCTTTTCCCCCCCGCCGTAAGCGGAATTCTCTATAACGAAAAGTATGTTCTTCTTCTGCCCCATAGACTGTCGCTCTCAGGCGCCGGCGGCTCCGTCATCAATTTTACAAAAGTCCGGGTCACCGGCGCGCAGGACGCAGGCCGAGCACGACCGGCAGCACGGCCGCCGTACCGGCGGCCCTGCTCCTGGCCCCGGTCCCGGCCGCGCCGGGCAGCAGACAGGCCGGCAGCGTCAGCAGCAGCGTGACGGCCATCAGCCCGGCTTTCGCGGCGCGCAGCAGCAGGACGGCCCCGCGCGGCCAGTGTTTGGCGAAATATTTATACCTGCTCTCATAGAACAGTGCCGAGATATGGGCCCCGGACAGCTTGGAACTGGAGGCCCCGCCCGTATGCACCACGCCGACCCCCGGCAGCACGAAGACCTTCCAGCCGGCGAGCCTCAGCCGGTAGCACCATTCCAACTCCTCCATATAAAGGAAGAACCTTTCATCGAGCGGCCCCGCCGCCTCGGCAGCTTTGCGGCGCACCAGCATGCACGCGCCGGATATCCAGTGGGTCTCTACCGGACCGGAGGAAGGTTCCGCCGCCGGGGCCCGCCCGCGGCGCCGCGCGAGCCCCGCCAGCAGCGAAGCGAGGTCGCCGAGAAAAGTGTCCAGCAGCAGTTCGTCCTTGGCGCGGGGGAACCTGTATATCCCCGGCCTTATCCTGGGCGGCAGCCCGGCCGAAGGGGAGAAGGCCGGCCCGGCGGCTCCGGCCTCGGGGACGGAGCGCATGAAGCCGAGCAAGCCCTCCACCGCGGACGCTGACAGCACGGCATCCGGGTTCAGCAGCAGAAGGTACTCGCCGCCGCCGAGACCTATCCCCTGGTTATTCGCCGCCGCGAAACCGCGGTTGTCCCGGTTGGCCACCAACCGCACCTCCGGGAAAAGCTCCCTTACCATCCCGGGCGTACCGTCGGAGGAGGCGTTGTCGATAACGATGGTTTCGGCGTCCATGCCCGCCAGGGCGGCGCGCAGGCTTCCGAGGCAGAGCTTGAGCTCTTCGGAACAGTTCCAGGAGACTATTATTACGGAAAGTTCCATGCTCCCCCTCCCGCCCCGCGCCGCGTCACTCGACACGTCCGACCGGGCGCCCGTCCCGGTACACCACCCTGTACCCGGAGCGGGCGGCCAAAGCCCTGATATTGCCGGGAAGCGGCCCCAGCTTATCATCGTACGGCGACAGCGCACGGGCGTATGCCGCCATGTACATCTCGGCCGCCTGGCTCAGGCCGGCCGCCCCCCAGCGGGCCGCGGCCTGCTCCGCGGCGTATTCCTCCAGCCGGCCCCTGCCGCCTTCGGCCAGCCATTGCGAATAAAAGTAGCCGAGCAGGTGCCTTATGGCCGGCTTAACGTTCACGTGGTAGCCGACGACACCGTCGTATTCGGTTATCCTGTAATAGGCAGCCAGCCTGACCCCCTCGAAACTAAGCCTGTACGGGGCCGATCCCGGCCCGCAAGGCATTTTCACCGGATAAGGGTCCTTTTCGTAAGTCCTGTCCACCCTGACGTAACCGGCGGCCGGGGAGGACGTGAAAGCCTCTATATCCCCGCGCACCCGCATCCGGGGGAGCTGATGTCCGAAATCGCCGGTCAGCTCTATCAGCTTGGGATTTATATAGTAGTAGAGCCTGGGGTCCAGGGACCTGAGATGGGCGGCGAAGCCGTCCATGCCGTCCGCAGAGGCCACAAAGTCCGCGTCCCACTTCAGCAGCCACCGGAAGGACGTCCTGTCCGAGGCGAATTTAGAAGACTCCCAGATGCTGCCACGCTCCATACGGAACACTTTCAGGCCCTTCACCTTCCCCTCCAGCCTTTCGAGTATCTCAAGGCTGCCGTCGGTAGAGCCGGTATCTACCGCCACGATCTCGTCCACGTGGTCTTTGATGGAGATTATGGAGTCTTCCAGCCAGTCCTTCTCGTTCCAGACCCTCAGCATGGCGCTTATCCCCTCGGGCTTAGGGGGCGGCGGGACCAGTCCGGAGAGAGGCAGCAGCGACGAGACCCTCCTGATCAGCCTGGAATATAGCGGGATCTTCATGTCTTCCCGCCCTTAAAAAAATCCCTTACCCTGTCCCGGTAGGCCAGAAAGTCTTCGGTCCCCACCAGCAGGACTTCGGAAGCGCGGGCGCGCGAGAATTTCAGATAGGCCGCCAGGATCCAAAGCGCGCCGGCGGCGTAGGCCGCGGCCGAGGCGGCGGCGGCCCCGACGGCGCCATAGCGCGGGATCAGCAGCAGGTCCAGGGCCACGGTAAGCGCGCAGGAGACGGCGGCCGACCGCATCAGCTCCCTGGGCCGGGCGTACCCGGTGAAGATGGTCCCCAGCAATCCCCCGAAACCGAACAGCACGACCCCGGGCAGCAGCAGCAGAGCGGGAAGAACGGCGGGCAGGAATTCGACCCCGTAAACCTTGGAGATGAATACGCGCATGATAACGCCCAGGAAAACGGCCAGCCCCGCCATCAGGAACAGCGTCTGCCTTACCGCGGCGTTGGAAACACGGAACGCATCCTCGCCGGAAGAGACCGCGGCCGAGGAGAACGCTGCCCGCGAATAAATGCCGGGTACCGTAAGGATGAACTCCGCCACCGAGTAGGCCACGACGTAAACGCCCAGCGGCCCCGGGCCGGCGAAGTAGTTCAGCAGGAAAATATCCAGGCGGCGCGTGACCTGCAGGAAGAGACCGCCCCAGAACACGTGCCAGCCCAGCACGGCCTGCTCCCGGATCATCTCGGGGTCCCAGCGCAGCCCCACGGCCGCCGCCCTGCGCACCCGCCCGAAAAGGTAGACGTTCTCCGTCAGCAACGCGGCGATGAAAGCGGCCAGCACCGCCTTTATCCCCGCGCCGCGCAGATAGAGGACGGTCACGAGCGCCAGGAAAACGGAATTGTTGAGAAGCCTCCCCCACGAGACCTGCTTGACCATGGAAAGTCCGAGCGCCGCGGAGGCGTTGCCGCCCCAGTAAAGGGTAAGCGGGAACACGCAGAAAGCGAGCGCGTATACGTCCGCCGGCATATTGTGCTTCAGCGCCTTCATCACCAGCGGGCTGAGCCCGAAGTAGACGGCGAAGCCGAGGACCGCGATAAGGAGCACCAGGCAGTTCATGCTGGCGATCACGCGCTCCCGCGGATATTTGCCTTTCCCTATGAGGACGGTGGTCGCTTCGCCGAGCCCTATATTGGTGAACCCCAGCAGCAGGCCGGGGGCGGCCAGCGCCAGGGCGTAGACGCCGCGGCCTTCGGCGCCCAGTCCCCTGGCTACCATGACGCTGGCCAGGAACCGCACCAGCATGTTCCCCATTTCGGTCAGGCCGGTCACGAGCACGTCCTGGTGGAAGTCCGGTTTCTTCACGCCGCCGGAAGTCATGCCCGGGGCTCCCCGCCGCGCCGCCTGGGACGGGCCAGAATATTGATTATGAAAGAACGCTCGGCCAGGATGCCGCCGTTAAAACTGGTGAAGCAGAGGCCGGACGGGACGAAGCGCCCCTTGTGCATCAGGTAGAACCCGGTGAGCTTCAGGATATCGAAAAAGGCGGACACCTCGGCCTTGATCTCCGCGGGAGAATAGATCCTGCGGTGGGAATCGTCCCAGGCCCGCCACTTCCTGCCGGTGAACAGCCCGGAGATATGACCGACCAGGGCCTCGAGCGACCTCCTGTTCGGGGTGGAGATAAGAAGGAGCCCGTCGTCCTTCAGCACGCGGGCCGCCTCGGCCAGCAGGCGCTGCGGCTTCTCCAGGTGCTCTATGACCTCAAGCGCCGTTACGAAATCGAAGCTTCCGTCCGGGAAAGGCAGGCCTTCCTGCGCGTCCGCGCGCAGGGCGTCGAAACCCGCGTCCTTCAGCATGTCGACCTTAGCCTGGTCGTAGTCGACGCAGCGCACCCGCCCGCCCAGGGAACGCATAAGCCCGGAATAATGCCCGGCGCCGGCCCCGACATCCAGGACCTCGGCGCCGGGCCGCAGGAACGGCCGCAGGAACTCCCGCTCTATGACGCGGGAACGCTCCACTTCGAAGACGGATGAGTATTTGTCCTTCATAGTCCGCTCCTGCCCCGGCCGAACACGGCCGAGGCGGCGCCGGCTATCGCCGCGATGTCGTTAAGGAAATAGACCGGGACCAAAGCCGCCATGTTCAGCGGGGAAAGAAGGAAGCCCCGTTCCTCGCCGCTGAGCCGGCCGGCCGCCCTGACCGTCCTTGCAGCGGAACCGAGCAGCGCCAGCGCCAGTCCGGCGGCCGGGGAGAACAGGAATACGGCGCCGAGCGCGAGATACAGGGCAGGCAGTTTCAGCGCGACCGCGCTGAAGGGGGCCGCCAGGGCCCTCTCGCGGATATACGCGGCGGTACGCCGCATCATGCCCCACAATGTCTCCGGAGTCCGCCATCGGACCCGGGCCGCTCCGCAGTAGGCGACCTTTACCCCCGCCGGATCCAGGCGCGCCCGCAGTTCCATGTCCTCGCCGGCCCGCACGTCTTCCCTGAACCATCCGGCCCTTTCCAATGCGCCCTTCCTCAGCGCCGCAGAAACGAAAGAATCGGTGTGGGCGCCCCGCATCCCGTCCAGGTCCTTCCCTCCGGACATGATCACGGCCGCTATGCAGCGCTGGGTATAAGTCTCGGGGCTCACGTAGTAAGTCCCGAAGACGCCGCCCAGGCCGGGATCCGAATCGAAAGGCGCGGAGATACTGCTCAGCCAATCCGGGTCCGGCACGGTATCGGAATCGGTCATGGCGATCACGTCCCCCGAAGAATCCCTGACCCCGATATTCCTGGCGCGCCCGGGGAAAGCCGAGCCGGCGCGCACCAGCCGCAGGACGGGGAATCCGGCGGCCGCGGCCGAAACCGCCGCGGCGGTACCGTCCACGGACCCCGCGTCCACCACCACCACTTCGTCGGGCGGCCTGGTCTGGGCGGCCAGGGAAGCGAGCAGCCCGCCGATATACCGGGCGGAATCCCTCGCGGGGACCACCACCGAGATCCTGTTGCTACGCGGCACGCGGCCCCTCCCTGCCGGCAAGGCCGTCCAGCACCGCCGAGAATATGGCCGAGAGCTCCTCTCCCGCCAGCCCCCGGCGGCGCAGCACGGAATCAAAAAGGTACTTAGGCAGCCCGGCCGCCGCCATGAGCGGCAGCAGCAAGGCCCGATGCAGCGCGCCGGAGTTGCGCCTGACCACGGTGAACTTGTTCCGGTACAGATAATACAGGCGGTCCGGGGTCAGGGCTTCGGAACGCATCACGTGCACGGCGGTAGCCGCCGGGCAATACAGCACCTTAAAGCCCGCGCGGGCGGCCCTCAGGCACAGGTCCACTCCTTCGTGGGACCGGTAATATCCCGGCCAAAATCCGCCCAAGGCGGAGAACGCGTCCCTGGATACGAGGACGCAGGCCGGGTCCACCCAGTCGCAGAAGCTTTCAGCCCGCGGGTCCCCGGATGAATAACGGAAGGAGAACCGCCCCACGAAATACGGAGCGTGCAGCGGCCTGCCGTCATCGGACCTGCGCAGCAGCGGCGCGGCCACTCCGGTGCCCTGATTCTCGGACATCCTCCCGACGAGGGCCGAGAGACATCCCGGGTCCGGCCGGACATCGTCGTCCATAAAGAGCAGCAGATCGGAAACGGGCAACGCCCTGGCCGCGGCCTCGTTGCGGCCGGCGGATATCCCGCGCGGCTCCCTCCCGGGGATCACCCCGCCGCCTCCCAAACCGGCCGACAGCATGGAAGCCAGCCGCGCGGAGGCGGCGGCGGAACTGCCGTCGGAGCCGGCGTCGTCGTAGATCCAGATCCCCGTCAGCCCGGACGGGTAATCCTGCCGCGCCAGGGAATCGAGGCACGCCATAAGCGTATCCCGCCTGTTCCTGGTGCAGATAACGATCCCGACCCGCGGTGCCCCCGCCGTCATCGCAGCGCCTCCCCGACGCGCTGTTTTTTAAGCACATAGAGGCGCATGACTATAGCTGTCAGGAACCAGAACGGCTCCATGATCCGTACGATTATGAAAGTATTGACTCCGGAAGCCTGCACCAGCAGGCCGGCCAGCGCCGCCATAAGTCCGAGAGCGGCAGCCTTGACCCACGTCTCCTCGTACCACAAGTAGACGGCCGAGGCCGCGAGATATATCCTGTACGCCATCCAGAAGAACGCCATGAACCCTAACAGGCCGATCTCGCCCAGCAGCAGGGCGTATTGGGTGTCCCCGAGGCCGATGCCGGTAACCCCCCGCCCGAGAACAGGATGCATAGGCAGCCACTTATCAAGCACATCGCGCATCATCGCGTACCTGCTGTAAGCGGATTCTTCCAGTTTGAACCGCACGCCCAGCACGCTGACCTCGTTCACCGCGTACTGGCCGCTGTACGTCATCTCGACGCGCTCCCGCACCTTCCCCGAGAAGTTCTTGGCCCCGAACAGGGCGATCAGGCCCAGGAACAGTACGCCTAAGATAAGGAGCCGGCGGCGGCCGGTCTTGAACAATATCGTCAGCATCATGGCCGCGAAACCGGCATAAGAAGCCCTGGAAAAGGTGAGCAGAAAAGCCGGGAAGATATACGCAAGCGCCGCCAGGGGCCAAAGCGACAAAGGCCCGGAAGCGGAAGTGATCACGCCGAACAGCACCCCCATGACGATCAGATAGTACCCGCCGAGAGAGGCGGGCTCCGATTCTTCGGGTTTCCCGAACGCCGCCTCGAAAGGAGCGCTGGCCCTGGCATCGGAACCCGCGGTCATGTAATATACGTAAGCGTACGCGGTGACGGCCAACGAGATATAGAAGGCCAGCGTCAGATATTTCCGCATGTCATCTTTGGACTCCAGCACGTTCACCGTCATGAAATAGAGCAGAAAATACTCGACGTACTTCAGGACGTAGAAGAACGCCATCTCGGTCCTCAGATCGCCGCGGAGTATGCCGAGCACCGTGGAAACGGTACAGATCGAAGTATAGAGTATTATCGGCGCTTGGACCGGCGTCCCGGTTATGAACGGCTTCCCCTTGGTGACCGCGGTGCGGGCCAGCCAGGAGAGGAAGATGATGACCAGCAGGATATCGTCGTAGCGGACGACGACGGAGCGGCTGCCTGTCAGAGCCCCGAAGCCTATCTCGGGAGAGAACAGCATCGAGATCAGCAGCAGGCTGAGACTGAGTTTAGGCGAAGTGAAGGCCAGCAGGGAAACGCCCGCGGCGGCCGAGACGGCGAAGATGATATGCGGCGGCACGCTGGTGGCGAAGAACCCCAGGGCCGCGGCCGCGGCCAGCGCCAGCGTGACTATCAGGATAGGCATGGTCAGTTAGCCGCCACGGGGACCGCCTGGCCGGCGCTCAGCGCCGGGCGTACTTGCTGTAGTCGTAATAGTAATAACCGTACTGCGGGCCCATCTCGGAGGCGCGCACGCCGTTGAGCACCACGCCCAGCATCTTCGCGCCGGAGGCCTCCATCTGGTCGCTGGCGCGCTTGAGGGCGCCGCGGGCGATCTTGCCGGCCTTGTAGACCAGCACGGTGCCGTCGGCGGCGTGCCTGGCTATCATGACGGCGTCCACGAAGAGGAGCACCGGCGGCGCGTCGAAGATGATCATGTCGAACTCGCCCTTGAGCTCGTCCATCAGCTCCTTCCAGTTGCCGGAGTCCAGGATGTCGATGACGTTGCCCGGCTGCGTGCCGCAGTTGAGCACCTTGAGGTTCTCTATGCCGGGGAAACGCATCAACTGGTCGAAATCGAGGCCTCCCATGATAAAATCGGCGCTCTCGAGCACCGCGTCGCGCCAGTCGGCCTTGCCGGCCAGCACGTCGCTCAGGCCCGGCTCGCGGCGGGTGCCGAAGATCTGGTTGACGGCCGGGCGCCGCAGGTCGGCGTCCACGAGCAGCGTCTTGAGGCCGGAGTTGGCCGCGGCCAGCGCGAAGTTGACGGCCGTGAGGGTCTTGCCCTCGGCGGCGCCGGCGGAGCTGATGACCAGGGACGCGCTGCCGCCCTTGGCGTCCAGGTTGGTCATGATGTTGGTGCGCAGCGTGTGGTAGGATTCTATGACGCCGGTGGCGTACTTGCGGTTGACTATCAGCACGCTGCGGAACGCGTCCACCGTGTAGCGTTCCTTCTTGAAGACGTTGGTGAGCCAGTTGTCGAGAGGCTTCTCGCTGAGGATGTTGGGGATGATGCCGAGCACCGGCAGCTTGATGAAGTTCTCGATGTCCTCGATCGTGGAGATGGAGACGTCCAGGTTCTCGAGCAGGAACACCACGACCACCGCCAGGAAGAGGCCGAGCACCATGCCGACCATCAGGTTGAGGCGTTTGTTCGGGGAGATCGGAGAGGTCTCGGCCATCGGCCGGTTGACGACGCTGACGAACGAGACCATGGACGAGAGGCCGAGTTTGGCCTCCTCGTACTGCTTGTTGAGCGTGGTGTAGAGGTCCTCCTGCATGCGCAGTTCGCGGCTGATGCGGGCGAGCTCCACTTCCTGCGCGGGGATCTCCTCGAGCTTCTGCTGGATCACGTCGATGCGCTGCTCCAGGCTCTCCACCTCGGGATGGTTGGGCGTGTACTTCTCCAGCAGCTCGCGCTTCTTGATCTCCAGGTCGGCCAGCTGGTTGGCCAGCGCCGACCCCAGACCGGTCTTGGGGTTGCGCTCGATGAAATTCTGCTTCTTGCGCTCCAGGGCGCGCAGGTTGTCTCCCACCTCGTCCTTGCGGGTGGTTATGTCCTCCAGGGTCTTGCGGGCCTGGCGGGTCTTCTGCTCCAGGTCGTAGTCGCGGTAGGCGTCTATGACCGCGGCGGCGATGTCGGCCGCGCGGCCGGGGCTGGAGTCGTAGGCGGTGATCGAGATCAGGTTGGAGTCCTGCAGGCGGTCCACTTTGTAGGCCCCGGCGATGGCGTCGGAGGAGCGGCGGCCGGCCGGCATACCGAGCTTGGCGGCGGCGCGCTCGGAGATCTCCGAAGAGGAGATCACCTTCATCTCGGTGGCCACGGCGCTCCACGGGTCGAAATCGGTGGCGTCCGAGCCGGGGATGCGCGCGTAGGAGGCGGGCGGCTTTATCTTGATCAGGGCCTGGCTGCGGTAGACGGTGGGCTGCAGCCGGGTGTAGAACATAGTCGAGAAGACCGTCACGCCGAAGACCAGCATGGCGATCCACTTGCGCCGGTTGATTATGCGCCAGTAGTCGTAGAGGGTCAATTCGGCGTTCATAGGCTCAATTGCGCTTCGCCACTATGCCGGCGGTCACCGCGAACAGGAAGAGGGTAGCCCACGGGACTACGTTGTCGGTTATCCACTTCGCCGCGCTGGAGTAAGCTTTACGCGGGATATAGACGATGTCTCCGTTCATCAGCGCGATGTTCTTGCTCATGTCGCCTTCGAAGACCGAGGAGAGGTCGGCCTTCAGCACCTGGTCGGTGAACTTGCCGTCCGGGGCGGGCAGGCGGCGGTAGATGCGCACCTTGGCGGTCCGAGCGTAGTCCTGCGGACCGGAGGCCTGCGCCACCAGGTCCAGCAGGCGCATCCCCTCGCGGTACTCGTAGTAACCGGGGCTGCGGATCTCCCCGATGACGGCCACGCGGTTGGAGGCGAACTTGCGCACGTTGATGGTGACGCTGGGGTTGGCCACGTACTTGGAGAACTTGGCGGTCAGGATCTTCTCGAGGTCTTCGGACTTAAGGCCGCGCACCGTTACGGCGCCCAGCAGCGGGATGTCCACGGTGCCGTCGGGCTGCACCGTGACCTCCTTGGAGAACTCCTCGGCCGGGAAGACGTTGACGCTCAGCACGTCGCCGGACTCTATGAAATAGTCCTTTTCGGGGACCGGGAGCTTCAGGTCAAGACTGAAGGCCGGGACGGAGCTGAACAGGGTCAGCGCGGACAGGGCGAGGGAAAGGATCTTCATAAACGATAATTATATATATATTCGGGCGGTTATTCAGCCCTGCCGTTCGGCCGAGCGGGCCAGCGTCTTCACTATGACGCGCAGTTCCTCCACCTTGCGCTCCAGCTCCCGCTCCTTCTCCGGGAACGGCGCGTCGGGCGCGGAGGAGCCCCCGGAGACGGCCATGGAGCTGAGGGCCTCCACGCGCCTGGAAAGAGCGTCCAGCCTCTCGGCGAGGCCGCGGTCCTCGCGGGCGGGGCCGCGGAAGTTCAGATAATAGGCGTAGAGCGCCAGCGCCATCAGGCAGGCGAAGAGCAGGAAGGCCACCGCGCCTATGAGCACGACGTAACCCAGGCCGGAGAGTATCCCGCCGAAGACGGCGATAAGGGAGGTCAGCAGGCCGAAGAGCATGGCCTCTTTGTTCTCGCTCCAGACCGGGTTGGCCGGGGCCGCCGCAGGCTGCGGCCGGGGCTCGGGCCGGCGTGCCCTGAAGAAGCGCTCCGGCGCCGGAGCGGGGCGAGGCTGGAGTGCTGGCCTGGGCGCGGCCTGGCGCTGGGCCGGCGCCGGCTCCTCCGGCAGCGGGCCCACCTCGTCCTTGAGCCTGTCCAGCAGGTCCTTGAGATCCTCGGAGCCGCTCATACTTTGCCTCCGGGGCCGTCGTGGAATTTGCGCTCCCTGGCGGCCAGCGACTTCTCGCGCGCTTCCAGGTCGGCGCGCACGCGGTCGAAAGTCCTTATCAGTTCGGCCTTGCGGGCGTTGAAATCCTCCTCCAGCGCCTTCTCGCGCAGGGCCAGCTGTTTGAGCCTGGCGCCCAGGTCCGACTCGAGGGCGGCGGCCTTGACCTCGAGGCCCTTGTTCTTCTCCTCCCAGCGCGACAGCATCTCCAGTTCCTTGCGGTTGACCTTGTCGTAGAGCTCCTGCATCTTGGAGACGTAGCGGGCGTTCAGGTCGGCCCCGTCCTCGAGGCTCCTGGCCTTTAGGTCGGCGAGCTCGGCCTCGCGGGCGGCCAGCGAGGCCTTCAGCTCCTCGATGCGCTTCTGGCCGGCGGCGTGCTCCTTCTCAAGCCGGGCGACCCGCGCGCTGAAGTCCTCGATCTCCTCCTTCATGCGGGCCTCGCGCTGGGCGTGCTCCCGCTCGTTGAAAGCCAGGCGGCTGGAGCAGTCGCTCTGGTACTCGTCGACGATGTTGCCCAGGGTCTTCATGTCGCCCGCGAACTCCTCGAGGACGGCGTTAAGGTGCACCGAGGCCGGGTTCTTGCCCTCCCAGAGGCTGTCGGCCAGGGCCTTCAGCCGCCGGATCATCTCCGCCGGCACGCACTGGATGTCGCGTTCTTTTTCCATGGTCATTTCCTGCTCCTGTAGGAGGCTATCGCGCGGGCCAGCTCGGCCTTCATGGTCTCCAGCTCCGCGTTCCTGGCGGCATGCTCCTCCTCGAGCTTCAGGCGCCGCTCGTTGAGCGCCTTCTCCCGCTCGCTGAGCTCCTGCTTCTGCGCGAAGAGCTCCTCGTTGAAGCGGTTGACGTTCTTGTTGAACTGGTCGTGCATGCCGTCCAGTTCCAGCTGCTTCTGGCGGTAGAACTTATCGCCGTCGCTCAGCAGGCGCTCCTTGGCGGCCAGCAGTTCCTCGAGCTGCTTGATGCGGGCCTCGTTGCGGGCCTTCTCCTCGGCCACGACCTCGCGGAAGCGGCGGTCCTGCTCGGAGACGCTGCGCAGCATCTCGGCGGAAACGCTCTGCCTGTAGCCCAGCATCTCGCGCTCGAGGTCCTGGATCTTGAGGTCGGCGGCCTCCAGCAGGTTCTCGCGGCGGGTCATCTCCTCGATCATGCGGTCCCTCTCCTTGTTGAAGGATTCGGTCAGCAGGGCGAGCTCGTCGCGGTTGGCCTCCTGCACCTTCACGATCTCCTCCTCGGCGTTGCGCAGCTTCTGGGAGATCACTTCGACGGCGCGGCGGGCGGCCTCGTCGGCGGCGGTCTTGACGTCGGCGGCCCGGGCGCGCTGCAGCGTCTCCTTCTCGGCGTGGAACCGTTTGGCGGCCTCCGCCATCTCGGCGAAGCTGGCGTCGGCGCGGCGGCCGGCCTCCAGCGCCTCGGCGCGGGCCTTCTCGACGGCTTCGCGCATGGCGGCCCGCTCGGCCTCGAGGACCTTCTTGAGGGAGCCGGCCTCCTCGTCGGCGGCGGCGCACCTGGCGGCGTAGATGCTCTCCAGCTCCTCGCGGCGGGCCTTCAGCGCGTCGGCGCCGGCGTCGAGCAGCCTGGCCTCGTAGTCGCGGCGCAGTTCGGCGGCCTCGGAGCGCAGGGCGCGGATGGAATTATCCTTGTTCTCTATGGCGTCGGCGAGCTCCTTCTCCCTGGCCTTGGCGGCCTCGAGGGCCTCCATCAGGTGGGCGGTCTGCACGGCCACGGCGTCCTTCACGCGGAACAGCAGTTCCTTGTCGAAGTTGGACTTGGCCTCCATCAGCTCGCGGCTGAGCGCGGCCTCGCGGGCGGCGTTGGCCTCCTCGGAGCGGCGCAGGCCCTGGTTAAGCCCCTCTATCTCCTTCTGGGCGGAACGGAAATGGGCGGAGGTCTCCTCCAGGGCCCGCTCGTAGCGCGCGCGCTCGGCGTCCCAGTTCTGCCTCTCCCTGGCGGCCCGCTCGCGCGTCTCGGCGTCCAGCGCCTCGGCCTTGGCGGCCAGCTCGGAAGCCAGCCGCTCCTTGCGAACGTCGTACTCGGCGGCCAGCGCCTCGGAGCGCTGGACGAAAGCGGCCTCGAGAGCGGCGCGGCGGCTCTCCAGGTCCGCCCGGAGGGCGGCCTCCGCCTCCTCGCGGTCGGCGTAGGCGCGCTGCAGCAGCGCCTCTTTCTCCGCCAGCGCGGCCTGCAGGTCCCCGGCTTTAGCCGCGGCGGCGCGCTCCAGCGCGGCGATCTTCGCCTCGTATTCGCCCTTCACGGCGGAGGCCATGGCCTCGCCGCGCTCGTGCGCCTCGATCGACGCCTTCGACAGCTCGTCTACCAGTTTCGCCTTCTCCTGCGACAGCAGGCGGTCCCGCTCGGTCAGCTCGCCGCGCAGCACCTCTATGTCGGCGGACAGCTCCGCCTCGCGCGCCTTGGCGGCCTCGCCGGCCTCCTTCAGCGCCGAATTCATCTCGGCCTCGTACTCGCGGCTCAGCGCCG
>JAJZOZ010000032.1 GCA_021811405.1 bacterium | reverse complement strand
AAGACGGCGCCGCCGCCCTGCCTGTTATCGGCGAAGATATGGCCGTTGTTCTGGTGGATGATGCCGTACACGGAGGAAAGCCCGAGCCCCGTCCCCTTGCCCTTCGGCTTGGTGGTGAAGAAAGGCTCGAAGATCCTCGGGAGCACGTCCTTGGGTATGCCGGGGCCTGTGTCGGAGATCTCGAAGACCGCGTATTTCTCTCCGAGCAGGGAGTGCGGCACGCCGTCCGGCCCGGCGGTGCAGGTCCTGATCTTTATCCCGCCGTTGTCGGCCATCGCGTCCTTGGCGTTGACGGCCAGGTTCATGATGGCCTGCTTGAAGTGCTCCGGTTCTATCTTGACCTTCGGCGGGACCGGGTCCAGGTCGTAGGCTATGGTGACGCCCTTGCCCAGCAGGCCCGACAGCAGCGGCTTGAGCTCGTCGACGGGCTCGTTCAGCGTGACGGCCACCGGCCTGCTCTCGTGCCTGCGGGCGAAGATCATCAGGTTCTTTATCAGCGCGGCGGATTCCTTGGACGAACGCAGGATCTCGGCCGCGAGTTTGCGGCCAACGGAGCCGTCTTTCAGGTCCTCCATGATCAGCTCCATCGAACCGATGATCACGGTGAGCAGGTTGTTGAAGTCGTGGGAGATCTGACCGGCCAGCAGGCCCAGGGATTCCATCTTCTGGCTCTGGTTCAGCTGGGATTCCAGCTGGAGCTCGCGGGTGACGTCCCGGCGGGTGGAGAAGAAGTACCTGATCTTGCCGGAGGCGTCGGTGATGGGGCTGATGCGCTGCTCGTCGACGTAGAGGCTGCCGTCCTTGCGGCGGTTGGTGAGCCGGCCCCGCCAGGGCTTGCCTGAGCGGATGGTGGTCCAGAGCTCGCGGTAGAAGGCCTGGTTATGCTCCCCGCTCTTGAGCATGCTGGCCTTGCGGCCGACGGCCTCGGCGCTGGTATAGCCGGTCAGCGCTTCGAAGGCCGGGTTGACGTAGAGGATGGTGGCGGAGGGGTCGGTGAGGAAGAAGACCTCGCTGGACTGGTCCAGGGCCCCGATCAGCGCCTCCTGCAGTTCTTCGTTGGCCGTCATGGGGATATTGTAGCAAAACTCCGGGAATTTACATGTCCGGAACTTATGTGTTAGAATTAATCGCAAGACCCGCGTCTTGCACGGACGCGGGTATTCTTTTGGAGGGCATATGCCTGAGCGCAACATAAACGCCGTAAGTCCCCTGGACGGCAGGTACGCCTCTAAGATGGCCGGGCTGACGCGGGTCACCGGCGAGGCGGCGCTGGCCCGCTGCCGGGCGCTGGTGGAATGCCGCTACCTGGCCAAGCTTTGCGCGACGCCGGGCGTCAGGGCCCGCCGGCTGACGGCGGCGGAGACGGCCTTCCTAGAGAAGCTGCCGCTGCTTTCGGACGCGGACGTGAAGAAGGTCATCGCCATCGAGGAGACCGGGGCCGCGGGGATCCCGGCCACGAAACACGACGTCAAGGCGGTGGAGTACCTGCTCAAGGACAAGCTGCGCCGCGCGGGCATGGGAGACCTGCTGGAGCTGGTCCATTTCGCGCTCACCTCCGAGGACGTCAATAATATCTCCTACGCGCTGATCCTGCGCGCCGGCGTGCGCGGTGAGCTGATACCGGCGCTGGATTCCATCCTGGCCGTCCTGGACGAGCTGGCGCTCAAATACGCCGACGCCCCGCTGCTGGCCAGGACCCACGGGCAGCCCGCGGTCCCCACCACTTTCGGCAAGGAGTTCCGGGTCTTCCACGCCCGCCTGTACCGGCAGGTCTCGCAGCTGGGAACGGCCAGGATAGCGGCTAAGCTCAACGGCGCTTCCGGCAACTACAACGCGCACGTGGCGGCCTACCCCGGCGTGGACTGGCAGAAGTTCTCCAGGGAGTTCATCGAGAGCTTCAATTCCGGGCCCGGGCCGGACCTGGAGTTCAACCCGTTCACCACTCAGATCGAGCCGCACGACAGCTACGCCGAGCTCTTCGACGTCCTGCGCCGGGCGAACACCATCCTGCTGGGTTTCTGCCAGGACATGTGGCGCTACGTCTCGGCGGGCCTGGTGAAGCAGAAAGCGGTGGCGGGCGAAGTCGGTTCCTCCACGATGCCGCAGAAGGTGAACCCCATCCATTTCGAGAACGCGGAGGGCAACCTCGGCGTAGCCAACGCGCTGCTGGGCTTCTTCTCCTCGAAGCTGCCCGTTTCCAGGCTGCAGCGCGACCTCTCCGACTCCACCGTGGAGCGCAATTTCGGGGCGGCGCTAGGCCACTGCGTTTCCGCCTACGGCTCCATACTGACCGGCCTGTCCCGCATCTCGCCGGACCCCGCCGCGGCGGCGGCCGAGCTGGGATCGCACCCGGAGGTGCTGGCGGAAGGCATACAGACCATACTGCGCCGGGAGCGGGCCAGCGGCCCCTACGAGCTGCTCAGCAAGTTCACGCGGGGCCGCAGCGTGACCGCCGGAGAGATGAACGCTTTCATAGACGGCCTGGAGCTCAAGCCCGCGGTGAAGACCGAGCTCAAGCGCCTTACGCCCCTGAACTACACGGGGCTTTCAGCCAAGTTAGCGAGGACCAGGAGGTAACATGCCAGTAGATATAGTGGTGGGCGGCCAGGCCGGGGACGAGGGTAAGGGGAAGATCACGGCCTACCTGGCCGCGAAGAACGATTACGACTATTCTATCCGCGTCGGCGGCCCCAACGCCGGCCATACGATCTTCTACAACGACAGGATCTACACGCTGAAGACCACTCCGGGCGGCTTCGTCAACAGGAGAACGAAGCTGGTCCTAGGCGCCGGCACCTACATAATACCGGAATGGCTGGAGAAGGAGATGAAGCTGACGGGCACGGCCGGCCGCTTCATCATCGACCCGCACGCCGTCATAATAGAACCGCGCCACACCGCGGCCGAGCGCGCCGACTCCCGCATGATGGGCAAGATCGGCAGCGTCGGGACCGGCCTGGGCGCCGCGGTACGCGACAGGGTGGACCGCAAAAAGCTGCTGTTCGCCAAGGACCATCCCCGCCTGAAGAAATTCGTCAGGGACGTGCCGGAGCTGCTGAACAAGGCTCTTGCCAAGGGCTCCAGGATGCTGCTGGAGGGCACGCAGGGCATGAAGCTTTCCAACCTGCACGGGGAGTACCCGTTCGTCACCTCGCGCGACACCACGGCCTCGACGTTCATGGGCGAGGCGGGCCTCGGCCCGAAGTACGCCGGCGAGGTTTACGCCGTCTTCAAACCCTACGTTACCCGCGTCGGCCCCGGCCTGGTGGCTAAGGAGATGACGGACAAGAAGAAACTCAATAAGTACCACACCGCCGGCCGCGAGGTGGGCAGCGTCAGCGGCCGCCTGCGCCGGGTGGGAGAGTTCGAGATGAGCGTCGCGCTGCAGACGGTGCGCATCAATTCCGCGACGAAGCTCGCTATAACCCACATCGACATGCTCGAAGGCGCGGACCTGAGCCGCGGCGTGAAGAGCTTCACCGGGGAGGCGCGCAAGTTCATGGGCACGCTGGAAAAGGTATGCGCCGCCTACCCGTACCCGAAGGTCAGCCTGGTCTCATACGGGCCGGGCCTGCACGAGGTGCTGGAACTGTAGCCCCGCTCCGGCGGAGGGTTCCTGCCAGGCTTGATGCCCCGCGTTCTTAGGATAGGCTTCCTTAACCTGATGCCCCGGGCCGAGACCTACGAGCCCAGTGTCCGGCGCCTCCTGGAAGGCCGGCCCGTGCCGGCCGCCGTGGTGCCGGTACGCGCGCTCACGCACGCGTACCGGAGCAGCGATCAGGAGCACCTGCGAAGGAGCTACGTAGGTTTCGAAGAAGCCATGCGCGCCGGTCTGGACGGGCTGGTAGTCACCGGGGCGCCCATGGGCAAAATGGAATTCGACGAGATAACCTACTGGTCGGAGCTGGAAGCCATATTCCGCCGCTGCGCCTCCGGGGTGCCGGCCACCCTGGGGCTGTGCTGGGGCGGGGTGGCGATAGGCCGCTTCCTCGGCCTGCGCAAGACTCTGTTCGACAGGAAGCTGTTCGGCGTGTTCCGCTCCCGCTGGCTGGCCCCGGGGCACTGGTCGGCCGACCCCGCGGGAGAGGAGTTCGATTGCCCGCAGAGCCGCTACGCTTCGCTGGAGCAGCGCGGCCTGGAGCGGGCCGCGGAGGAAGGCCGGCTTCGCCTGCTCGCTTCGTCCGCCGAGGCGGGCTGCTTCGTCTTCGAGACCGCCGACGGCAGGTTCGCGGCGCACCTGGGGCACCCGGAATACGACTCCGGACGCATCCTCTTCGAGTACCGCCGCGACAGGGAGCTGGGCCTGGTGCCGGCCAACTTCGACCCGGCGGCCCCGCTGGACACCTGGAGGGCGGCCTCCGAAGGTTTCTTCGACCGCTGGCTGGGAATGGTGGGCGCCAGGACGGGCGTCCGCGGCTGAGCCGCTTCCTCAGCGTTTTCAAAAAATGCTATCATTGATGGGCAGTCTTACCACAAATGCCGCGGTAGCTCAGTGGTAGAGCACTGGTCTGAAAAACCAGGTGTCGTTGGTTCGATCCCAACCCGCGGCATAGCCTATTTCGGGAGCCGGCCATGACCCTCCATAACAAGATCCTGATAGCCGACGACGACGCGGAGATGCTCGAGACCCTCAGCTCCATGCTGGAGGGCGAGGGCTACCAGGTCGTCAGGGCGGAGAACGGCGAAGAGGCCGTGGAGCTGGCCCAGAAAGAGCTCCCGGCGCTGATCATGCTCGATATCCACATGCCCCGCATGGACGGGCTGAGCGCCTGCCGCGCGCTGAAGACCGCGGCCGTCACGAAAGCCATCCCGGTGGTCATGCTGACCGTAGAGGGCAGCATCACCGAGATACAGCAGGCCATCAATTACGGGGCGAAGACCTACATCACCAAGCCGTCCAGCCGCGAGGAGATATTGAAGGTGATAAAGAGCGTCCTGTAGGCGCCGGACGCGGAGCGGCAAAAGGAAAGGGCCCCGGCAGGGGCCCTTTCCTTTTTTACGGTCAGGGTACTCTCAGCAGTACGAAGTGCAGATACTCGGATTCGGGCATGTTCAACAGGACCGGGTGGTCCTTGGCCTGGCCGCGCAGTTCGGCTACCGCCGGGGAACGCCCGGTCCTGGCCGCGGCCGCGGACAGCGCTTCCATCAGGGCAGAGCGCGAGATGTGGTGCGAGCAGGTGGAGACCGCCAGGTAGCCGCCCGGCGGCAGGGCCTTCAGGGCGGCCGCGGCCATCCGCGAGAGCATTTTCAGCGCCTGCGGAAGATGCTTCTTGTTGCGGACGATATTGGGCGGGTCCAGCAGGATGAAATCCGGATTTTCCGGCAGCTGCCCGGCTTCCATGGCCTCCAGCAGCCGCTCCGCCTTCTCCTTCCTGAAGACTATCCTGTCGGCCACGCCGTTCAGCTCGGCGTTCTGCTGCGCGCCCTCTATGGCCTTCTCCGAGGAATCCACGCCCCAGACCGCGGCGGCGCCGGCCTTGGCGGCGGTGATGGCGAAGGCTCCCAGGTAGGTGTGCAGGTCCAGCACCTTGCGGCCGGCGAACAGCGGCGCCAGCGCTGCGCGGTTCTCGCGCTGGTCGAAATACCAGCCGGTCTTCTGCGCGCCGGCCATCGGCACGCGGTAGCGCAGCCCGTTCTCCTCTATCTCCGCGTGCGCGGGCATGACCCCGAAGGCGGTCTCCTCGTAGGAGAGCAGGCCCTCGAGCTCCCGGAACTGGTGAGTGTTCTTGTACAGGATGCCCCGCGGGCGCAGCAGGTCGGTGAGAGCGGCGGTTATCTCGCCCTTGAGCAGCTCCATGCCGGCGGAAAGGATCTCCGCGACCGCGTAGTCGCCGTACCGGTCCACCACCAGGCCCGGCAGCCCGTCGGATTCCCCGAAGCAGAGACGGCAGGCCCGGTCTATCCCGAGCTCCTCGCGGTAGCGCAGCGCGGCGGCCAGGCGGCCGCCGACGAAGCCGGCCGGTACCTGCAGCGTGTCCCTGGCCAGCAGGCGCAGGGAGATCAGGCTGCGCGGGTTGAAGAAACCGACGCCGGCCGGCTTGCCGTCGGGGTAGGCCAGGCCGCAGATCGTGCCGGGGAGGATGGACGTATCCACGGTCTGGAGCTCGTTGGAGAATATCCAGGGGTGGGCGGAGGCTCTCCGCCTTACCGCCGCGGGTTTGAGTTTCAGTATGTTCATTTTACTGGTCCAGCGAGACTATGGCCTCTACCGGCGCGCCTATCTTCACGTCGAAGCTGCGGGCGAAGCTGCCGTTCCTGACCGAGAACTCCAGGAAGCCGAACGAGCCTATCAGGGCGAGGGGCTCGCCCTCGGCCACCGAGGCGTACGTGAGCTTCAGCCCCTTGAGCATGCGGCCCCCGGCGTTGAAGACGCCGCGGGCCCCCACGTATTCGCGCGCTATGTTGGTTATGACGTTGCCGAAATGGTCGATGGCTATCACCTGGCCGGTGATCCTGTTGCCGGCCTTGACCGGCTGCGGGAACGGGAAGCGGCGGTAATCCGGGAACAGCGGGCCGATCTTCTTCTCCGGGAGGCCCTTGGCTATCGCGGCCGCCACCGGCGCCATGATGTCCCTGCCGTGGAAGGTGGAGCTGATGGTCTCCATGAAGAGCGAGGAGTTGTTGATGAAGCGGGTCTCGCGGATCTTCTCCTTCTGGTCCACCCAGCTGATCAGGCCGTTGTCCGGGGAGATGAACTGGTGGCTGGCCGTCCGCGCCCAGACTATGCCGCGCCCGGTGCCGACGGTGGGGTCGACCACGCAGATGAAGAGCGTGCCCTTCGGCATATAGGGGGTGGCCGCCATCAGGTAGAAGGCGGCCGTCTGTATGTCCTGCGGCGGTATCTGGTGGGTGATGTCTATGATCGTGACGCCCGGGGCCTTGGAGAGCAGGACGCCTTTCATGGCGCCTACGAACGGATCGTGCGTGCCGAAATCGGAGATCAGAGCTATGTGCTTGGTCTTCATGAGGTTGAATGCCGGGCGCCTGTCGGGCGCCCGCGTCCCGAAGGCGGCTTCGCCGCCGGTGCGCTATTCGTGGCCGTGCACGCGGTGCACGGTCGAGCCGGGGATGGTGAGCGGCAGCTTCTGCCGGCAGAGCGGGCAGTTGTCCGGGGGGAAGAGCTGCAGCGGGTAGGAGATCAGCCCGCGCACCGGCACGTTCAGCGGCAGGTCTCCGGTGGAGCGGTCCACTATCGCCACCACGCCGATGACCTTGGCGCCGTAGCCGCGGGCCAGGCTGATGGCCTCGGCGCAGAGGCGGCCGGAGTTGAGGACGTCGTCCACCACGAGCACGCGCTCGCCCTCGGAGATCTTGAAATCGCGCTTGAGCACCATGACCCCGTTGATCTTCTCGGTGAAGATGGAGCGGGCCTTCTTGACGCGGGCGACCTCCTGGCCTATGGCCATAGAGCCCACGGAGGGGGAGATCACCACGTTGATCTCCTGCGGGAACTTGGCGGCCATCTCCTTGGCCACCTTCTGGGCCAGGTGCGGGTACTGCAGCACCAGGGAGGGCTGGATATAGGTCTGGGTGTGGAAGCCGGAGGGTATCTGGAAGTGGCCGTTAAGTATAGCGCCGTGCTCCTGCAGCAGCCCCACCACGTCGAATTTTCCCAGTTTTGACATTGTTATTTTCCTCCCGCAAAGGTGTCTATCCTGCTGAGATCTATGTTCGCGCCCTTCTGCGCCGCCTCGCGGATTATCCTGCCGCTGTCCTTCGGGCTGATCAGCTTGAACTCGGGCGTGGCCATCTTGCCTTCGAGCGTGAAGGCCAGGGCCGGCTTGCCGCTGGCGTCCGTGAGCGCCTCGGGGAGGCTGCCCATGGAATAGTACTTACCTGACATTGTATAAATTTTTACCTTCATGGTCTCGTTCTTGAAGTCCAGCTGGCCCGAGACGAAGGCCGAGAAATCCCTGCCTTCCATGTAGAAGTTGCGGATCTCCACCTTGCCCTCGTCTAGGGAATAGTCCCCGCCTATCGAATTGAACGAGATGTCCTTGACCTTGGAATCGAACCGTAGCGCGCCTGCCCGGTTCATCCTGTGTATGAAGGTGAGCGGCAGCGAGAAGAGGTAATAGACGTGGTCCTCCTCGGAGGTCTTCTGCACGTCGTAGAACGTGCCGGCCCCCGCCTTGACGGAGATATCGCCCTTGATCTTGGAGATGTCGCCGGCGATGTTCTTCAGCGTGCCGGAGATGTAAAAATTATCTGCGTGCATGTAGTCGTGCCTGAAGCGGCCTGCCTTGTAGAGCACCTTAACGGAAGAGTAGCCGATAGGGATCGAGTTCTTCAGTTTCTTGAGCCACGCGAGGCCGGAGTCGAACTCGGGCATGCCGACGCGCGGACCGCGCAGGTCCCTGATGTCGAAGACCAGCTTCTTGAGGCTGGAGAAAAGCAGGTCGTCCGAATAGCCTACGAAGTCCACGCTCCGCTCGGCCGTCATCGGCCGCCGGATCACGGCCTTGCCCCTGGCGGGGCCGCCGTTGAACCTGCCGGCGTACTTGACGAAGAAGCCGTCCTTCAGGAACTCGGTGTTCAGCTTCAGGCCTGACAGGGTATTGTCGCCGAGCACCAGCCGCCCCTGCGAGGCGGAGATGTAACTGTTCAGGACGTCGCTGGAGAGCAGCGCGGACAGGTCCAGATTCGAGACGTTGAGCTTCCGGTAGGCGAAACCGGCCCCGGTCGTGCTGAGGAAAGCCCTGGAGAAGACCGGCCTGCCGTCCCTGGACGTCACGCGCAGCCTGACCTGGGCTTTGCCTACCGGCTTATCGAGCGGCAGGACCGCGCCGTAGCTCCTGAGCCGGTCCAGCGAAACGGGGGGAGCGGAGATCAGGAAGTTGTAGGTGAGGGTAGACCTGGCGAGGTCGAAGACCCCGTCGGCCCTGAGGTTCAGCGGCTTCACGGCCACCGATACTTTGGCGGCGGCGGTGGAGGGGAAGACGGAGGATATCTCCCAGGCGGACTGCGGCGCGGAGAACTTGAAGGGCGAGTCGAACAGGTAGGCGATATCGGTGTTCCTGAAGGACGGGACCTCCGCCTGCAGCGAGAGCTCCGGGCGCAGCAGGTTCCGGATGGTTCCCGTGAAGCGCACGGTCTTGTCCAGCAGCGTGAGGTCCGCCCTGAGGCCCTTGAGGCGGGACTCCTCCCAGTTGAAGGCGGCCAGGTTCACGCTGCCCTCGGCGTAAAGCCTGCCGTCGACCGGCTTGCGGAAGGCGTTGCTCTTGAAGAAGACGGAGGCGTAGAACGAGGTGTCCGTGCCAGGCTTGAAGCCGCTGAGGGTCATGTTCAGGTTGTCGAAATTGTAGTGCTTGCCGCTCTTCAGCAGGGAGACCGAAAGGCGGCCGTCCTTGACCTCGGCGGTATTGATGCTCTCGAGCAGGCCCCCCTTGCCGTTATGGCGGTACGCGGCCAGGATATCGCCGACGTTCCAGTCGCCGTTGCCGCGCTTCAGCAGCGTTATAGAGGGGGAGACCAGCACCACGCTGTCTATCTCGAGCTTGCGGTGCAGCAGCGGGGGCAGGCGGTACGTGGCATAGATGTACTCCGCTTTCAGGAAGTCCACGGCCTCGGGGCCCGGCTCCACGACGCTGAGGCCCTTGATCTTTATCTCGCCCGTGTAGGAAAGCCTCGCCCACTCTATCTGCACCGGACGCTTGAGGAGCTGCTGGAACTGGTCGGTGACTATGGCCTTGACGTCGTCGGGCTTGAACATCACCCGGATGGTGAACATGGCGGTGGCGACGAGCCCGGCCGCCAGTATGAGCGGCAGGAAAATGACTCGCAGCATCACCTGTTTGAACAGTTTCATGGGCGCATATATATTTTAGCAGTATTGGCCAGCCGCAGCGCGGCCGCGTAGATGGCGGAATACGCGTCGCCCTGCGCCTGCAGCACGCGCCCGGCGTAGGCCTTCAGGCTCAGGAGGCCGGGGAACAGCAGCTTCAGCGCGGCCGCCAGCCCAAGGCAGTTGAGCAGGAGCAGCAGCGGCAGGGAGAACACCGGGCCGCCCGCGTTCCGCAGGTCGCTCTGCACGGGGCCGGCGAGTATGTCGGCGGTGTGCAGGAGGTGGAACGCCAGCGTGAAGCCGGCGGCGGCCAGGAACCAGGGGCGCAACTGGGAGACGTCCCAGAAGCGGCCGGCGGTCCAGTAGGCGGCCGACACTGCCAGGGTATAGAACGGCACGAAATAAGGAGCCAGCGAGATGAAGGCGTTGCCGGAGTCCGTGAGCACGTAGCCGCTGTTCCGGCGCACGGAGATCTTGCGGACCCTGACGCCGCTGAACACTGCGGCCAGGGCGTGCGTCAGCTCGTGGGCGGCGACGTACAGGCGCCTGCCGCGGCCGGTCCAGTGGAAGGCGAGGCAGAGCAGCGCTCCGGCCAGGAGGGGAAAGGTGACCGAGAACCGGCCCAGGGCCGGAGCCAGCGCCGCCCCGGTGGCCCAGGCCCCGGCGAGAGCGGCCGGCGCCAGCGCTACGCCGATGGCGGGCTTGAGGAAGCGCATGGTCACCGGAACATCCAGTCCTCGGTCCGGACGCCTGCGGCCCGCAGTTCTTCTTTCCAGGCCGCGAGGGCGGAGTCCGCCTTCGCGGAGGCTTCAGCCGCCCAGGGGTTGAGCGGGGAGCGGAAGTCTTCGGCGGCCGTGCGGTACCAGAAGTAGGCCTGCTTGGCCGAGCTTTCGCCCAGGCGGAGATCGCGGTCGGCGGCCGCCAGCGCGGTCAGTCTGGAGGCGTCCGCCTCCGACAGCCGGCCGGCTTCCGCGTCGCGGCGTATCTCCGCCTCGCGCCGCCGGTAGGCGCTCTCGAAGTAGGCCTTCTTGGCCTCCGGGCGGGCCAGCCAGGAATGGAACAGGTCGCCCCGCTTCAGAGCGGAGCGGGAGCGCAGGCCCAGGTCGGCCGCGGCCAGCAGAAAAAAGGCCAGGACCGCGAGCGCGGTCCAGGCCGTGTATCTGAGGGCGCGGCTGCGCGCTGGCACGCCTACCTCCTGAGCTGGGGCTGTGTCTTGAGGATCTTGTGGAGCAGCGAGGTGAGGATCTGCGGCTTCACGGGCTTCTCGATGAACTCCCTGACGTTGGGCTCCTGGCGTATCATGTCGGAAGTGGAGCGGTCGGTGTAGCGGCCGGTGATGATGACTATCGGGATGCTGCCGGTCTCGTCGGCCTGCAGCTCGCGCAGGATCTCGAAGCCGCCGAACTTGGGCAGCATCAGGTCCAGCAGGATGATGTCGGGATTCACCGCCTTGGCCTTGGAAAGGGCCTCTTCCCCGTCCGCGGCCTTCTCTATGCGGAAGCCCTCTTTCTTGACTATGAACTCGATGAGCTCCCGGACCGAGTCGTCGTCGTCGACGATCAGCACCAGTTTATCGGCCGGCCGGCCGAAAGCGGAATTGTTCTCCATCTATTACCTCTGAGCTGCGCAGCGCGGCTAGATATTGGTCGTGACCAGCGTCTCCGTGGTCTGCACGCCGTGGATGCCGCGCACCTCGCGGACTATCAGGCCGCTGAGCTTGTCGATGGTGTCGGACTCGGCCACGAGGATGGCGTCCCAGCCGCCGAAGGTCATGTAGACGTCCTTGACGCCGCGGATGCTCTTTATCTGCTGCACGGCCTTCTGTTCGAGGCCTGCCACCAGCTTGCAAAGCACGAAAGCTATCATGAGTTTGTCCTCCAGGGCTGTGCCCGTTCCGTACCAGTCGCTATGCGCATCAGACGGCCAAGAGCCATGTCCGCGGACGGCCTGGGCTATGCCCGTGCCGTATCAAGAGCTATGCTCATCGGACGGCCTGGGCTATGCCCGTGCCGTATCAAGAGCTATGCTCATCGGACGGCCTGGGCTATGCCCGTGCCGTATCAAGAGCTATGCTCATCGGACGGCCTGCTAGATCCGCTCGTTCCACTCCCGCGTGGCGTACTTGGACGCCGCCAGTTCCTCCGCCCTTCGGCGGGCCGGGTCCGGCATGGCGGCAGTCTCCCACTGCAGGCCGAATTCCGCGCCCAGGGCGCTTATCACCGCGTTCCGGTGCAACCCGGAGTTGGCCCTGGCGTCCGGGGCCTGGAAGGAGGCCTGATAAAGCATGTAATCTCCCAGCTTGCGCAGGGCTCCTCCCAGCACCTTTTTCCCATTATACAAAATATCCATATTCACCGGTTTAGAGAAGCAGTCCATGACCGGGTCGTTCACGGCGTAGTCCCTGGTCTTCTCGCTCAACAGACCGAAGCCGGCGCCGCGGCGGGCGTATTCGGCGTTGATAGCGCTGTGCAGGCGGTCGTAGACCTTGCCCGGCTCGAAGTAGACGCCGGGGGAGTGGAAGATGAAGGAGAAGGTTAGGTCGGTCTCGTGGAAGACTATGCCGCCGCCGGTGGGCCTGCGGACTATGGAGGTTATGGCGCTGCCGGCCGCGGCCACGGCCTCTCCAACGGCCCTGCGGCGCTGCGAGTAGCCGAAGGTTATGCCGCGGTCCTTCCAGTTGAAGAAGCGCAGGACGTATTTAGCGGGCAGCGCCTCGCAGAGGGCCTCGTCGGCCGCCATCTGTTCGAAGACGTCCAGCGGCTGCGTCTCTATTATCAGTCCCTTTTCCATAGTCCGTTGCTGCAGTGAGGCATAGGCCGGGTTAGCAAAACCTTCGTGAGGGCGAGGCTTGCATAGCGCCGAGCCCGAATGATGAGCGAGGCCACGGTGTGGCCGAGCGCGTTTTGCGTTCCGGCCTATGCCGAGCCTACCACCTTAAATTGGGCTGTCTCGCGGCCTGCACCTCGTCGAGGCGCTTGACCGGCTGCGTCACCGGCGCGTCCTTCAGCGCCTGCGGGTCCGCGACGCCCTGCGCGTGGATGTCCCTCATGGCGGCCACGAACTCGTCCAGCGTCTCCCTGGACTCGGTCTCGGTCGGCTCGATCATGATGGCCTCGTGCACGATCAGCGGGAAATACACCGTCGGAGCGTGGAAGCCGCGGTCCAGCAGACCCTTGGCCACGTCCAGCGTCTTGAGCCCCTTGGCCGTCAGGTCCTGGCCCGGGGTGAGCACGCACTCGTGCATACAGTACTCCTTCGAGTACGGCGGGTACAGGTCCTTGAGCTTCGAGGCCACGTAATTGGCGTTGAGTATGGCGGCCACGGCTATCTCTCCCAGCTCCTTGGCGGAGTGGGCGAGCAGGTAGGCGTAGGCGCGCACCAGCACGCCGGTGTTGCCGAAGAAGGCCTTCACCTTGCCTATGCTGCGGCCGTCGCCGAAGTCGGAGACGTACCGGCCTCCCTCCTTCCTCACTGTCGGGACCGGCAGGAACGGGGCGAGGTGTTTCCTGCAGACTATGGCGCCGGCGCCGGGGCCGCCGCCGCCGTGCGGCGTGGAGAAGGTCTTGTGGAAGTTGATGTGCATCATGTCGATGCCCAGGTCTCCCGGCTTGACCATGCCGATCATCGCGTTGAGGTTGGCGCCGTCCATGTAGAGCAGGCCGCCGGCGTCGTGGACCGCCTTCGCGATAGCCTCGATATTGGTCTCGAAGATGCCCAGGGTGTTCGGCACGGTCAGCATCAGCACGGCGGTCCTGGGCCCGAGATGCTTCTTCAGCTCCTCCACGTCCAGCCGGCCGTCCGGCTTGGAGGCGATGTTCACGGTGTTGAAGCCCATCATCGACGCGGTGGCCGGGTTGGTGCCGTGGGCGGAATCCGGCACGATGATCTCGTTCCGCTCCTTCTGGCCCTTATCCTCGAAGTAGGCCTTGGCCAGCAGCAGGCCGGTGAACTCGCTGTGCGCCCCGGCGGCGGGCTGCAGGGTTATCGCGTCCAGGCCGCAGAGCTCCGTCATGCGCGCGCCCAGGTCGTGCAGCAGCTCCAGCGTGCCCTGCGAGCAGCTGTCGTGCGCGAGCGGGTGCAGCGCGGCGAAGCCTTCCAGGCCCGCCGCCTCCTCGTTGAAACGCGGGTTGTACTTCATCGTGCAGGAGCCGAGCGGATAGAAATGCGTGTCCACCGAGAAGTTCAGCCGCGACAGGCGCGTGTAATGGCGCAGCACGTCGAACTCGGCCAGCTCGGGCAGCCTGGGCGCGGCCTTCCGGCGCAGATTAACCGGGATAGCGGACTTGGCGCGCAGCGGGTTCTTGCAGAAGAGGCCGCGGCGGCCCGGGTCGGACTTCTCGACGCTCAGCTTGTTGTCGGTCGGGGCGCAGATCATATGGCCTCCTTGATGGCGGCTTCGAGCTTCAGGATGTCGGCCTCGGTCTTGGTCTCGGTGGCGCAGACCAGCAGGGTCTCGCCGAGCTCGGGGTAGAGCGGCGTGAGGGGCAGACCGATGTCTATGCCCTTCACCGCCAGCACCTTCTCGCGCAGCGCGGCGGCCTTGCCGGGCACCGCGAGTACGAACTCGTTGAAGAAGGGGGACTTGAACTTCAGCGAGCAGCCCTTGATCGCCGAGAGCTTCTCGGCGGCGAAGGCGGCCGCGCCGGAGTTGGCCTCGGCGAGCTCCTTGAGCCCCTCGGGGCCGTACAGCGCCGAGTAGATCGTCGCCGACAGCGCGCAGAGCGCCTCGTTGGAGCAGATATTGGAGGCGGCCTTGTCGCGGCGGATATGCTGCTCGCGGGCCTGCAGCGTCAGCACGAAGCCGCGCTTGCCGTCCTTATCCTTCGTCATGCCGCAGATGCGGCCCGGCATCTGGCGCACGTGCTCCTTCTTGCAGGAGAACAGGCCCAGGTAGGGCCCGCCGTAGGAGAGAGGAAGCCCCAGGCTCTGGCCTTCGCCCACGGCGAAGTCCGCGCCGTACTCGCCCGGGGGAGTGAGGATTCCCAGGCTGACAGGGTCGGCCGCGGCCACCAGCAGCGCGCCGGCCTTCTTCGCCGCGTCGGAGACGCCGGTCATGTCCTCTATAAGGCCGAGGAAGTTGGGCGTCTGCACCGCCAGGCACGCCGCACCTTCGAGCAGGCCCGCCAGGGCGGTCTTGTCCATGCCGCCGTCCTTCATCGGGACCTTGACGTAGGAGTACTCGGGCGAGTGGGCGAAATAGGTCTTCAGCGTGTCCATGTACTGCGGGTTCACGCCGGCCGCGTAGACTATCTTCTTCCTGCCGGTCACGCGCACGGCGGCGCGCACGGCCTCGGCGAAGGAGCTGGCCCCGTCGTACATCGACGCGTTGGCGCAGTCCATGGCGTAGAGCGCGCAGACCGTGCTCTGGAACTCGTAGATGGCCTGCAGCGTGCCCTGGCTGGCCTCGGGCTGGTAAGGGGTGTAGGCGGTCAGGAACTCGGTGCGCGAGGTTATGGCCTTGACGACGGCCGGGGTGTAGCGCTCGTAGGCGCCGGCGCCGAGGAAGCTCAGCGGCCGGCAGTTCTTCCTGGAGAGTTCCGAGAGCCTGGCCGCGGCCTGGGCCTCGTCGAGGCTCTGCTGCGGAAGGTCCAGCCTGGGCCAGAGGAACTTGGACGGGACCTGTTTCACCAGGTCCTCGAAGGAGGCGGCGCCGATGGCCCGCAGCATCTCCTTCTTGTCTGCTTCTGTATGAGGAATGTACATTGGGGCTCCTGCTAGGGACTACGGGAAAAAGGAAAGCTGCTCAGCGCAGCGGCTGTCCGCGGCGGCCGCCCGGGAAAGCCTGTCCCCCGGCGCGGCGCGCGCGGCCGGGCGTCAGTGAGAGGCCTGCTTAAGGAATTCCTGGTAGGCGTTCCAGTCCATCAGCGAGGCGGCCTCGCCCGGATCTGACGGCTTCATCTTGAAGATCCAGCCGTTCTCCAGCGGTGACTGGTTGAGGAGGGCCGGGTCGCTGGTGACGGCTTCGTTCACGGCCGTAACCTCTCCGGACACCGGGGCGTAGATGTCGAAAGCCGATTTCACCGATTCCACCACGGCGCAGGGCTTTTCCTTCTCGAGCTTCTGGCCCACCTTGGGCAGCTCCACGAAGACCACGTCGCCCATCTCGTGCTGGGCGTGGTCGGAGATGCCGACCGCGGCTTCGCCGCCGGGGTGGAACCACTCGTGCGTCTTGGCGTATTTCACTTCTTCGGGTTTAGGCATGTTATTCTCTCCTTGCGGAACTATAGCTGAAAAGCGTTACTTGCCGGTGTAGAGGTCCTTGCTGAAGGCCGTGCCCTTGTGGAACGGCACGCGGGAGACCTCGGCCTTCACGCGGCGGCCGTGTATCTCCACCTCGAGCGGCGCGCCGGGCTTCAGGTCGGGCGGGACGAGGTACCCGACGCCTATGCCCTTCTTGAGCGTGGGGGAATAGGTGGCGCTGGCGAGGTCCCCGATGTGCGCGCCGTCCTTGAAGACCTTGCAGCCGGGGCGCGGTACGCCGCCGGTCAGGGTCAGACCGGTGAGCTTCCTTCCCACGCCGCCCTGCTTCTGCGCGAGCAGCACGTCGCGGCCTATGAAATCGCCCTTGTCCAGGGAGACCACCCAGCCGTAGTTGGCCTCGTAGGTGGTGTGATCGTCGTCCACGTCCTGTCCGTAGAGCAGGTAGCCGGACTCGAGGCGCAGCGTGTCGCGCGCGCCGAGGCCGCAGGGGACTATGCCGTACGGCCTGCCCAGTTCCATCATCTTCTCCCAGACCCGGTCGATAACGGAATGGGGGGCGGTGACCTCGAAGCCGTCCTCGCCGGTATAGCCGGTGCGGCTGACGTAGCAGTGCTCTCCGAAGATATCTTTCTCCACTATGCCGAAGCGCGGCAGCTTCAGGGCCTCGGGGGCGAACTGCTCGAACATCAGCGGCACTTTCGGGCCCTGCACGGCGACCATCGAGAAATCCTCGCTGCGGTTCTCCACCTTCACCAGCATCTTGGCGGCCTGGGTCCTGAACCACTCGTAGTCCTTCGTCGCGGTGGCGGCGTTGACGATGACGAGGTAGCGGTCCGGCGCCAGGCAGAAAGCGATGATGTCGTCCACCAGGCCGGCCTTCTCGTTCGTGACGTGGGAGTAGACTCCCTTGCCCGGGGTGGCCTTGCGCAGGTCGTTGGCGTTGGTCTTCTGCAGCAGCTTGAAAGCGTCGGCGCCGGTCACGAAGACCTGGCCCATGTGGGAGACGTCGAAGATCCCGGCGGAGGTCCGCACGGCCTCGTGCTCCTTCAGGATGCCGGCGAACTGTATCGGCAGTTCCCAGCCGTGGAAGTCCACCATCTTCCCGCCGTACTTCCTCATGGTTTCGTTGAGCGCGGTACGGCGAAGGGTGGTTTCGGTGGACATGGCTCCTCCAGAGCTTTATTTCGGGGATAGTAAATTTATAACAAATTGGGAAAAGGGGGGCAAGGACGCCCGGCATGCTCCGGACCGGGGTTCACGCCCCTTTCCTGAAAGGATTTAGTATCATGGGGAGCATGAGCAGGGCTTTCGTCAAAGAGGACGGCGGCGAGGGCGGGGAGCCGGTAAGACGGCAGGCGAGCGGCAAGCCCAACTACGTTACGCCCGAAGGCCTGGAAGCGCTGGGGGCCAGGGCGTCCGCGCTGGCCTGGAAGCGCGCGGAGCTGGTCTCGAGGCAGCGGCCCGACGAGCCGAGGAGCCTGGAGCTGAGACAGGCCGAAGCCGACCTGGAATATTACGAATCCCAGCTGAAGCGGGCCATCCTGGTGGACAACCGCGGGCTGGACGCCCGCGACGTGCGTTTCGGGGCCGTAGTCTCCGTCGCTGAGGAAGGCGGCGCCGCCAGGGAATACCGCATAGTGGGGGAGGACGAGGCGGACCCGGCCTCGGGCAAGCTCAACTGGAGCTCGCCGCTGGCGGCGGCGCTGCTCGGCGCTTCTCCAGGAGCCAAAGTGGCCCTGCCCAGGAAGGGCGGCGCGGCGCAGATAGAGGTCCTGTCGGTCAGCTACCCGGCGAAATGAAAGCCGGGGTCAAAGCTTAAGGGTGATGCCCACGGGGCAGTGGTCGGAGCCCTGCACGTCGGGCAGGATGAAGGCGTCCTTTACGAGGGACGCCTTTTCCCTGTTGACGAAGAAGTAGTCTATTCTCCAGCCGACGTTCCGCTCGCGGGCGCGCGTCTTGTAGTCCCACCAGGTGTACTGGTCCGGCTCGGGGTGGAAGGCCCTGAAGGTATCCACCCAGCCCTTGCCCGAGATCTTGTCCAGCCACGCCCGCTCCACCGGCATGAAGCCGGAGTTCTCTACGTTCTCCTTCGGGCGCGCGAGGTCTATCTCGTTGTGGGCGGTGTTGACGTCGCCGCAGAAGATCACGGCCTTCCCGGTCTTGCGCAGCTTCTCGATATGGTCGAGGAAGGCGTCGTAGAAGTCCAGCTTGTACTTCAGGCGCTCGGGGCCCTGGCCGCCGTTGGGGAAATAGACGTTCAGCAGGTGGAACTTCGGGTATTCCAGCGCTATCACCCGGCCTTCCGAGTCGAAGCGCTCCACGCCGAAGCCGTTGGAGACCTCCAGCGGCTCCTGCCGGTAGAAGGCCGCCACGCCGCTGTAGCCCTTGCGCTCGGCGCAGTTCCACGCGTACTTGTAGCCGGGGAAATCCGTGTCCGCCGGCGTAAGCTGCTCCGGGCGGGATTTCACCTCCTGCAGGCCCAGGATGTCCGCTCCGCAGCCGCCGATGAAGGAGCCGAAGCCCTTCTTCAGCGCCGCGCGGTAGCCGTTGACGTTCCAGGAGAGCAGTTTCAGGGTCATATTATCTCTGCAGCGCCTCGTGCACGGCTTCGGCCATAGTCGGGTGGGCGTAGATGATCTGCCTCAGCTCTTTCTTCCTGAGCTTGAGTTTCACCGCTAGGGCCATCAGATGGATCAGCTCCGTCGCCGGACCTCCTACGAGCTGGGCCCCCAGCACGGTCTCGTCGTCGGCCTTGAAAACGAGCTGCGCGAAGCCTTCGGTCTCGTCGGTGGCCACGGCTTTGCCGATGCCCAGGTAGAAGGCGCGCGCGGTCTTGACGGTTATTCCCTTCGCCTCTGCCTGCGCCTTGTTGAGGCCGACCGAGCCGACCTCGGGCCAGGCGTAGACGCACTTCGGGACTATGGAATCGTCGAAGGCCTGGTCGCCGCCCATGATGTTCTCGGCGGCTATCTCGCCCTGGCGGCTGGCGGAATGGGCCAGGAGCGACAGGCCGTTCACGTCGCCTACGGCGTAGACCTCCGGGACTACGGTCTGCATGCGATCGTTAACCTTCACGCCGCGGCGGTCCCAGGCGAGGCTCAGGGCCTCCAGTCCCATGCCTGTCAGGTCGGCCGCGCGGCCGGCCCCGACGAGTATCTCCTCGGCCTGCAGCTTCGAGCCGTCCTCCAGTTCCAGGGTCTTGAGGCCGGGCCCCGTCTTGATCGAGGCGGTCTTCTTTCCGAAATGGAACTTCACGCCGCGCTTCTCGAACGACGTGCGCACCGCGCGCGTTACCTGCGGGTCCTCGCCGGCGAGGATGTCCGGCAGCAGCTCGAGCACCTCCACTTTAACGCCGATAGCGTTGAAGAAGCAGGCGAACTCCAGGCCGATGACGCCGCCGCCCACTATCAGCAGGGATTTCGGGAGCTTCGGGAGGTCGAAGACGCGGTCGGAATCGGTCAGCTCGGCGTGGAAGTCGCGGAAGGGCGGTGGGAAGGACGGGCGCGTGCCGGCGGCGAGAATGGCCGCGTCGAAGGTCCGCTTCTCGGTTTTGCCGTCCGGGCCGGTTATCGTGACCTCGTGGTGGGCGGAGAAGGAGGCGCGGCCGCGGATGACCTCTATTTTCTTCGCCTGGAACAGCTTCTCCAGGGAGCCGCGCAGCTTCAGGATCACGTCGGCCCGGCGCGCCTTGACCTTCTCCCAGTCGAGCATCTCCGGCGAGAAGTTGACGCCGGAGCCGTCCTTCAGCAGCCGGCGCAGGCCCTCGAAGGCGTGCACGCGGTGGCCGGTGTCGAGGAAGGCCTTGGACGGGATGCAGCCCCGGTTGAGGCAGGTGCCGCCGAAATCCCAGGCTTCGACGATGGAGACGTCCGCGCCGAGCTCCTTGAGGCGCAGCGCGGCGGGGTAGCCGCCCGGACCGGAACCGATCACTATTACTTTCTTGGGCATGTTCATCTCCCTGTGACTGGGTAAATGTCGAGCAGGAACTTCTCCGCCGCCTGCAGGCCGCTTTTCAGCCTGGCGGAAAGCGTGTCGGAGAGCGTCGGCTCTATCCTGGGCCTGGCCAGCGGGCCGGAGGCGGACAGGGCTAGGCGGTTGTCCCCTACGGCGGCCTCCAGCCTGGCATTGGCGGCGGCGGAGCTGCCGTAGATGGAAAGCGAGGCGTCCAGATCGATGAAATTGGAACGCAGCAGGACGTCCTTGAGCGAGAGCACCGAGTCGTCCAGCGAGAAGCCGGCGCTGATGGCCCTGACCTCCACGTCCTCCACCGCCGGGGCGGGCTTGCCCATGGCGGCCGAGAAGAGTTTAAGGCTTTCCGCCACCCGCTTGCGTGCCGTGCCCTCGCTGGAAGGGATCAGCAGGTTCTGGGCGCTGATCGAGGCGGTATATTTCCTTTCCGCCAGCGGCTTGCGGATGTTGAGCAGGTCCCAGTCCGCCAGGAGTTTTTCCAGCGTGACGGCGCCGTACACCATCTCGTCGGCCTTCAGCGTGCCCTTGGCGGAGGAGAGCCCGCCGTAATCGAAGTTGGCGTCGGCGTAGAGGCCGAAGGCCGCGGAGAGCAGCTTGCCCCCGTAGACCGTCTTCAGCCTGCCGTCCGCCGCTATGTTGTAGTTGCCGCCGTAGGCCGAGTAGTGGGAGAGCCGGATGTTGGCGCGCTCCAGCGAGCCGGAAGCCCCGGTCTCCGGTATGTCGGCCTCCACCCCGGCGTTCCTGATGTAGAGATCGGCGACGTTCCAGGTGAGGTGCAGGCCTTTGGAGGTGTCGGGCAGCAGGCGCAGGATGTCCTCGAAATCCCAGCGGCCGCGCTCCTTCCTTATCTTTATCCGCGGGTTCTCCAGCGTGACTTCGGAAAAGTAGACCTTGTCCCTGAGCAGGTCCGCCAGGCGCGGGCGCAGGATGACCTTGTCGGCGCAGAAGAACTTCCCCCTGGAGAAGTCGGGCCTGCGGGAGACGCAGGCGTCGCTGATAAGGACGTCGCCGAGCAGGGAGAACGAGATCGCGCCGACCTTCACCTTGCGGCCTAGGGTCTTCTCGGCCTGGGTCCCCAGTCTGTCCGCGATATAGGCCGAGAAACGGCGCTGTTTGGAATATACGAAGGCGGCCGCGGCGGCGAGGAGGAGCAGCAGGAGGGCGGCGAACAGGCGGGGGCGCGGGAGGCTCATCTTCCAATTATAGGTTCTTAGCGGAGGCCGCGCAAACCGCCGTCCGGCCGGGCACGTAAGCCGCTTCAGCGCCGGGGGAGGTCGGCGCCCGGATAGACATCTACGGAGCGGAAGCCTATCGCGGCCAGCAGGAAGCCGGGCCGGGCGGCGGAGGCCGCGTCGGTCTCCCTCACCCGGGAGAAGAACGGCAGTGTGGCGGCTATGCGCAGCCCGGCGCTCAGCAGCAGCATCGCGCCGAAGGCGTTGCCCTTCAGCGTGGCGTAGAGCAGGCCGCCGGCCAAGGCGCCGGCGAACTGCCCCAGGCAGGCGGTGAAGCCGAACATGGCTATGTACCTGGTGCGCATGGCGGGACCGCCCAGCTCGTAGACGAAGTTGTTCGTGCCCATGCCGTACGCCGCCCAGACCGCGCCGGAGAAGACCTCGGCGCAGACCAGCCACCAGAACGAGGGGGCCAGCGCCCACAGCAAAGGTATCAGCGGAACGGCGAGAAAAGCCACCCGCAGCACCTTCACGCTGCCGAACAGGTCCGCCATGGCGCCCCAGCGCCGCATCAGCAGGTAAGTGACCAGCTGGCCGATGGTCATGATCACCATGTAACGCAGGTAGCCGTAACGCAGGCGAGTGAGCACGTAGACGCTGAAGTACGGCGCCACGAGGAACGAGGAGAACATCAGCGCGAACACGCTGGCCAGGAACGGCCGCAGCGCAGGCGGGGGGGCGGCCGGCCGCTCCGCCGGGGAAGCGCTCTTCGGCAGGTGGAAGCCGGAGGCGGGCTCGTACATCCCGCCTATATAGTGGAACGACAGCAGGCGCAGCAGGCCGGCCGCGGCGAAAAGCCCGGCGAAGGCCCAGAGACCGGGATAGAAGCTCAGGGCCCTCGCCGCCGCCAGGCTGGCGGAGAAGAACGTTATCCCCACTATCTGGTTGCGGAGCCCGAAGAAGGCGCCGCGGCGGCGCCTCGGGATGTACTCTCCCATCAGCGTGGCCCAGGGCGGGCCCGCCAGGCTGCCGGCCGTGGTATAGAGGACCAGCGCGGCGGCGAGCAGGAGCAGCGCGCCTTTCGGAGGCAGCAGCACGGCGGCCGCCGCGGCGAAGAGGGAAGAGGCCTGGGCCAGGACGTCCAGGCGCACCGCCCTGCGGCAGCTGCCCAGCCGGCGCACCATGCCCTCGTTGAGCAGCTGGGCGGCCGAGGCCGCCAGCGGGGGTGCCGCGCGCAGGAAGCCTATGAACGGGGCCGAAGCGCCGAGGGCCAGCGCGAACGGCACCACGTAGGGCTCCGCCAGGCCGCTCATGCCGGCCCAGGCCAGGCCGTCCTTTATCGAAGCGGCAACGCTGGCGCGCACCTTGCCCCTGGTCATCGGACTATTATAGCGGCGAGCGGCGGAGACTTTCAAATCCGGCCGCGGAAAGGTCAGAGGGTGGCGATGGCCGCCCTGATCAGGGCGCTCTGCTCGGGCGCCAGGAAGGAGACCGAATAGGTGAAATACCCGTCCCCGTCGCGCATGGAGCTTTCGACGCGGCCGCGGACTTCCTCGAAACGGGAGAGGCCCAGCTCGAAGCTGAGCGCTATGATCCTCCCTTTCCGTATCTCGAAGCGGCTGACCACCTCGGCCTCCTCCGGGGACA
>JAJZOZ010000031.1 GCA_021811405.1 bacterium | reverse complement strand
GGGGTACTTGATGCCGAGGTCGGGCTCGTTGGCGTTCTGGACCGAGAGGCCGAAGTCGGCGGACTCGGTGCTGTAGATGGCGCCGAGGTCCAGGCCCATGGCCGAGGCGCCGGTGGCGCTGGCGAGGACCGGGTTGACGGCGGTATAGGAATCGCTGCCGTAGGTGACGCTCATGCGGGCTATCGCGAGGCCTATCCAGATCTTCTCCTTCAGCGGGTAGGCCCAGCCCAGGCGGATCCGGGACTCGCTGTAGAGGCTGTCGAGGCTAAGCGTATCCAGCCCTATGGCGGCCGTGCCCCAGTAGGAATCTTTCAGCATCAGCGGGGAGCCGGCGGCTATGGCGCTGCGGGAGATGGAGCTGCCGTCGGTGAGGCCCATGTAGAGCTTCTGCTGGGCGAGCGATACCTCGTACTTGGTGACCCCTATCACGCCGGCCGGGTTGTAGAAGATGGAGGAAAGGCCCTCGGACTGGGCCGCGTAGGCGCCGGCCATGGCCGAGGCGCGCGGACCCGCGTCCACGTCCTCGAAAGCGCCCCTGGCCGCCGACGGCAGCAGGGCGCAGGCGAGCAGCGCGCCCAGCGCGCGGGTCAGGTTCTCTTTACGCGGTGCGTTCATTTCGCCACCACCACGGTGCCCGTGAGCACCTCTTCGCCGGCCTCGACCTGATAGATGTAGACCCCCGCTTTTACCTGCGCCCCGGACTGGTCCTTGCCGTTCCAGTACATCCCAGAGGTATCTGTGTCTAGATTGCGGCGCACGAGCGCGCCGGTTATGTCGAAGATGCGTATCGTAACTTCGCCGCCGTCCGGGTTGGAGAAGTAGAACCTAACCCTGTTAACATCAACGCTGCCTTCCGCCGGAGTGAAGATGCGGGGCGCGACTTTGTTCAGCGTGAAAGCGGCCGCGGCCGGCGAGGCCAGCAGGGCGGTAAGGCAGAAAGCGGACACGATGTTGCTCATATTCTCCTTTTTCGCTTCTTCGAGGGTCGTCATTTCGCCACCACCACCGTACCGGTGATTATCTCCTCTCCCGCCTCGATCTGGTAGAGGTAGATGCCGCCTTTCACCGCGGCCCCGGACTGGTCCTTGCCGTTCCAGAACATGATGTTGGAGCTCTCCGACTCCAGGTTGCGGCGCACCAGCGCGCCGGTGATATCGAAGATCCTTATGGTGACCTCGCCGCCGCCGGGGTTCTCGAAGTAGAACCTGGCCCTGTTCACGGTCGTGGAGGCTTCTTCCGGGGTGAAGATGCGCGGCGCCACCTTGGTCAGGCTGAAGGAGGAGGCGAGCGGGGCCGCCCGCACCGCGAACTGTCCCAGCACGCGTGAGTAGGTGTAGAGCTCGCCCGTCAGCACGTCTATCTCGCCGCCGAGCTTCACCCACTCCACGCCGTTGAACCAGTAGATGGCCAGCTGGCCAGTGGAGGCGGAGGTCCCGGTCCCCGACTGCGGGTAGGCGATGGTGAGCTTCACCCCGTTCTTGTTGGAGGCCTTCAGGTCCTCCTCCAGCTTAGAGGAGGCTCCGGACGGGGTCACGGTGTAGGCGGCGAGGAAGCCCGGGGCCTGCGACTTCTCGACCGCGACCGAGAAGGTGTCGGCCCCGACCTTGTCCATCACCTTGCCGGGGATCTTCACCCAGGCGGCCCAGTCCTGCGGGTTGGCGCCGGGGCTCATGTAGTAGTAGTTGGGCACGCGCTGGGGGTCTTCGGCCTTGCTGGGGACCTCCACCACGAGGGACGTCGGGCTCTCCTGGTCGTCCGCCAGCTTGGTCTTGATCTTGATATAGGTGGGGTTGTCGGGGTCGGCCGGCATGGTGTAACCCAGCGTGGCTGCGGAGCTGGCGGCAACCGCCGCGCTGGAGGTGATCACGCCCTTGCGGATGTCGATGAAGGAGGCGGATTCCTCGATGGCGTACGAGGAGACCTGCCCGGAGGAGACCGCTATCGGCTTCCAGACCACGGTGACCTGGGTGGAGGTCACCTCCACCTTGAACGTCGGCTGCTCCACCTGCACGCGCATCACCACGGAGACCGTGCCGGTGGAGTCGGCGGCGTTGTAGTTCTGGTCCCCGGCGAAGGAGGCGGCGTAGACGAACGTGCCGCTGGCGGCCGGCGCGCTGAAGGTGGAGAAGACCACGCCGGCGGCGTTGGTGGTGGAGACGCGCGTGACGCCCTCGAAGGTCAGGGAGACAGGCTTGCCCGGCACCGGGTAGCCCTTGGAGGTCAGCGTGGCGGAGGCCGAGAAGACCTCGCCCGTGCCTATGAAGACGTCGTAGCCCACCAGGAACGTGCTGGAGCCCTTGGAGGCTATCAGCACCGCCGCCTCGTCCTGGGAGCCGGAGTAGACCGGGTCGCCGGCGAAGCGCGCGGTATAGAAGGTGTCTATCGGCGCCGCCGGGGCGGTGAATACCACCTCGGCCGAGCCGGTGGAGCTGGTGACGCCGGTCAGCGTCTGCGTGGAGACGCCGTCGAAGAAGTCGAAGGCCACGCTCTTGCCCTGGATGGCCGCCCCGGTAAGTACGTCGCGCAGCACCGCCTTCGCGGTGAACAGCTCGCCCGCGAACGTGGAGACCGCCTGCGCGGCGAGCGAAGTGGGATAGCGGTAGGCCGTCAGCGTGTTGGTGCCGCTGGCCGCGGAGTAGTCGACGTCGCCGGCGAAACTGGCCGTGATCTGGTAGGTCCCGGAGGCAGCCGGGGCGGTGAAGGCCGCCGTGGCGAGGCCGACGCCGTCCGTGAAGCCCGCCGCGGTGTAGGTCGCGATGCCGTTGAAGAACTCGAACAGGACCGGCTCTCCCGGCACGGGGATGCCGGTGGCGGTCAGCGTGCCGGAGGCCACGAAGGTCCGGCTGATGTAGGACTCCGCGTGGTCGACCGCCAGCTTGGTCTTTATCGCCCCGGTGCCGTCGTCGAAGAAGACGGTGAGGGTGGCGGAGGAGAAGGACGGCTCGTAGATGGCGTCGGCGCCGCCCAGCGCGGCAGTGATCAGATAGGAGCCGGTGGATATGGGCGCGGTGAAGGTCGCGGAGGAAACGCCGGTAACGGAAGTCGTGGCCGTCATTACCATCGTGTAAGTGGCGTAGTGGAGCGCGAAGGAGATCTCCCTGCCGGAGACCGGCGAGCCGTAGAGCGCGCTTCCGTTGACGTTGTCGTAGAGGGTGGCCGCCGCGGTGAACTGCTTGAGCGGGGTGGTCAGCGCGTCCCTTGCCACGAGCAGCGGGTCGCGCCTGTTGACGTTGACGATATTGGAGGTATCAGAAGAGGCGGTGTAGAGGGTATCCCCGTAGTATTCCGCGGTATAGTTGTACGTGCCGGTGGAGGCCAGGCCCAGGGTCTGGAACGTGACCGTGGCGAGGCCCACGTCGCTGGTGGTGCCGGTGGAGATATCGGCGCCGAAGGTGAACAGGACCGGCAGCCCCTGCAGCTGCACGCCGAGGTAGTCGGTGAGCGTAGCCTGGGCCTGGAAAGGCTCGTAGATCTTTACGGTCAGCCCGCCCAGCGCCGTCATCCTGGTGAGGTTGAGCGCTATCGTGGCGGTGGCGGTGGAGGAGCTGCCCAGATAAGTGGCGCCGCCGCCGTGGAACTCGGCCTTGTAGGGGTACGTGCCGGTGGAGACCGGGGCGGCGAAGGTTATGGATGAGACGCCCAGGGCGTCGGTGACCGCCGTCAGCGTGGAGCCCTCGAAATAGAAGTCGATGCTCTGGCCGGGTATTCCGGATTGGTCTGCCACGTCCACGAGTCTGGCGGAGAGCCCGAGCGGCGAGCCGAGTTTGGAGGACACCGGCGGCGTAAACATCAGCGTCGGACGCGGGCCGACGGAAACGTCGCCTGAAGCGCTGCTGCTGGAGTAGTAGATGTCCCCGTAGAAGACGGCATTGAACTTGTAAGTGCCGCTGGCCGCAGGCGCGGTAAAGACGGTCTGCGCGAAGCCCTGGGCGTCAGTCTGGCCTATCGCCAGGGAGCCTTCGAACTCGAAGTCCACCCCCAGACCCTGCACGGGGTGGTTGGAGCCGTCCTTGATCTGCACCTTGGCCGTGAACGTGCTGCTTGCGGTAAGGTTGGACACGTTGTAGGAAAGCATGCTGGTGGGACGCAGCGAGACGGACAGCGTGCCGGTTGCATAGGCCGGGGCGTAAGTGTTGTCGCCGGCGAAATCGGCGTAGAAGCTGAAGGCGCCCGAGGAGGCCGGCGCGAAGAATTGGGCGGCGGCTATTCCGGTGGCAGGGTCCGTGACCACCGGGACCGTGCTGCCGTTGAAGATCAGGTCCACGTTGCGGCCTCCGACGGAGTTGTTGGTCTTCAGGTCCTTGAGCGCGATCATGGCGGTAAAAGAGCTGTAGGCGAGGGCGGAGGCCGGGTACGTGACGAAAGAGGCGGTCCTCAGGTTGACCTTCACCGTGGCGGTGGTATTGCTTGGCGAATAGATGGAGTCCCCGTCGAAGTAGGCCATGTACTGGTAGGTGCCGGAGGAGGCCGGAGCCGTGAAGGTCGATGAGGCCACCCCGGATACGCCGTCGGCGGCGGTCATGCCGGAATTCTCCGCGCCGAGGAACTTGAAGCGTATCAGCTTGTCGTCCAGCGTGGTGGAAAGGTAATCCGTCAGCTTAGCCTTGCCGGTGAAGGTCTCAAGTGCGTCCGTCACGACGTCGAAGGCCACCAGGGAGGTGAGCAGCCCCACCTTTATCATCGCGGTGCCGCTGCTGGGAGAGTAGGTGAAATCTCCGCCGAACTTGGCGTCGAAGTAGAAGACGTCTGGATTGCTGGGGGCAGTGAACGTCACCGTTGCCACTCCCAGTTCGTCCGTGATGCCGTACGCGGTGTCGAGCACGAAGCCGGTCTTGTCCTTGAAGTCGAACTGGACCTGCGCGCCCGGCACTAGATAGCCAGCCTGATTCTGCCTGGCCGGATCGACCAGGGTGGCGCTGACCGTGAAGGGCTGGCCCGAGTTGGCGGTGGTATCCTTCGGTATTACGCGGGTCGGGCGGGTGTTGATCGTGACGGCGCCGGTGCCGACGCCGGCGGCGTAGATGGAATCGCCGAGGAACTCGGCCGTGTAGTTGTAGGCGCCGGAGGAGGCCGGCGCCGTGAAGACCGCGGCGGCGTATCCGGTCGCGTCGGTGGCCGCCGTGCTCACCTGGCCGTTGAACGAGAAGCCTATCTCCCTGCCGGCTATCGGCGTGCCGAACCTGACGTCCGTGAAGAAGGCGGTTATGGAGAAGGTGTCCAGCGTCACGGCGGTAACGTCCGCAGTGGACAGGACCGTGGGCCGCTGCATGACGGATACCGTGCCGCTGCCCGTCGCGGCAGCGTAGGTGGCGTCTCCGGGGAAGGAAGCCGAGAGCTGATAGTTGCCGAAGACGACCGGAGGCGTGAAAGGCGCAGTGGCCACGCCTACGGCGTTGGTCATCGCCGAGCCGGAGGAGGCGCCCACGGAGTAGTTCATGGCCCGGCCGGCCACCGGAGCGCCGGTGCCGGCGTCGAACATGGTGGAGGAGGCCAGGTAGAGCTCGAACGGATAGGCGGAGCTGTCGGCCACGTTCACCCCGGTCTGGCGTTGCAGCACGGTCACCGTGCCGCTGGCGGAGGAGGAGTCGTAGATGTCGTCGCCGGCGAAGGAGGCCTCCAGTGTGTAGGTGCCTGAGGAGGCGGGGCCGGCGAAGGTGGAGACCGCTACGCCGGCCGCGTCCGTGACTGCGGCTTCGGCCTTGGACGAGAAGATGAGCGTCAGGGTGCGGCCGTTCACGGGGACGCCCGGAGCGGCGAGGTCTCTCAGCGTTGCTGTCGCCGTCAGCAGGTCCATGGCGCTTATGACGGCCGTGTCGATGGTCATGGACGACAGGCGGCGGAGCACGGCGACCGTCACGGAAGAAGCGTCGGTCCGGTAGCGGGCGTCGCCGTCGAAGGCTATGTCCAGCCTGGCCGTGCCGCTCGAGGGCGGAGCCATGAAGGTGGATACTGCAATGCCGTTCGCGTCGGTGAGCGCGGTGAACGTGCTGCCGGAGAATATGAAGCGCATGGCGCGTCCGGCCGGTTTATAGGACGGGTTGAGCACGTCGCGCAGCGCGGCCGTGGCTGTAAAGACCTGCGCGGCCCGGGCTATCACGGCGTCCGGGGAGATGGCCACGGGGCGCCTGTCAACCAGGACCTGGGCGGTGGTCGCGGAGGGCAGGAAGCGGGCGTCCCCCGCGAAACTTATGTTGGCGTAATAGGTCCCGGAGGACGCCGGGGCCGCGTACGAGTAGAAGGCCGTTCCAGTGGCGTCCGTCGGCGTGGTTGTCGTGCTGGCCAGGTAGAAAGATACCTGCCTTCCGTTCGCTGGCTGGGCGCTGCGCCAATCCGTCAGCGTCGCGGTAGCGTTGAAGATCTCGTCGATTATGGCGGGGATGTCGGGGGCCGCCAACGCCGAACGGCGTCTGTTGACAGTGAGCGTGGCCGTGGAGGAGACGGCCCCGTAGGTGGCGTCCCCGGCGAACGCGGAGTCCAGCTGGTAGGCGCCGGATGAGGCCGGGGCCGTGAAGCCTGCGGCGGCCTTGCCGTCCGCCCCTGTCACAGCCTGCGAGCTGTAACCGAAAGTGAACAGCAGCGGCTTGGCGATCACCGGCTGGGAGGTGGCCTGGTCCACCAGCGTGGCGGTGGTCATAAAGAGCTCGTCGATCTCGGTGGAAGCGTCCGGCAAGACCAGGGAGGCGGGGCGCAGCCCTACTGCGACGGAGCTGTAAGCCACTGCTGGATAGTAGCCTGAGCTGCCGGGGAAGTGCGCGAGGAGCTGGTAAGTGCCGGTAGAGACCGGGGCGGAGAAGGTGGAGACGGCTACGCCGTCCGCGCCGGTCACCCCGCTGTTGTACAGCGTATAGGTGCCGGCCTGCAGCTCGAAGTTGACGGCCTGGCCGGCTATAGGCTGGGCCGGGTTGGCGGCGTCGGCCAGCGTGGCCGTTGCGGTGAAGACGTCCATGGCCCTGACCGCCACGGAGGACAGCTGGAGCAGCGGGTCGCGCTTTGTCACGAGGACGCTGATCACGGTGTCCGTGGAATCGTAAAGCGCGTCTCCGGCGAACGTGACCGGCAGCGAATACGTGCCCGAGGCTACGGAGGCCGTGTAGGTGGAGCGGGCTATGCCGCCGGAGTCGGTCAGGGACGCGAAGGGCTGGGACTGGAAGGTGAAGACCAGCGGCTTCGAGATCGCGGGACCGTCCAGGTAGTCGGTCAGGGTTGCGGTGGCCGTCAGGACCTCGTTCATCCTGACCGTTACGGAGGAGGCCGCCAGGCGGGTCGGATAGCGCAGCGCGGTGATGCCGGCAGTGGAGACGCTGGGGTTGTAGGTGGCGTCCCCGGAAAAAGAGACCTGCAGCTGGTAAGCGCCGGAGGAAGTGTTGGCCGTGTAGCCGGCCGCAGCGACCCCGGAGATAGTGGTGGCGGCCGGCTTGGTGGAGCCCTGGAAGAGGAAGTCCAGCTGCCTGGAACTCACCGTGGCGCTGTTCACCGCGTCGTAAAGGGTGGCGGTCGGAGTGAAGGTGCTGCCTATTATCACCGCGGCCGGCGCCGCAGGGACGATGAGGCTGTCCCTGCGGGCCAGCGTGACGCTGCTGGTGTACATGGCCGCCGGATTGTAGGTGGGATCGCCGTCAAAATAGGTATAGAGGTAATAGGTCCCGGAAGATGCCGGGGCCGTGAACCCGGCCGAGGCCAGACCTGAGCCGTTGGTCGTCGCTGTCAGCGTGCTCCCATGCTGCAGAACGAATTTCATCGTGCGGCCGGATACCGTGGCGGAACTCACGCTGTCCTTGAAGAGACCGGTGGCGGTGAAGGAATCCAGCACGCGGGTCGAGACATAGACTCCGGAGATGAAGGCGTTGCGCTTGGCCACCGTTATGGATACGACGGTGGAAGTGGAGGCGTAGGTGGCGTCTCCGGCGAAGGTGCCGGTGAGCTGGTAGGTGCCGGCGGCGGAAGCTGCGGTGTAAGCGGCCGTGGCGGTCCCCACGGCGTTGGTGGCCGCGGCGGTGCTTCCCCCCCAGCTGAAGGCGAAAGCGACCTGCTTTCCGGAGAGCTGCAGTGAGCCGTTGTTCGGATCGGAGAGGGCGGCCGTACTGGTGAAGAGGTCGAGTGCGGTGGCTGAGACTGGGTCCAGCGCTATGGCCGACTGGCGCTTCTGCACCGTCACGGTGACCGGAGCGTATGAAGGTTCGTATTTACCGTCGCCGTCGAAATAGGCGTACACGTAATATGTCCCCGAGTTCGCGGGAGCCGTCCAGGTGGAGACGCCGATGCCGGAGCCGTCGGTCGTCACGGAGAAGGTGCTGCCCTGGAAGACAAAGCGCAGCGGCTTGGAAGCGAGCTGCAACAGGTCCAGGTCCCTCAGGGTAGCGGTGGCGTAGAAGACGTCCAGGGCCGGGACCGTTACCGCGCTGAACGGTATTACCGAGGTCGGGCGCCTGTTGACCGTAAGAGTAAGGGTGGCGGAGCTGGGCGCGTAGGCGAAATCCCCGGCGAAGGAGACCGCCACCGGGTAGACGCCGGTGGAGACCGCCGCGGTGAAGGAGGCGGATGCCACTCCGACCGCGTTGGTGACGCCGTACTGGGTGCCGGCGTTGAAGACGAAGGAAACGGTCTTGTCCGGCACGTTGAGACCGAGGAAATCCTTGAGGGTGCCGCTGGCTATGAACAGCTTGTCCGCGATGGCGTAGACGGCGGGAGCGGTCATGGCGGTGGCGCGCATCATGGTCGTCACGGTGGCCGTGGCCGTGTTGCTGGCGAAGTAGCCGTCGTCACCGTCGAAGACGGCCTGTATCTGCACAGGACCCGTGGCCGTAGTTACGGTGAAGGTGGCCATGGCCACGCCCGTCGCGTCGGTGAACTTGGTGAAGTTCCTGCCCTCGAAGGTGAAACGGACCGGTTTGAGGTCCAGCGGGAGCGCGCCGTTCTTGAGCGTGGCGGTGGCGGTGAAGACCTGTCCGAACGTGGTGGAGGTGTCGCCCACGGAGAGTTGCGTCGGGCGGCGGGCTACAGAGACCGTGGCCGTGGAAGCGAGGCTCGGCTCGTAGGTGGCGTCACCGGTGTAGAAGGCCTCTATCCTGTAGGTGCCGGAGGAGACCGGGCCTGTGACACCGGTCCTGTAGGCGATGCCGGAGGCGTTCGTGGCCGTGGTGGTGTAGGTGCTCTTGACCGGCGTCCAGTTGAAGGCCACGGACGCTATCTTGCCGGCCGGCGTGCTGGAACTGGCCACGTCCATGAAGGTGACGGTGGCATTGAAGACCTGGAAGGTTTCCAGTATCACGTCGTTCGGTATGACCCTGCAGGTGCGGCGCAGGACAGTTATGGTGGCCGAGGCCACGCTGGTGTCGTAGGCGGGGTCGAGGCTGCCGTCAAAAGTGCCGTTGATGCGCCAGGGACCGGAGGACGGGCCGGCGCTGAACTGGGCGAATGCCTGGCCGTTGGCGTCGGTGGTGGCGGTGACGGTGGTGCCTTTGTAGTAGAAAGCGACGTTCTTGGTAGGCACCGGGGTGCCGTTCATCTTCAGCGTGGCCGTGGCAATGAAGAGCTCCAGTGCGGTGGCCGGGCCGTTATCGACCGTGAGGGTGGTGATATGCTTGGCAACGTACGCCGAGGCCGAAGTGGAGGTGGAATTATAGATGGCGTCGCCGTTGAAGGCGGCCGTTATCGGGTAGACTCCGGAGGAGCCCGGAGAGGTGTAGGTGACCGTTGCCACTCCGACCGCGCTGGTGACGGCAGATTGCGGCACGCCGTTGAACAGGAAGTCGACCGTGCGTCCGGCTATCCAGACCGGCGGTAGCGAGCTGACATCCTGCAGCGTGACCGTAGCTATGAACGTGACGCTGACCTCGGAGGTGACGTCCTGCAGGGCCATGCCCGCCGCGCGGCGGTTGACGGTGATGGTGGCGGAGCCGGCGCTGGCGTAGAAGGCGGAATCTCCGTCGAAGTTGACGTCCAGTCTGTAGGTCCCGGTGGAGAGCGGGGTGAAGGACTTCACGGCTATTCCGTTCACGTCCGTGATGCCAGTGCCCTGGGCCGCGCCGGCGTAGGTGAAACGGACGGTCTTGTTCTCCACCCCCACCCCGCTGGTCTTGCCTGTAAGCGTGGCCGTGGCGTAAAACACGTCGTTGACCAGCACGGAACCGTCGGGGGTGCTTATCGTCGTGGAGGCCACGTTAACGTCCACCATGTTCACGGCGTCGGTGCTGGCGGCGTATGTGGCATCACCGGCGTATGAGGCCGTGTAGTTGTATATGCCGGTGCTGACGGGCGCGGTGAACGTGTAGGCCGCCAGACCGTTCACGTCCGTTACGGCGGAGCCGCTGAACGTGCCGCCGCCGGTGAAGACGAAATCGATGGCGTAGCCCTGCATTTTCTGGCCGAACTCGTCTATCAGCAGGGCCTGGGCGGAGAACTGGCTGCCTGCCGGCACCTGCAGGTCGGAGCCGGAGACCGTGGTGTTCCTTTTCCGGACGATTACGTTGCGCGGAGTGGTCGTGACGCCGTAGGTCTGGGTGCCTTCGAAAGTGACCGAGTAGGGATAGGTGGCGGCCACCAGCGGCGAAGTGAACGTGGCCGAGACCACGCCGTAGGCGTCGGTGTTGGCGTACTGGGTGACGCTATTGAAGACGAACTTAACCGGCACGCCGGATATCGGGGTGGAGACACCGAGGTTGAAGGTGACGTCCGAAAGCGAGGTCGTTATGGTGAAAGTGCTGTTGGCCGGCGCGGTGACGTCCGCGGCGTTGAGATTGGTGACGCGCCTTGAGACGGTTACGGTGCGCGTGTCGCTGCTGATGGCGTATAGCGGGTCTCCGGGGAAAGTGGCGGAGTACTGATACGTCCCGGAGGAGGCGGGAGAAAGGAAAGTGACGTTGGCGGAGCCGTCGGCCACGGTGGCGGCCGATGCGCTGGTGTCGGGACCGCCGTGCAGCACGAAACTGATGGTCTTGCCGCTGACCGGTGCGTTGGAGAGGTCGTTGTCCACGAGCGTGGCCGAGGAGACGAAGTTCTCCAGGATGTACACGGCCGCGTTCTGCGCGGTGAGCTGGGTCCTGCGCTGCACCACCTGCACGCTGTTGAGCAGGTCGCTGGAAGGCTTGTTGTCGGCGTCCTCGGGGAAGGATGCGGTGTAGTTGTACGTGCCCGGCACGTACGGTGACCAGTATGTGGTCTGCGCCACGCCGTTTATGTCCGTAACGGCGGTCTGGTTTATGGTGGGGCCGGCGGTGCTCGTGAAGACGAAGTAGACGGTCTTTCCCTGCATAGGGATCGAGGTGGTCCCGACCGTTATCGAGAGGGTCGCCTTAGCGGTGAAACTGTTGCCGGCGGGCACGTTGAGAACGTCCATGGCAGAGAGGGCGGTTACGTTCTTCTCTATCACCACCGTGCCGGAACTGGTGAACGGCATGTAGGCCGGGTCGCCGTCCGGGAAGCGGGCTATATAGGTGTAGGTGCCTACGGCCATGCCGGGGAAGGCGGCCGTAACCTTGCCAGCGGGCCCGGCCGAGCCCGTGACGAGGGTCTGCGTGGTCACCAGGACCACGTCCAGGTTCTTGCCGTTGACACCGGCCAGGCTCTGCGTGAGGTCGGCCAGCTTTACGGTGATGTTGACCGGCCTCTGGGCGCCGAAAGTGAACGGCTCCGCGTCCGGGATTATATAGGTCAGACGCCGGCCGACGCGCAGTATGCGCTGCGGCACTGATTGATTCCACTGCACGAAGGAGTTGGTAGTGGCGAAGTAATAGTCTATGGGGTAATCTCCGGCCGCGGCGGGAGAGCGGACCGTGGCGGTGGCGATATTTCCCGCGCCTACGTTCCCCCATCCCTCTATGGTCCAGCTGAACGCAGTGCAATTATTGCCGCCAGGACACGGTATGGTCGAGACCCGGTACCTGAAGGGATAGCCCCGCAGGTCCCCGTTGGGATCACCTACGAATCTGCCCGGGTAGGCCACGGCGGGCCGGTTCCACCAGTCTATCAGGCTGCCGGTTATCACCGTGTCGGCGTCGGGGTAGGTCTCGGTTATCTGCGGCACATCGAAATAGGCGGGACTGCGGTTCACTACTATCTTGGCGGTGTACGGGTCCGCCGTATTGGTGCCGCCCGGCAATATGCTGGCGTCGTAGGTGCCGTCGCCGTCGAACCTTACCGTGGCGGGGTAGGTGCCGTAGACGCTGACGCCCGAGAAGGTGGAACTGGAGGCCGCGGTGCCTATGGAGTCGGTAACTCCCGTTATAGTGGAGTTCCAGAGGACGAACTTGGCCGTCAGTCCCTGGATACCCTGGCTGCTGAGGGTGTCGATGAGTCGCGCCTGCAGGCCCGGGTTCCAGTAAGTGTAATAGGGGTTGGGCTGCCCGTCGAAGTTCAGGATGCCGGTCAGAGTGTCGCGCGGCAGAATGTTGGTGGGCCGCGGTATTATGCTGACCAGCTTGTCGGAATCCCCCGGCTTGTTGGGGTTGTAGCTGTTGTCGCCGTCGAAGTAGCCGTAATAGTGATATGTGCCCGATGAGACCGGGGACGGGAAGGTTACGCTGGCTACGCCGAGCGAATTGGTGACGGCTGTCATGGTAGAGCTCTGGAAAATGAACCTGATGGTCTGGTTCGGCAGGTTAAGGCCTGCCACCTGTCCGTCGGAGAGGGTGGCCGTTATGGTGAAACTGGACTGCACCGCGTTGGCGCGGTATGCGTAGGGCTGGTTGGGGTCGGTTACCAGGCTGAACAGCACCGGGCGGCGGTTGACGACCACGGCGCCGCTGCTCTGGCTGGCGCCGTAGATGCCGTCCCCGGCGAACACGGCCGTATAGCTGTAGGTGCCGGTGCTGGGCGGCGCCACGAAGGTGGCGGTGGAGACGCCCCCCTCCGTGACCGCGTTGGAGGTGTAGGTGACCGTGAAAGGCCTGAACGTCATGGTGATGGTCTTCGTGGCGATCACCAGCGCGTTGCCCAGCTCTATATCCCGCAGCTTGGCCGTTGCGGTGAACTTCAGGCCGACCACGGCGTCGGGAACGTCCAGCACCTCGAGCACGGTGGGCTTGAGGACTACGCTCACGCTGGCGTAAGCGGTGGCCGGGTCGTAGAGCGCGTCGCCGTTGAAGGTGACCTTGTACAGGAAGGTCCCGGTGCTCAGCGGAGCTGCGAAGGCGGAGGTGGCGACTCCGACGCCGTCGGTCACGGCGCTGAGCGTGGAGGAGAAGACGAAGGCCAGCGTCCTGGCGGGGAGGGTGAGCGCGCCGTCCGACAGAACGGCGGAAACGGTGAAGGTGCTGGTGGCCGGCACCCCGGTCAGATCGCTGGGGTTGAGGGTGGGTGTGCGGCGGTTGACCAGCACCGAGGAGGTATTAATAGTCCCGTTGTAGAGCGCGGTGCCGCCGAAAGTCGCGGTATAGGTGTAGGCGCCGGTGGACGCCGGCGCCGTGAAGGTGGCGGAGGCTATGCCGGTGGAATTCGTCAGGGCGCTGAGGGTGTACGTGGAGCCGGTGAACGAGAAACTGACGGCGTAGCCGCCCAGGTAGGTGCCCAGGTCGTAGTCGCTCAGGCGGGCCGTGACGGTGAAGGAGTCCAGGGCCACCGCGGTCAACAGGTCCGAGGTCAGAAGCGCGGTGTTGCGCCTGCCGGGGAAGACCGTTTTGACTACGGAGGCGGCGGAATGGAGCGAATCTCCGGGGAAAGAGGCCGATATCGGATAGCTTGCAGTGCTGGAAAGGGCCGCGTAGTTGGTCGTGCCGTAGCCCAGGGCGTCCGTAGCGGCCGTGCGGGATGACCCCGTGATGAAGTAGAAGGTCAGCGTCTTCCCCTGTATCACGGCGCCGCTGGAGTAATCCTTGAGCACGGCCGAGACCGTGAAGGTGCTGGCGGCTGGCGGATAGTAATCGGCCATCTCCAGCACGGCGGGGCGCAGCGTGACGGTCAGGGTCTCGCTGCTGGAAGTGCCGGAGTAGTTGGTGTTGCCCGCGAAGGTGGCGGAATAGGTATAAGGCCCGGTCACCGTGGAGACGGGGAAGTTGGCCCGGGCTATGCCGGAGGCGTCAGTGACCGAGGTGACTGCGAACGTGGCCCCCTGTAGCGTGAAGCTAACCGTCTTCCCGGTGACCGGCGTAGTCCAGTAGGTGTCTATAAGAGTGGCCGAGAGGGTCACGGTGGAGGCCGCTATAGCCGATACCGGTCCCACGTTGATGGAGGACGGCCTCGCCGTTATCGTCACGGTGGAACTGCCGGACTGCGCCGAATAGTTGGGGTCGCCTCCGAAAGAGACCGAGAAACCATAGGCGCCGGGCGTGCTTATGGAGGTGAAAGGCCCGGCCGTAGCCGTACCTGCCGCGTTGGTGGCGGCCGTCATCGTGGACCCCATGAAGGAGAAGGAAAGGAGCTTGCCCTGCAGCGGCGCGCCGCCGTCGGCGAAGGTCGCGCTCAGATAAATGGAATCCCATACGTACTTATTGGAGGACACCGGGTTCAGGGCGGCGGATCGCCTGTTCACCGTGACGGTGCCGGTGGAGCTGGCCGCCGCGTAGGCAGGGTCCCCGGCGAAGTTGGCGAACCAGCTGAAGGTCCCGGTGCTCGCCGGCGCGGTGAAGGTGGACGAGGCCACGCCCGAGCTGGTCACTGAATAGACCGCCGGCGCCGTACTGAACGCGATGCGCACCGTCTTTCCGGAGATCAGAGCGTTCGTAGCCGCGTCCCTGAGCTCCGAGACGGCGGTGAAGCTGCTGCTCCAGATCGCGATCACCGGGAAGGCGGAAAGGTTGACCGAGCGCTGCGTCACGCTTACCGAGGAGGTGCTGCTGTTGCCCGAATAGAGCGAGTTGCCGGCGAAAGTGGCGCTGTAGCCGTATGAGCCGGCCACGCCGGTGCCGGAGAATACGGAGTAGGCGCGGCCGGCGTTGCCTCCTGACACTCCGGTGACGCTGGACTGGAAGACGCCGTTATAGTTGAAGGAGACCGTCTGGGAGCTGATATATTCCCCGGTGATGCCGTCCTTAAGGTCCGCCACGGTCTGTACGGCGTCGAAAGCGAAGGCGAAGCGCGGGTATGCCGTCAGCACGGTGGGGCGCTTGCTCAGCGTCACCGTGCCGGTATCGTTGCCGGCCACGTAGACGCTGTCCTGGTCGGAGTATGCGTAGAATTCGTAGGTGCCGGTGGACATACCGGCCTGGTAAGTGGCGGACGCCATGCCCAGCGGATCCGTAAGCGCGGTCTGCGAGGAGCCGGCAAAGACGAATGTGACGGATTTGCCCGTTATGCCGACCGGCGAGAAGGCCATGTCCTTGAGCTGGGCCGTGGCGGTGAAGCTGGAATTGATCATGGCCGCCAGGTTGGAGGCCGCCAGAGAGACGGGTCTCCTGTCTATGGTGATGGTCTTGGTGGAATCGGCGAAGGCGTATCCCGGGTCCCCTGAAAAGTAGTAATAGCAGGTCGAAGACCTGGGCAGGGAGCCGGAGCTGAAGACGGCGGTGGAGACGCCGGCGGCGTCCGTTACCGCCGTGGCCGAGGAGCCCTCGAAGACGAAGACTATGGCCTTGCCCGGTGCCGGCGCCGCGGTGATGCCGTCGTAGAGTACGGCCCTGGCCTGGAAGGAGGCGTTGACGTAGCCCTGGGCCGTTTCGCCAGCCAAGCTCAGCGGGCGGCGGTTCACGGTAAGCGTCGCGTTGGCGGCGCTGGCGGTGTATGTGCCGTTTCCCGGGAAGGAGGCGGAGAACGGATAGGTGCCGGAGGAGGCCGGCGCCGTGAAGGTGTGGGTGGCCACTCCCAGACCGTCGGTAACCGCCGCCTGCGTAGAGCCCTGGAAGTAGAAGCTGACCGGCGCCCCGGAGACCGGCGCGGTGCCGTCCAGCAGGGTGGACTGCGCAGTGAAATCGGAGCCGGCCAGCGCGGAAGCTCCGGGCAGCACCAGGCTGGTGACGCGCAGGCCTACGCCGACGCGGCTCTGCGCGTTCTTGGCGGCGTAGACGCCGTCGCCGTCGTACGAGGCGTAGTAGTTGTAGGTGCCGACGGACCCCGGGGCGGTGAACGTTACCGTGGACACGCCCGTTCCGTCGGTGAGCGCAGTGACGGTGGAGCCCTCGAAATGGAAGGTCACGGTGGCCCCCGTTATCACGGCCGAAGTGTACAGGTCCTTCAGGGTGGCCTTGGCCGTGAACGGGTTGCCGGAAGTCGCGTTCACGTCCTCGGTCGTCAGGGACGTATTCCTCTGCCCGGCCGTAAGCACCCCGGTCGAGGAACCGGCCGAATATGTCCCGTCGGTGGAAAAGGAAATATTATATACATAGGTGCCTGAGGCCTGCGGCACGTAGAAAGTGGTGGTGGCCGAACCCAGGACGTTCGTGACCGCGGTTTGAGTGGAGCCGTTGAAGTAGAAGTTGACGGTCTTGCCTGAAAGGGCCGCGCCGGTAGGGGTCCAGGCGAGCGAGGCCGTGGCGTTGAAGCCCTCCGGCGGCTCGCCCATGACACCGCTGGCCGTGCCGTTGACCGCCGCTCCCAGCAGGGATGTCCGCGAGTCGAGCGTTATGGTATCGGCGTACTGCTGGGTGTTGCCCGCGTTGTCGGTTATGCGCAGGTAGACCTGTTTGCTGCCGTCCCCCGGCAGCAGCGCCCAGGCCGTGACGGCCTGAGGCAGCTCCGGCACGCTGTAGCCGGCGCCCAGGTTCTTATATTCCAGGCTCTTGACCCCGGACTCGGAATCGGAATAGGACAGCGCGAGCGTCACGTTGACTGAAGGCGTGTAGGTGTCCCCTGAGTTTATCGTTATCCCGCCGGTGGGGTTGGTGAGGTCCAGCCTGAAAGGTCCCGTGTAGGAATAGCCGATATTGCCGGCCACGTCCTGCACCTGCACGTGCAGGTACCACTGCCCGGCGGTGCCTATCGTGAAATTGGTGGAGGCGGCGTCGTTGCCGGAAATGGAATAATCCCAGGCCTGCCAGCCGGAGGCGGGCTTGTCCGTGGTGGTGGTCCAGCGGTACTGCACGGCGTAGAGCTTGGAGCCGCCGGTGTCGGCGTAGGAGCCCTGCACGGACAGGCCGGTATTGGTCCAGGGATAGGAGGAAGGGCTGAAGCCGGTCACCGTGGGCGCGCTGGTGTCGTACCAGTAGGGGCCGTAGGTGGTGTAGCCGGAGTTCGCCACGTTGTCGCCGTTGTACGACTTCACGTGCAGGTACCAGTTGCCGGTGGTGAAATCGGACTTGGACAGGGAGCCGGAGGTCCACTGCGTCTCGGTCCCGCTCCAGGTCCAGTTGGGGTTGGTGGTCCAGACGTAGCGGTAGTAGGCTACGCCGTTGGCCCCGAAGCCGGCCAGGTTCGAACAGTTGAGGACGCCCGAAAGCCAGGTGCCGGTGGAGCGGTCGCAGGAAACGCTGGGGCTGGCGGCCAGCGTGTAGCGCGAGACGGCGGCGGCCGGGCCGGTGCCGGCGGAGTTGTAGCCGGCTATCTGGCGCTGGTACTGGGTGTTGGCGTTCAGCCCGGTCTCGGTCCATTCCGCGGCGTTCTGCGCGGCGGAACCTTTAAGGGAGCCGGTCCCGTCAAGTATCTTGAAGCCGTCCTCCTGGTACTGCCCGGAGGAGGTGTCCGTCCAGGTCCATTTTATGGAGGAGACGGACTGCGCCTGGCCCGCCGCCCCGGAAGGGGCCAGCGGCGGGGAACCGTAGGAGATGGCAACGCTGCTCACCGAGGCGGTATACCGCGGGTCCAGGGTGGAGAAGCCGAGCCTGTACTGGACGTAGCGCCCGCTGACGCCGGGATCCGCGCCTTTGGAGACCGCGGTGAAGGTGGCCAGCGAGACGTCGGTGTCGCTGGCGCGGACCTCCACGGACAGGGAGGTGCTGGAAGGCGAAACCGAGTTCCAGTTCACCCCGTTGTAGCGGGTGCCGGCGGCGCCGCTGTCCGCGGCCTGCGAGACGAATGAGGCCGAAGCGTAGCGGCGCCCCTGCGCCGTGCCCGCGGAGGAGTAGGCGGGCTCGGGCACGGAATACGGGCGGGCCGAGACGTTGTCGAACAGGAACTCGTCCAGCGCGGAGTTGGCGTCCGAGGCCTCGAGGTAGATATAGGGGCTGTTGAACGAGAGGTTGTTGGCGGCCGCGTAGACCTGCGAGCCGTCCAGCAGTACCACGAAGGAAGAGGAGTTTATCAGGAACTCCACGCCGTGCATCCCCGCCCCGAGCGCCGTGGCGGCGACCAGCGTGGTCTTGATCCCGTAGTCGCTGCGCTCCACGGTGTAGACGGGGCCGGAAGCGGAATGTTTGACCGAGAAGCGGAGCCAGTCGTCCTGGTCGTAGGAATACGTATATATGGAGGGGCAGAGGGTTACGCTCGACCAGGAGTCGCTGCCGGTGTTCCTGGCGTTGACGTCGGCGCGGTAGCTGCGGCCGGCCGCGAAAGAGTACTGCACCGCGCTGCGCAGGCCGAAATAGCGCAGGTTCAGCGGGCTGCCGAACAGCAGGCGCAGCCTGTCGGACTGTATGTCGCGCAGCGATCCCGCGGCCGGTGAGGCGGACTCGATGCTGACCCAGGTGGAGGTGCTCGGGGAGGAGCCGTCGGCCCCGGTGAAGTCGCTGCCGAGCACGAAGGTGTCGGCCATGCTGGAAGCGGCGGCCGCCGCGGTGCTGCCGTAGTACATGAACAGCGTGCTGGTGCCGGTGGATACCGTGGGAAGTTTCACCCAGATCCTGGTCGAGGAGGTGTTTAAGCCGGACTCTATGTAGTAAGGGGCGGACAGCACGGCTCCGGCCGGGTAGAAGCGCAGGTCGGAGCCGTCCGCGTTCATGAAGCCGCCGCTGATCAGCGATTGCGTGTCCAGCGTGAGCTTGACGGCGTAGTTGGAGAGGGCCGACGGGTTGGAGGAATTTAAGGTAAGCGGCCTGCGGTATTTCCAGGAAGAGGCCTGCCAGGTATCGGCCCCGGCCGCGGCCAGCCCCGAGGCCCGGCCGTAGTAATCCGCCTCCACGTCGGCGTTGGGGTCGGAGCCGGCGACGTAGGTGGCGTTATGCGCGCCGGCGGAGAAATCCGCGTAGCTGCTCTCGACGCGGACCACCTGGGCGGAGAGGTTCCCCGCCAGGAGAATGAGCGAAGCCGCCGTTAACGCGAAGCTTTTCGTCATTTTCTGAAAGTCCGCTGTGTCCGCCGCTATGCCAGGAATCCGCGCCACTATGTAAATTATAATAGCCGGCGCGGTTTTTATCAATCATTTAATAATCAATAAATAATCAATGAACGATAAATAAACCCCCATGGAGAGCCTCTTTACGGACCTTTCCGTCGGAAGAATGTATCCGAAGTTACTCCAGGAGTTTTTTTATCTTCCCGAGAAAGATCTCGGGCTTGATGGGCTTGGTGAAGTAAAAGTCCACGTTCTCCAGGTATGCGGAGAGCTGGTCGGCTTCCGAATCGCGGATGGTGTTCATCACGATCCGCACGGCCTTGCCTTTTTTCCCGGCGCGAACGGCCTTTACCAGCTCCAGGCCGTTCCCGTCCGGGAGGTTCCAGTCCACTATGAGGAGATCCGGGTCTATCATCTCCAGGAGGTTCACGGCCTCCTTAAGCGTGCCGGCCACGGCCACCTTGTAGCCCTCGGGCTCCAGCAGCTGGGTCATTATGTTGGCGTAATCCTGCTCGTCCTCTACTACCAATATCTTTTTCATGCTCGCTCCGCCGGATCGGCCGGCCGCTTTCTGCCGTTGCCGTTCTGCTGCAGGGGCAGGTCGAAGCCGAAGCTGGCCCCCCCCGCCGGGGAAGCGGCCACGAAGGCGCTGCCGCCGTGGGCCTCCACTATGCTCTTGACTATGTAAAGCCCCAGGCCGGTCCCTTTGGGCCCGGAGGCTATGGCGCGAGAGCCCGGCACCTGGTAGAACTTCCCGAAAAGTTTCGGCCTCTCCGCTTCGGGGATCCCGGGCCCGCTGTCCTCCACGGTAAGCCGCAGCGCGGCGGCGGCCCCCCCCGCCTGGACCAGCGCGGCCTTTATCCGCACCTCTCCGCCCTTCGGGGTGAACTTCAGCGCGTTGGAGACCAGGTTGGCCAGCACCTGCGACATGCGGTCCGGGTCCAGCGTCACTTTCGGCAGCTTCTTCGCCGACCTGTCGTAGACCAGGGCGATACCGGAGTTCCTGGCCTTCTCCGAGAAGAGTTTCACTACGCCTTCGATCACCGGCTCCAGGCTCTCCTTCCGGCCCTTTATCTCGAATTTCCCCTTCTGTATCTTGGCCGCGTCGAGCAGGTCGGAGATGAAGCCCAGCAGCCTGGAGGCGTTCTGTTTGATGAAGGAGATGTTGTCGCGGAAGCGGGGCAGCCGGTCGTTTATAGCCGCGGGGTCGCGCCCGCACTGGGACAGGTCGTAGAGCATCAGGTCCAGGTAGGATTCTATCGCCCCCAGCGGGGACTTGAGCTCGTGCGTCACGGCCGAGGCGAAGTCCCTCTTGAGCTCTTCTACCTCCTTGAGCCCCTGGGCCATGCTGTTGAACTCCCTGTAGAGCGTGCCTATCTCGTCCTTCCTGGAGGTCTCGTCCAGGCGGTAGTCCAGGTCGCCCGCGCCGGTGCGCGCGAAGGCCCGCACCAGCTTCTCCACCGGCCGTATCAGCCTGCCGGACAGGAAAAGCGAGACCAGCGTGCCCGCGAGTATGACCAGCGTGCCCGTCCTGCTTATCTTGGCGAGCGAGGCGTCGAGCGCGCGCCTGGTCTCGGCGGCCATCCGCGCCCTTGAGTACGCCACCGCCGCTTCGTAATTATGCCCGTTGACCCGCAGCTTCTTCACCGCGAAGACCAGGCCCTTGCCCGGGTTGGCCGGCAGCGAGGATTTTACCAGCAGCTTGTCCGAGAGCCCCCTGAGCTTTTCGCTGGAAGAGAGCGGCAGCTGGCGCGGGGCGAGGCGCTTGTCGGTGTGGGCGATGACGGTCCGGCCTTCGGCCACGTAGGCGAGCTCCAGGAAAGGCTCGCCGCGCTTCAGGGTCTCGGTATAGCCCATAAGCATCGAAGGATTCGCGTTCAGCAGGCTCTCGCGCGCCACTTTGGAGAGCTCGGCCGCGGCGTTGTCCATCTCCTCGGCGAACTGTCTTTTCAGGGCCGAGCGCTCCGACGTGTAGAGGAGGCTGCCGAACATCAGCACGGCCAGCAGGAGCATGGCGTCCATGGCCAGCAGCAATTTGAATCTAATGCTCACGTCCGTTCCCTCAGCTGAGCCGGAAACCCTCGGCGCGCAGGTTCTCTATCCTGACCGGGCAGGAGGCTATCTTCTTGCGGATATTGGTCACGAGCTGGTGCAGCGTATGCGTGACGGACCCCGGCGATACGGCCGCCGGCCAGAGGCGCTCCGCGAAGTCCGCGTAGGTCACCACCGCGCCCTTGCGGCGCAGCAGCAGGTACAGCACCTGGAACTCTATCTTCGTCAGGCGCACTTCCTTCTTGGCGCCGGCCCTGCCGTTGGCGATAAAGCACCTGCGGGCGGGATAATCCATCTCCAGGCTGCCGGCGAAGGAGGTGCGTATCTCCCTGCGGCGGGCCGCCGGGGCGGCGGCGAATACGCGGACCAGCGCCTTTAGCTGCTCGGCGAGTATGCGCGGCTTCAAGGGTTTCTGGGCCACGTCGTGCGCCCCCAGCTCCAGCAGGCGCACTACCGTGCCGGGAGCGGCCGCTTCCTCGGCCAGCGCCAGCAGCGCGCGCCGGCCCTTGATGGCCGCCAATTTCGCCACCGCCTCCTCGGGCGGCAGGCCCAGCACGGCCGCGGCCGACGCGGAGTCCAGTATCAGCGCGGACGGGCTGGAATAGCGCAGCGCCGAGTTCAGGGCGGAGGCGTCGCGGGCCAGGGAAAGGGAGACGCCGCTCTCGGCGAAACGCAGGCGCAGCGACGAGAACAGGGCCTCGTCGCCGGTCAGGATTACCGCCTGCAGTTTCTCCGGTGGCATAGCTTGTCCCGTCCCCCGCCTAGGAATTGTCGGACCTGCCGGCCTCGTGCACCTGGATATAGCGCCGGAAGAGCACCAGCCCTATAGGCGTGAGCAGCGCCATGCCGCCTATGATGACCCAGAGCATCCTGGAATTGCGGGGCCCCGTCTCCGGGCAGAAGGCGTCGAGCAGGAAGCCGGACATCGTGCCGACGAAGAACTTCGCCACGAAGTAAGGGAGCATGGAGAGCGCCAGGTAGGAGCCCTCCTGGCCCTTGGGCGCTATGGCGGCCGGGTACTCGTAGAGGCGCGGCGAGTAGAAGGATTCGCCTATGGAATAGATCACCGTGAACAGCACTATGGCCACGTAAAGGGGAAGCACCGGCCCGGAGAGCTTGAGCCACCAGGCTATCGCGTGCCCGAAGCCGCCGTCGGCCAGGCCCTGGTACTGCGCGGGCGGGACCACCATGAAGAAGACGGAGAGGGCCGTTATCAGCGTGCCTATCACCACCACCCGGTAGGCCGTGAAGCGCTGCGTCAGAGCGCCCACTATCGGCGCGAGTATCACCACGATCACGGCGTTCAGCGTGCCGAAGAGCTGGCCGAACGGGGCCCCGGCGCCCAGCTCGCGGATGGCGTACTTAGGGAAGGTGTAGTACATGTGGTAGAGCACCAGCTTCACGAACACCACCAGCCCGAAGAAGGCCAGGAAGCGGTAGAAGGTGGGCTCCTTCCACAGGCCGGAGAAGATGCGGAACCAGTCCTTGAGCGCGCCGCGGCTGGAGAGCAGGAACGCCTCCAGGAACGACTTGCCCGGGTATTTTTCCGGCTCAGGCTTCACCACGATCCCCTCGTCGGTGGCCTCCACGCCGCCGCGCAGCGCGAAGTACGTAAGCACCAGGTTCGGCAGCGTGAACAGCGCGCCCAGCAGGATTATCGTCTGGTAGGTGCTGATCTGGAAGCCCAGCAGCGGCACGCTGTAGTGGCCGTACTCGCCCAGGCCCGCGCGCACCTTGTCGAAGGTCCAGCCCGCCACCGCGAAGCCGACGTTCATCATCG